>DEYX01000348.1 GCA_002365025.1 Hungatella sp. UBA3147 | reverse complement strand
ATCAAGCAGAGGCTATACAAGAGCCGGCCTTATTAAACCGGATATTGCCGCTCCTGGTTATCAGCTTACCTGTGCGGTCCCCGGAAATGGTTATGGCTCTGTTACAGGAACAGGGGCTGCTGCTGCCCACGTGGCCGGCATCATTGCCATGGCCTTTGAGTGGGCCATTGTCAAGGAACATTACAAAACAATGAATGGAGTCGATGTCAGCCGGCTGATGATGAGAGGGGCAATGCGCGCAAGCTCATACACCTATCCAAATAACGTATGGGGATACGGTCAGGTGAATGTGAACAATATGTTCATGCAGCTTACCAGTATTTAACCTCATCAGGCAGGATCGGGGATTGCGAATATCCGATTGACTGGAATGGAAAACAATTAGAGTCAAAAAAAAAACTGAATTTCAGTCATATGTCCGGAACATTATATAAAAGGTGCTTTACAACTGTTATATAATTTTCTGGGAGGTGATCATATGAGACACTGGAATAAAAAACTTGAAAAAAGCTTGGAGGAAGAATTCAACCGGTTAGAGGCTGCCAGCAGGGATATAATCCCCCCTTCTGCTCCTCCCGGAGAATTTGAAAACATCATGGCTGAAATGGAACGCAGAGGGATTGAACCCAGGATTCGAAAAGAATTAAAAAATCGGAAATAGGCGGGCTGGGTTTTTGAAAACCCGCCATTTTTGATCTATTCGTCATATGATAAGGGCCCGGGAAGATCCCAGACCCCTGTCACTACGGCTTCTCATTATTTTTTTACCAGGTTGTTTCATTAGCTGATCAACATACGTACTCAGTCCGGCGACCAGGATACCCTGGGTGATTGCTGTAAATGCTGCTGTAGCGAGAACTCTATCCAGCCTGAAGGTTTTAATCTTAATTTGATGTCAGCTGCCTGAACATATTTGCCGCATCCAGCTGCCCATATCCCCATATATTGTTGGGATAAATAATCTCAGGATTCCGTCTTGCCCCGCGAATCAGCAAGCGGTTGACCTGATATCCGGTAACGGATGTATAGTTTCCCTTATTGTAGGCCCATTCCATGCTCATGGCTGCTACCCCAGCCGCATGGGCAGCCGCAGCTCCGGTACCGGTCGCATTTCCATATCGAAAGTCAGGAAGTGCACAGGGAAGCTGGTAGCCGGGAGCACCCAAATCAGGCTTTACAAGCCCCAATCTGGTATATCCTCTGCTTGATTCACTCAATATATTTCCATCCAGCTGATTATAGGCCGTAACGGTCAGAGGATGTATGGCATCTCCCTGGGCGGTTATGGTTGTATCAGGATTGGAGTTTAAGAAAAAGGTCTCATTTGATATGAGATTACCGGAGGGCAGCCAGGCATGATAGGAAAAACCTTCATTTTCAGTGCTGCCTACCCTGATACTCCAGATTCCGGCAACTACATTTTGAAAACGCACCAAAATCAGCTGATCTCCGGTTTCCTCTTCAAAAATAATATTGTTCACCCAGACAATGCTGTCCACGGATTGAAATACAATTTTTTTGCAATCTGAAAAGGAAGGATAAATAATCTGGGAGGACTCCCAGGTTGGAGCGGTGATCTCTATAAAAAGCCTGGAAGGTATGTAAGGCCAGATTTCCATGGAAAATCCCTTATCATTGATTCCTACGTTTAACTGGAAGGTATCTATATAAGGGGAGGTCTGAGTGTTGTTAAAAAAATGTCTTCCGTTATTGCCTTCATTTCCGGCAGCAATGGTCACACCGATTCTTGGCAGCTGTACCAGATAATCCAGGTAAGCGGTGGAAGCCCCCCGCCCGTCGTGCCCTCCCTGACTGCTTCCAAGTGCAATGCATATGACCAGAGGCCGGTTCAGCCTTTGAGCAGTAGTAACCAAATACCGGATTCCAAGGATGATGTCTGATTCCTGATAGCACAAAGCATTATCCGGAACAAAGAACAGTTTCTTTAAGTTATCCTTTGCCGTTTTAAGTTTTACTACCAAAAAATCTGCTTCAGGAACAACACCGCTGAAGTTATAATCATCATTAGGCCTTCCGGCAATAATGCTTGCAATGGCTGTTCCGTGACGTACGGTATCAACTGTGGGAACAATCGAAAGAGGATTTTCAGAAATTAACGCAAAATTAATCAGTTCTTTGGTATATTCGGCACCGAAAGTAAATCCTCTTGGAGGCGTGCTTCCCACCTGAGTCTGATCCCATATAGAAAGGATTCTGGTTGTTCTGTCATTATACTTAAAAGCAGGATGGCGGTAATCAATACCAGTATCCACAATGCCAACAATTACCCCTCTCCCAATCAGACCAAGGCCAGGAGTCCTTTGAACAGATCCTATACCGGATTTCTCAATGCTGACCGATGACTCCAGGGTATATAGAGTCGGAAAGAAATGATAGGGATATAACCCAAGATCACAGGGCTCCATCTGATCCTTTGGTATATGCAGTAAGGAATTCATATCATTCAGCGTGGTAATATTATCACCAGTATTATAAGATGGGACCATGGCATTACTTATGATAAGATCATAATACCGATTATCCAGTATTTTTTCCATATTGCGGCCTCCTGCCTGTTTCAAATGAAGCATATGATATATTTTATGCAGAAGAGGTACCAATATGAGCAGAAGAATCTGCCGCAATCCTGGGAATAAAATGGCAATAGCGGAGTAATGTGCATATTTGTATTTTATATTGTAATTTATGATGTATTTACAAAATATAATCGGATAATCTATAAAAATTTACTTATTTCCCTTTACTTAACCGATTATTTGCGCTATAATTTATATAACTCTTCTTTGGAGTGCCGTATTTCCCCAATCCTGCGGTGCTCCATTTTTATTTTATTCTCTCCTTTCACATTTTCTTCACATTTCCAACAAATTCTCAACACATTTCCACCGTATATTAATACCTGTAAACAGGCCAGAGAGACCTTTCATATACATATTTTCATACTCAGCCGACAGGATTCCCCCTCCTGTCGGCTTCCTCCATTTTTTGAAGTATAAAAAACAAGATTACTCTATGAAACCGACGGATTCCTATACTCAGTTGTTTTCTCCTGCCCTTTTTCCGGCAGATGGTACCAGTTATTATTTTCTATGACCGCACCAATTTGTTCCTTGGAAGAATCCTGTGCAGCATTACCTTCCGAAGATCATCCGGCAAAGGTATCTTTACCGTTTAAACCAGCCAATGCATTATAAAATATTCCCTGTCTTTGGGCAATCGGATAAACGAGAACATTAATCAACTGATGTCCAGTGATAATTTATCACCATTAAAACAGGCAGGAAAACCACTGAGCGGTTTTCCTGCCTAAAATCTGTTTTAACCCTTGATTCCTGTGGAGGCTATTCCTTCTACCAGATATTTCTGCATGGTCAGGAAAATCAGAAAAATAGGAATCAGGGAAAAGGTTGCCATTGCAAACATCGCGCCCCAGTCTGAACCGGCTGTTGGGTCGGAAAACATCTTTAATGCATAGCTGACCGGGTATTTCATTGGATCGCTTAAGAAAAGCAGAGCCGTCATAAAATCATCCCATCTCCACATAAAGGAGAAAATGGCGCTAGTCACCAGAGACGGTTTAATAAGAGGAAGGATGATCCTTATGAAAATGGAGTATATGGTACATCCATCCATTCTGGCAGCTTCATCTAAATCAATGGGGATTCCCTTTATAAACTGTACATTTAAGAAAATGAAAAAGCCCTGGCCAAAAAACTGAGGTACAATGATGGGAAGATAGCTTCCCACCCAGCCCATTTTGTTAAAAATGATATACTGGGGAATCATGATGATCTGGAACGGTAGCATCATGGCAAGCAGCATACATGCGAACCAGAAATTTTTAAATTTAAAATCAATACGGGCAAATCCATAGCCTATAACGGCGGAAGAAACGACCGCCCCAACTGTGGAAAGGCCTGCAATGATAAAAGAGTTCTTAAAAAATGTACTGAAACCATATCCGGCAAAGCCCTGCCAACCCACACGGTAGTTTTCAAGTGAAAATTTATCAGGCAGCAGTTTTGCAGCAGTCCTGAATATTTCATTGGAGTTCTTAAAGGAACTCATCACCATCCACACAAGGGGATATATCATAACACATGCCAGCAAAAAGGTGAACACATGATAAACCACTGTGGTGGCTATTCTTCTTTCTCTATATCCTGTTTTCATATTTTATCACCCTTCTGATTCATAATATACCCATTTCTTCTGTGTCTTGAAAAGTATCAGGGTCAAAAGCCCTACTACAAACACCATGAACCATGCCATTGCACAGCCATAGCCCAGTTTATTATACGTAAAGGAATTCTGGTACATGTATACTGTATAAAACAGGGTACTGTCCTTTGGTTTTCCCTGGGTAATAATATAGCTTTGGGTAAATGCCATAAAGCCGTTAATCAGCTGGTTAATCAGGTTAAAGAAAATCGTAGGTGTCAGCATTGGAATCGTGATCTTAAAGAAACGCTGAATGCCATTTGCACCATCTACGGTGGCCGCCTCATAAAGGCTTACGGGAATCTGCTTTAACCCGGATAAAAATATGAGCATGGAAGAACCAAACTGCCAGACAGCAAGGATAATCAGGGTCCAGATAGCGGTATCCGCTCTACCCAGCCATGCAATGTCGGACGGCAGTCCAAATATACCTAGAATTGCATTTATTACACCGTCACTGGCAAACATCCGCTTCCATAGAATTGCCACAGCCACGCTGGAGCCAATGATGGAAGGAAGATAATAAACAGCCCTGTAAAAACCGGACATTTTAGTGCTTTTTACAAGCAGCATGGCTACAAGCAGAGCCATGAGAAGCCGGAGGGGAACCGAAAACAGAACATAGTACATGGTCACGCCAAATACCTTCCAAAACTTTGGATCCGCTGTAAACATGGCCTTGTAATTTTCCAGACCTATAAAAACCGGTGATTTTAAAATATTGTATCTGGTAAACGAAAACCCTAAAGAAAAAATCATTGGTACGGCCAGAAAGGCAAGAAAGCCTATAATGAAGGGCAGGATAAATACATATCCTGCAACCTTCGGTGTGTTCATTACCTGGGAAAATGTTTTTTTTCTTTTGGGGGTCATTTGATTGTTCTTCATCTAATTCCCTCCAGACTATTCTGTCACTATTTCGCTGCTTCTTCCAAAATCTTTTTCGCTTCAGGTACAAAGCTGGCTGCCGCTTCATCAGCGGATGTATCACCATAGCGGATTGCTTCTACTACGCTCTTGGTCAACGCCTCGACTTCACCCTTACCTGCCGGATCCGGAGCATCAATCGGTACCGCAATCTCAGAAACCTTTGCGACATAATCAAATACTTTCTGTGCAACTGCATCTACCTTTGGTTTAATGGCATCAGCCACCTCAGTATTAACCGGGATTCCTCTTTCAGCCATAAGGATTTCATTACATTCTACGCTGTTGGTGAACCAGTCAATAAACTTTGCAGCTTCCTCTTTGTTCTTGGAAGTTTCAGCAATGGAGAAGAACTGGCTTGGCTTTAAATACATATTCTGTGTGTCTTTGTTCAGAACCGGGTTCATCGTTACTTCTAACTCTCTACCGGCAGCATTGGAAAGGCTGATAAACTGATTGGAATATGGGAAGTCATTCCATGTAGTTTCATCAACAATCGGTTTTGTTTCAATGTTATCCGGGTTCTTCTCAACAAGAATATCCGGTGCGATGGAGAATTCTGCTTTTTGGAACTTCTCTACATTGGCAAAATGTATCTTCGTAGAATCTTCCTTACCTGCCATTAACTCATCGAATATATGAGAACCATTGGCTCTTGCTGTCATCTGCAGCATATTGATCCAGCCGTCATAAGCTGTCTTTACGCCTGTTTTCTCGTATATGGTTTTGGAAATGTCATATAATTCATCATAGGTCATCTGCTCAGGAATGGTCACTCCTGCCTTTTCTACAATGGCCTTATCATAAACCATCATAGGAGCGTTGCTTCCAAGACTGAGAGCATAACAGTTACCATCGATAGAACCACTCTCAATGATGCTTGAAGGAATCTTTGAAGTATCAATAACGCCTGAGGACATGAATTCTGATAAATTAGCCAGCTGTCCGCTCTTCTGGTACTGGTTTAAGTAGGAATAGTCCATCTGGATGATATCCGGTAAGTTACCGCCGGCTGCCATTGCAGAAAGCTTATCCCAGTAACCGCCCCAGTCAGTAAACTCAACCTTGATATCCACATTTGGATTTTTACTCATGTATAAATCCGCTGCTTTTTTTGTTACGTCATTTCTGGTCTGATTGCCCCACCAGCAAATGTTTAAAGTTACCTTATCTCCTGATGCTGTCTTTGCGCCGTCATCTGCCTTTGCAGTTGACGCCTCTGTTGCAGCCGCCGCTGTCGTCCCTGAATCCACTTTTTCTGTCTTGGAACCACAACCGGCTAAAGATGTCGCTGCAATTAATGCAGCAAGTGATGTTGCTAGTAATCTCTTTCTCACTTGTAATACCTCCCTTTAAGTTATTTGTGATATCCACATTTTATGGCAAATATGCACAATGGTAAAGTTAAAATGTGGCTTTTTATGATTAAAAAAACGGCTTTATGTAATTTTTGGTGGTTTTGCAATTCCTTTTTTTATCTTTTTACTATATAATACGATTACTTGGGAAAGGATATAAGATTATGAAAGAATGTACGTTCTGGTTTAATAACCTGTCTTTATACAAAAAAATACTGACCATTTTTCTGCTGGCCCTGCTGGCAGTTTGTATTACCTTCCTGATCAGCATCAGGATTCTCACCTCCCGCTATAATGAGGAGCTATACCGCACCAATGCCAACTCCTTAAATCATGTGACCACTTATCTGGAATCGGAAATACAGCTGATCCAGAGCATATCATACAGCATGATCGGTGACCCCATCCTTCAGGATAATCTGGTGTTTTTAGCGGAGAAACCTTACAGCAACCGGCGGGCCCAGGCCCGCCAGGAAATTTATCAGCAGCTTTATTCCTATGTTTACCGCAGTAAATATATAAAATCCATTAATATTATCCTGACTGACGGAACGAATATCTGTATGGGAAGCTCTGACGAGATCCTTAAGTTCGACCTTAGGGAGCTTGATAAAACAACCAGCGACTTAAAAGGACAAGCAACCTGGGCTCCTGGCATAGAGCCGGGAAACGATACGGTATGCGCCAGGCAGATATTAAAGCTTAAATACTTAAGCTTAAAAAAGCTGGCCGGGCTATACATTACGGTAAACATGGAGCGAATGATTGAGGACGGCTTAAAAAGTGCCGGGAGCCTTGTGGAAAACTCTAATTTCATCCTGATGTCAGGGGATAAGAGGATTTACCCTGCAACCGCCTTTCACGACGCGTACTGCGCGGAAATCATTGCCGACAGCAAACAGCAGGAAAACGCCTATCTCATTTCCACACTGGACAATAAAAAGGAATTTATCATTACCAGTCATGTTCCTTATGTAGGCTGGGATTATATTTATTTCAGGGATTATGATCCGCTTTTTTACAGAATTCAGCTTATGAGTCTTCAGATCATTATATTTACCGTATTTATCATATTTATCACCGCAACCTATGTCAACCTGATTTTCCGCCATATCTTCCGCCACCTGGATTATTTGATAGAGAAGATTCAGAAGTTCGGCAGCGGGGAGTCCCTGGCCTGTGATGTAAAATGCTACGACTATGAAAACCGCCAGGACGAAATCGGCCAGCTTCACCGGAGTTTTGATGAAATGACCCACAGCGTAAAGGTCCTGCGGGATGAAAATTATGACAAACAGCTTTTGCTTAGGGATTCCACCATTAAGATGCTCCAGCAGCAGATCAATCCTCACTTTTTATACAATACCCTGGATACGATCAACTGGATGGCGCAGAAATACGGAGCCGAAGATATCTCGGTTATGGTTCGTTCCCTTGGGAATTTATTCCGGGCCTCCATTGCCGGACAAAAAGACATTATCCCCCTTGAAGATGAACTGGAGGTGCTGGATAATTACATCCGCATTCAGGAAATTCGTTTTAAGGACAGGCTTCACTTTGAGCTTAAGACCCCGGAGAACATTACCCATATATTCGTTCCAAAGTTCTGTATTCAGCCCCTGGTTGAAAACGCCTTAAAACACGCCATGGAGGATACGGATGAAATGTGCAGGATACAGGTTATCATAGAGGAATTGGAAAACGATTATGAGATCCGGGTATCCAACACCGGTTCCAGGTTTGAATCGGACCTTTTAGAAAAGATCAGGCACAAAGAGATCAAACCCCAAGGCTCCGGAGTGGGCCTGACCAACATTCATTCCCGGTTAAAGCTCCTCTACGGAGATCATTATGGCCTGAAATTTTATAACGAAAGAGACATGGCAGTGGTTATGCTGTCTATTCCTAAGGAAAAGGAGATTTGATATGTTGAGACTGATGATTGTAGATGATGAACAGATTATAAGAGAGGCCCTTTCCCAAATGATCGACTATAAATCCATCGGCTATGAACTCATCGCCACTGCAAAAAATGGAATGGAGGCATACGATATCATCTGTGACGATTATCCGGATGTGGTGATTACGGATATCCGAATGCCTATCTTAAACGGCCTGGACCTTATTGAACGTTCCATAAAATCAGATTCCCATATTACCTTTATTCTCCTTTCCGGGTACAATGATTTTGAATACGCCAAACAGGCCATGAAATACGGGGTTCGCTATTATCTTTTAAAGCCAACTGATAAAAATGAACTGATCGAATCTCTGGTCTCCATAAGGAAGGAACGACTTCAGGAGGAAGAGAGCAGGAAAATGCAGCAGCAGGATTTCTTACGAAGCCTTCATTTTCCCCTGGAGCAGAGCTTTATTATGGAAGCCCTGGAGCACCAGGATTCCTTTCCGGCCGTATTCCGTAAATACCAGGGCCTTTTATCCCTTCCGAAGAACTGCATTTATGCCTGTATCTGTTCCTTTGTGGAAGAAAGCTATATAAAAAGCTTTATCTGTGACGTCAAAAAGCTTTTAGATGCTTCCAAGGTTCCCCTGCAGTTCTCCATTGTTTATGTAAAAAACACTGCGGTCCTCATATTCCCGGCTTTTACTCTGGCGATACAGGAACGGATCGAAAGTGCCATAACCGAACTTCGGTACCCCGGTCAGTCCGTTACTTTTGAGGCGGAATTCCTTTACAGGGATTCATCTGAAAAGCTATTTCAGGAAATCATTCAGAAGATCTCCCGTTTTGAACGGATCCTTCTCTTCAGTGAAGGAGGAGATGTCCACGAAATCAGAAACCATATTGCTTCCCCCTGGATGATCAGCAGGCTTGAGAACTCTATCACCTCTGCCGAGGATACCGTGCAGGCTGAGGAGCTCCTTGACTCCGTTTTTATGGACTCCATTCCCTTATCTACTGCCAGAAACCTTGCATTAGGATTATTCCTTCAGATAGGGCCGGAACGGGAAAAGCTACCTGTAGACGCTGCCTGTGACTTTTTCCGCCGTCTCTATTCCTGTGATACGGTATCCGGGATCCGGGAACTTCTTCGTGTGGTACTGCGGAAAGACACCGCATGCGGAACTCATAAGACAGGCTCCAACATCGTCCTTTTAAAAGCCTACATCAGAGAACACTTATACTCTGAAAACCTCTCCTTAAAATGGCTGGCTGAGAATTATCTTTTCGTAAGCATAGGATACTTAAGCAAGCAGTTTGTAAAGGAAGAAGGGATGCGTTTTTCCGATTACTTAAATAAGGAGCGGATGGAGGAAGCCATCCGGCTGATGACCTACTATCAGAATGATAACATAAAGCACATTGCCCGCCAGGTAGGATTCGGCAGCAATCCCCAGTACTTCAGTCAGGTATTCAAGCGGTATACCGGCTCCCCGCCGACCGAATATATAGAAAAGTTGAAAAACAAGCATGAAAAAGGAGAAAAATAATGATGACAAACGAACAGCTACTTGAAAAAATCCATTTAGTTGTGGAGAAGCTGATGAATCTTGGAGGATATGACTATGACAAAGACAAGAACGTCAGCAATACTGATACAAAAAAAGGGCTTATTCAAAGAGATTTTGGCATAGAGGAGTGGGACTGGCCTCAGGGAGTCGGACTGTATGGCTTATTTAAACTCCAGGAATTTTACGGAGACAGCCGGTATCTCCCATTCTTTGAGAGATGGTACAGCGGCCACCAGAAAAAGGGGCTTCCTTCTAAAAACATCAATACCACCGCTCCATTTCTACCCCTGTCCTTTTTATATGAAGGCCTTGACAATCACGAGGATTTTTACGATCTGTGCGTTCAGAGGGCGGACTGGCTCATCAACGACCTTCCAAAAACCCCGGACAATGGATTCCAGCATGTGACCAGCGCCATCGGAGACCGGGATGGTGTTAGTTTAAACAACGGGCAGATCTGGGTCGACACTCTGTTCATGTCCGTGCTTTTCTTAAACAGAATGGGATACATATCTGAGAACACCCTTTGGAAAGACGAAGCTCTTCATCAGTTCCTGGTCCATATCAAATATCTCTTTGATAAACAGACCGGCCTCTTCCACCACGGCTTCAGCTTTGAGCGTATGGATAACTTCGGAGGCATCTTCTGGTGCAGAGGGAACTCCTGGTTTACCTACGGGATCATGGAATATTTAGATACCTGCGGGGACGGCTTAGATAAAGGGGTGAAGACATTTCTGACTGACACCTTCAAATCCCAGGCCTCCGCCCTTTTACGCCTTCAGTCCCCATCAGGACTGTGGAACACTGTTCTAACCGATGATTTAAGCTACGGCGAAGTCTCCGGCTCTGCCGCCATTGCCGCCGGACTTTTAAGGGGTGTGAAAGCAGGAATACTTGACGGCTCCTATAAGGCTGCCGCTGACCGGGCCATTGAAGCAATTTGCGCCAATATATCTGATGATGGAACTGTGTTAAATGTTTCGGCAGGAACCGGTATCGGCATGGATTCCGACCATTATAAGAACATCGCTATCATGCCCATGGCCTATGGACAGGCCCTTGCCCTGACCGCTCTGTGCGAAGCCCTGGAAAAGGAATAACCCTCCGGTTATACTGCCGGAGAGGAAAGAAGGAACATGGCTGTACTCTTGCCATGTTCCTTCTTTTTATGCCTTTAACCTATTTATAACCTCGCTCTTGGCACTAGGCCTCTCCTCCATCCTTTCTGTATTTTAACGGCGTCACATCCGTATGCTTTTTGAATACCCGCTCAAAATAGGTAATACTTTCAAATCCAAGAATTTCTGATATTTCCGTAATAGAATATCCGCTGTTTGCCAGAAGTTCTTTCGCCTTTCTCACTCTGGCCAGGTTTCTGTATTCATTTACAGAAAACCCGGTTACCTCCCGGAAAATTCTGCTTAAATAGGATTTGCTGATAAAAAATGCCTCCGCCAGTTCCTCTAAGTTCTCCCCAGTCTCACAGTGAAGTGTTAAATACTCCGCCACCTCATGCACCTTTCCATGCTTTGCAGTCTGAACCGTGGGAGGCATCTCCTTAAGTACGGTTTTCTTCCTGCTGCGGTAGACCATCAGTAAAATCTGGGAAAGCTTCAGCCTTACCATTATCTCATACCGCTCTTTCCGGTGAATCAGTTCCTCTGAAATCCCCAGCAGCAGACCCTTCATTTCTTCCCATTCCACCTGGGAAAGCCTTGCCACTCCATAATAATCTCCAAACAGCTTCTCAAGGGAAGAGACCCCTGCCTGCTTAAGCCATGGCTCCAGAACTCTCCCGCTTAACTGGAGAAGGATCCGGTCATGTCTCCTGCTTCCAGCCTGGCTCGTCTTATGGACCTGTTCCCGGTTTACCAAAACGACATCCCCTGTTTTCACATAATAGGTTTCTTTCTCAATGAAATAGTAACGTTCCCCTTCCAGAAGAAAATAGAGTTCGTAGGTATCATGAAAATGCTTCATTGTCATGGTATATTCCTGGTCCCGGACCACCTCATCAATGGTGATTCCCTCCATGCTTTCCGAAAATATGGTTTTTTCCATCCCCACCTCCAAAATAGTAGCCAAAAGTATGATTTTATTAAAATAAGCCCCAATTATATAAGATTTCTAATACTATAATCCATTATAATGGTACTAATATGAACTTGCAACAATAACCAAGAAACCTTTTACAGAATTATTCTTTTAACAGGAGGAAACCCTTATGAAATATTCAAACAACAAAGTCAGCGATATTAATATCGCCTATATCGGAGGCGGCTCCAGAGGCTGGGCCTGGACCTTTATGACGGATCTGTCCATGGACGATTCCTTAAGTGGAACGATCCGTTTATATGACATCGATGAGACAGCCTCAAATAATAATGAAATCATCGGAAACAAACTGACAAACAGAGAAGATACTACTGGAAAATGGAATTACGTCACCGCCTCCTCTTTAAAGGAAGCTTTAACGGGCTGTGACTTTGCTGTCATCTCCATTCTCCCCGGAACCTTTGATGAGATGGATTCAGACGTTCATCTTCCTGAAAGGCTTGGTATCTACCAGTCTGTAGGTGATACCGCCGGTCCCGGAGGAATGGTCCGTGCCCTCCGCACCATCCCGATGTTTGTGACCATCGCAGAAGCCGTAAAAGAATATTCACCAAATGCCTGGATCATCAACTACACGAATCCAATGTCCCTTTGCGTAAAGACTCTCTACCACGTATTCCCTGAGATCAAGGCTTTCGGCTGCTGCCACGAAGTATTCGGCACCCAGAAGGTTTTAAAGGGAATCTGTGAAGAAACTTTTGGCTTTGAGAATGTTGACCGCAGGGACATCAATGTAAATGTTTTGGGAATCAATCATTTCACCTGGTTTGACCAGGCTTCCTACAAGGGAATCGACTTATTCCCTGTTTACCGTGATTATATTGACGCTCACTATGAGGAAGGCTACAACGAACCGGATAAGAACTGGGCTAACAACAGCTTTGAATGCGCTCACAGGGTAAAGTTTGATCTTTTCCGACGCTATGGCCTGATCGCCGCTGCCGGTGACCGCCATCTTGCAGAATTCATGCCCGGAAGCGATTATTTAAAAGACCCGGAAACCGTAAAGAGCTGGAAATTCGGCCTCACTACCGTTGCCTGGAGAAAAGAAGATTTAAAGAATCGTTTAGCTAAAAGCCACCGTCTTGCAGGGGGCGAAGAAGAAATTGAACTGAAAGCATCCGGGGAAGAAGGAATCCTCCTCATCAAAGCCTTATGCGGGCTTGAAAAAACCGTGAGCAATGTCAATATCCCAAATTCCTTCTTGCAAATTCCTAACCTGCCGGCAGAAGCCGTCGTTGAAACCAATGCCCTGTTCAGCCGGGACAGCATTAAACCGGTGGTAGCCGGCGCCATTCCGGAGAATGTCCTTAAACTGATCGAGCCACATGTTGCCAACCATCAGCGGATCCTTAAAGCCGCTCTCACTCATGACCGCTCCCTGGTATACGAAGCACTCTTAAACGATCCCCTGGTAAAAGACCGGGCAGGAGAAGAAGAAATCAAAAAACTGGCAGACGATATGATCGAAAATACCCTGGATTATCTGCCGGAGGGCTGGAAATAATACTATAAAAAATAAGGAGCTGCTGCAAAAAACTAATCAAACATCAGATACTATATCTGATATAGATTGTCTTTTTTGCAGCAGCTCCTTATTCTATTTTGATCCATTGCCCCAGTCTTTTAGGAGTAACCCGGTGTTTTGCTTAAACAGGCGTTTATTTCTCCAGAAATTTCAGGGTAAAATGTGCCTCCCCCTGCGCATCGATCTCCATCATCATGTAGGAGGGCTTTCTCCCTTCCTGCCGGGGATAAGAAAGGCTGCCCGGGTTTAAGATCGTAATCCCGTTATGTACCTCATAAAAAGGCCTGTGGGTATGACCGTACATGGCAATATCAATTCCTCTATCCGCCGCTTCCTGCTCCAGGCGCTCAACTCCAAGGGAAACATTATAATAATGACCATGGGTCAGCAAAACCCGGTACCTGCCTATTACCACTTCCCTCTCCCGGTCCAAATCCGAAAAAAAATCATTGTTGCCAAGAACCATCTGAAGTTCACAGCCTGCAGGAATCCAGCCCGCTATTTTGTCTTCGCTGCCTTCCGAGTCCCCCAGGTGGATCAGCATGTCCAGCGATTCGGTTTCTGCAATGATCTTATGTAAACTCTCATCTTTGCGGTGCGTATCACTGACAATCAGTATTTTCATTATTCTCTCCCTCCTGTAAAAGTTTCTTTAAGCCGACCTTTCATGGCCTCCAGAGCCTTTCCGCGGTGGCTGATCTTATTCTTTTGTTCCATGGTAAGCTGGGCGCCAGTTACTCCGAATTCCGGTATATAGAGGATGGGATCATAGCCAAAGCCTTCCTTTCCGGCAGGCTGGTCAGCTAAAAGCCCTTCCATGGATTCTTCCGTATGGAGCACCGTTCCATCAGGCAGCACTGCGGCGATATTGCAGACAAAACGGGCGCTTCTTTCTCCGCCCTTTGCATGGGCAGCTCTGTCGAGAATATTCTGATTTTTGATCTCATAGGAAGTATCCTCTCCCATATATCTGGCAGAAAGGATCCCAGGCTCTCCATTTAAGCAGTCCACAACCAGGCCGGAATCATCTGCAAGAACGATACCTCCGGTTCTTTTCCACACTGCCCTGGCCTTTATCTCCGCGTTTTCCCCAAAAGTAGCTCCATCTTCCACAATTTCAAGGCTTGCACCGGCCTCTTTCATGGAGAGGATCTCCATGCCTAAGTCTTTTAGGATCTCCCTGATCTCCCGCATTTTGCCTTCATTTCCTGTAGCAAATACGATCTTATTATCGTTCATCTATTCGTCCTCCATAAAACGTTTTCACCGGTCCTTTGTGTATGCCTTTAAGCAAAGGTTGCACCTTTTCTCTTCAGCCCGTTCCCATGTCATGCCATCAGCACTGATATAGCCTTCTCCGTCTGTGACATTGACAAAGGTACGTCCATCTCCCGCATCATACTCAATGGCCGCAGGATGAACTGCATCCGGCGTAGTAATCTTTACGATAACTGCAAAGCGTTCCCCTGGGGAAAGTTCTAAGTCTTCCCGATGATTTCCCATAAGGGGCACCGTATAGTATCCTCCATAGTCAAAGCTTCCCCTGGTAAGAAGAACTTTCCGGTCAAAATCCTGACCTGCTAAAATATCAGATTCTATTCCCGCATGACGGACTACATAAACCTCATAGGAAGTGTGGGGACCTGTAGCATAAAAGCCTGCCGCTTCAAGGCTCTGGGAGGTTCCGGCCTCGTAAACATTAGAAAACCACACGGTATCTTCTCCATATCCCAGTTGGCCGACCCAGCCCCGGAGATCCGACTGATAAATGTGGTCATAATTGTCCGTGTCTTCCACAACCGTATAAACAATGTTATTCCTTCCAATATTGGAATCATAATAGGATACATAAAAATATCCCTGGTCTCCGAATCCATCTCCCCAGCTGTTCATACAAATAAATGCTCCATCTCCCTGAGCTTCCCCATGAAAGTTCTCCTTCGGATAAGCATCGTCCCAGCCAATGATCACAGAATCATGGTTCGGAGGCTCTGTGCCAGTGTAGCAATAGGCGCAGGCCTCTTCATTATAGGCTTCAGACCGGATGTCCCCTTCCGCAAGGGAAGTATAAAGGGAACTTTGAACCCCTCCATACATAAGAACCGCCCGTTTAATTTTTTCAAAATCTTTATCCGGCAGGATCTGGATCTCCTGAACATGCTTTACCGCTTTTAAGCCATCGGGTGAGATGCCATCGCCGTATGGGTCGTCTGCTTCAAATACCGGTCCTCTCCAAGACAGCAGATAGGCCATTGACATGGTATATTCCCCGCCCTCTTCCTGGGGAATGCAAAACCCATTGTTCAAAGACATATGGTCTTCGGAAAACTCGTAGGTTTCTTCGGGAAGCAGGGCCGCTTCCAAGGCCTGCAGCGAGGCAAAAGCCCAACAGGTTCCAATGGAACCCTGGTTTTTCACAGAAGGAACCCGGCCTTCCTTTCTACCATCATAAAAGGCCGGGAGCTGCTCATTTATAATTTCCGATTTCGATGAACCCTCCCGGCTGTTCGCCTGTACACTTCCCGGCTCTTTTAAGTAATCCTGGTCTGTTTTATTCGCTGGAATGATCTCCGAACTGGGAATCCAGTATCCTGCAGAAAAACAGATGATCATCAGAAATAGGAAAAACCATCCTTTAATCTTCAACCGAATCTCCTTTTCTTTAAGAAAGTTCGATTCGCCTTTGGCTCATCGAAGCCTTGGGGGCTTTGGCCCCATAAACTGATAGAAATATGTTTTCATCATACCATTATAAATTTTCCGGTTTTTATCCGCCTTTCTGCCGATGTATTTCTCAGCTTCCTCGTAGGCAGTGATCATGTACAGGGACCAGGCATCAAGAGCCTTATACCGTTCTCCAATCTGCCGGTACAGCTCTGGTAAATTCTTCTTTTCCTCAATTCGTTCTCCGTAGGGGGGATTCGTAATAATAAAACCGTACTTCTTTGGATGACTTAAGGCAGTCAGAGGTCTTTGCTGAAAGTGGATCATGTGATCCACTCCGGCTGACTCTGCGTTAGCTCTGGCAGCCTTTACAATCTCACCGTCTATGTCATAGCCCTGTATATCCACTTTGACATCTGAATCCAAAAGGTCGTTTGCCTCATCCATTGTCTCATACCAGCATTTTCTTGGAATCAGGTTTTTCCAGTCTTCGGATAGGAAGGAACGATTCATGCCTGGGGCCATATTGGCCGCCATCATGGCCGCTTCAATCACAAAGGTGCCGCTTCCGCAGAAAGGGTCGACAAGGATTCGGTCCTTGTTCCATGGAGTCAGCATAATAAGGGCCGCAGCAAGGGTTTCCGTGATCGGAGCTTTGCTGGTCAATGTACGGTATCCTCTCTTATGGAGAGAATCTCCAGTGGTATCGATGCCAACAGTCACTTCATCCTTATGGAGGAATACCCGCAAAGGATAGCTGCTTCCGGTCTCCGGAAACCACTCCACGCCATAAGCCCCTTTTAACCGTTCCACCATGGCTTTCTTCATGATGGACTGGATGTCTGAGGGGCTGAATAATTTACTTTTTATTGAAGAAGCTTTGGCGACCCAAAACTTCCCATCCTGAGGTACAAAATCTTCCCAGCAAATTGCCTTAGTACCCTGAAAAAGCTCTTCAAAGGATTCTGCATGAAAGCTTCCCACCTTTAGCAAAACTCTTTCTGCCGTACGAAGAAATACATTCGCACGACAGATGGCCTCATCATCTCCAATAAAGGTAACCCTTCCGTCTTCTACTGATGCAATGTCATAACCGAGATCCGTGATCTCTCTTTTTAAAACCGCTTCCATACCGAAATGGCAGGGTGCGATCAGTTCAAATGTTTTTTTCACTTTATTCTCCTAAGTTCATCTCTTTTATTACATTCCCGTCAAAATCCATGACACGGAACACCTTATCCTCCAGCATACCGTAAGTAGGAGGATTACCGCCCTTTGGAATGGACACAGAGCCTGGATTTAATATGGTATTATCTCCAAAGCGCTCTGCTGTCAGGATATGAGTGTGTCCATGAAGCAAGATGTCTCCCTTTTGTAACGGAGGCAGGTTTTCCTGATTGTAAATGTGCCCATGAGTGGCATAGATTGTCAGGCCGGAGACGGCAATCAGGGCATAATCCCCAAGAATAGGAAATTCCAGTACCATCTGATCCACTTCTGTATCACAATTTCCCCTTACACTATAGATCTGGTCTTTGCATTCATTTAGCATGGAAATCACCTCTTTCGGGGCATATTCCCTTGGTAGGTCATTTCTGGGGCCATGATAAAGAATGTCTCCTAACAGGATCAGCCTGCCGGCTCCGGAAGTTTTATATACATCTAACAGCTTCCTGCAAAAATAGGCAGAACCATGAATGTCGGAAGCAATCATATATTTCATAGGTTGTTTTCTCCTTTTGTATTTAATAGGTATATTTTAAGGCTAGCGGGGTATTTCTGTCAATGAATTTACCTATCCGCGAACCATATATTTTCCTTTGTAATAAGTGATTCCATTGGCTATATTGACTACATCATATCCAGACTGCTCCAAATTTCTGCAGACTATCATGCTTTGTCCGCCCCTGGAACAGTAAATAATCAAAAGTTTATCTTTTGGCAAGCTGCTTACCCAACGATCCATATTTTCATATGGCAGATTTACCGCTCCCCGAATATGGGACTGCCTGTAGGACGATTGACTGCGAAGATCTATAATCATAATATCACTATAGTAATCAATATAGTGATCGATTTCCCAAATAGGTATGGTCTTGAACATACTATCACCTGTCCTTTCTAGTAATAATATATTCCATATTTTCAGGATTGCGAAAATCATATAGAAACGGGAAGATTTCAACAAAAAAACGCAGGAAAGGACCTCTTTGTCACTTTCCCGCGCCTTTTCTCAAGAACAATTAAAACAAATACCGTTATTAGTTGAATCTGTTACGGTTGTTGTCTTTGCTGGAATCACGGCTGCTGTCCCTGCTGGAATCACGGCTGCTGTCTTTGCTGGAATTACGGCTGCTGTCCTTGCTGGAGTTACGGCTGTTATTCTGATTATTGTTCTGATTGTTGTTCTGATTGTTGTTCTGATTGTTGTTCTGTGAGTTCCTGGAGTTCTCCATATCATTGTAGTTATTCTTAGACATAATAAATACCTCCTGTCGGCGTTTTTCGTTACATCGTTAGTATGGCGAGTTTATAAAATATTATACAATTGTTTTTTTATTTTAAAATTAAAGAGGAAATGATATATTATTCGAAAATGCAGCCATATTTTGTAAAAATACTTTGCATTTTTATCACAGCTATATTATAATCAAAATGAGGGGTTTTCCCCTCATCCTTATTAATTATTTATACTCCCCTCAGAAGCAGCCGAAATAGCTCCCCTATTCCGGCTGTTTCTCTTTTTCCTGATTGTAAGCATCAAAAGACCCCCAGCATAAAATGCTGGGGGTCTTATATCCCTTCCAAAATCCGGTTATCCGCTATTTCATTAATCGCCAAGAACGTTGACGATTTTTACAGGTGCCCGATAATTCCACGGAGAAGTCTTAATACCTGTTCTATAAGTTGATGAATGCACTACTTGTCCATTACCGATATACATGGCAACGTGGTTTATGGATGATCCGCTTCCATAAAAAATCAAATCGCCCGGACGCATCTGATCTGCGCCGACTGCTCTTCCCTGGGAAGCCTGTCCACCTGAAGAACGATTTAAAGTAAGACCTGCTGCATGCTGCATCACATATCTGGTAAATCCGGAGCAGTCTACTCCGGTGCGCGGATCGCTGCCGCCATAGGCATAACGTCCGCCTACAAACTGAAGAGCGTAATTAACAATGCTTTGTCTGAAATTAACAACCGCCTCTGCCTGAGTCTGAGCCTTAACTTCCAATGCGGCCAGCGTTTCTTCATCGGTTGAAGATACGGTTGCATTGCCTTCTACCGGCATATAGCCATATGTATCATTGATCTTAACCTTCATATATCCGTCGCCCATATCCTGTACAACTTCAAAAGAAGATCCCTTGGAAGCGGTCATAAGCGCTTCCTTACCTGCTTCATCCTTGCTGATCGTTACATTATCTGCATCAACGGTCACCATATAGTTCCCATAACTGAGTCCTGGACCGGAAATTTCATCTGCTCTTACATCTGAAGGAACTGCCATTACCATTGCTCCGCAAAAAGCCATAAGTCCTAACGTTTTCCATGCATTGTTTATCATCGGGAAATTGCTCCTATTTTTACTTTTTGATTTTCAAATGTTACATAAGTATTAAATTCATTACGGTTATTATACAATTATTTTATCTTTTCGTCAAGTATTATTTAAAAGTGCACGAATTTAAAATTATTTTAGTTTAAAACCCTGACAAATTTCACAGGCTTGCGATACATGACGTTTGTTACGATAATTCCGGTCTTTTCTGTGGAAGCGTGGACTACCCGGCCGTCTCCCATGTATAAGGCAACATGGTTAATAGAACCATTTTTTCCATAAAATACCAGATCCCCTGCACGGGCATCCTCGTAGCTGACGCTGCGGCCTTCTCCTGCCTGAGACTTAGAGCTGTGGCTTAAGCTTACACCAGCCGCATTCCTTAACACATAACTGGTAAATCCGGAACAATCCACTCCTGTTTTGGGATTGACTCCTCCGTAGACATAGCGTCCGCCCACAAACTGAAGCGCATAATCTACAATTTTCTGGCGCTGCATTACGGACTTGTCCACCTTTTCCTGAGTCTTCTCAATCAGGGTCGCAGCATCGCTTTGTATGTAACCTTCTCCTTCCGGAGTCTTTATTTTAATCCAGCCATCCCCTGGGGATTCAACCACTTCATAAGTCTGGCCTTCCCCTGCCTGGGAAAGAGCCGTTCCCGACTTATCCGCAGCTTCTCTGACAGACACAGGCATATCCATCTTCGCATAAAGTGTTGTGCTGGTTTCTACAGCAATTTCCGCTGCTTTCGCCTCTACCTGGGGAGTCCAGCTTAAGCTTGCTAAAATCCCTAAAAGGCCCATCGCCTTCCACATTTTATTCTTCATATTAAATCTCCTGTTTTACGTTTTTCTGTCGTTCCCGCAATACTTTGTTAAAATATTACATAATTGTTACATTTCGAATTATATACTTATTCCTCGAATTTGTCAAGCAAAAACGGCAGTCATGGCGCTTTATGCGTCATGACTGCCGTCACAGTTTCGTAACATTTCTATAAACTTGTTAAATTTATTTAACTTTATCGTTTCGTTCCTCTTACGAACCAGACAATGAGAAATACCAAAAGCAATGGGCCCATAATAGGCATCAGAAGGCTGAAAATCCCTGTAACAATGCTGGCAATCAGAAAGAAAAATAAGATAAGAACCGTAACTCCCAAAAGCTTCCAGTACCATTTGCTCAAGTCAATGTAATGCATACGGCGTCCGGAATTACCTGGATCCTCATACACATTCCGGTCCGCGCCAGAGTAGGATTCATAAAAAGTTCTTCCGGATCCGCTGCTCTTTGCATTTTCGCTGGCCTCTAAAATAGTCTTGGCAATCAGTCTTGGATCGCCGATGGAGGCTATCACCGCCTCTTCCGTAGAACCATTTCTCACTTCCGTGCCGATATATTCTTCATAGTACCTGATATTTTCTTCAATCACACTTCCAGAAACTTCACCTGATAAAGCCTCCCTTAAGCGCTGTAAAAACTCCTGTCTGCTCATCTGAGCCTCCTTCAATTAAGTAAATAGCTTTGATTATTGTATCATCCGACAGGGACTTCGTAAAGAAACCTTCTCTGAAAAAATTCTTAAAATTTCATAATAGGCTTATCCGAACAGACTACTCTACCTTTTCCTTAATTACGCCATCCCGGTATGCCGCCACCAGTTCCTTTAAATCTGCAATCCGCTCGGCCAGCTCCGCGCCTTTATCCGTATCCGCCACCATGACCCGGTTCTTCATGTTCTCAACAACTGAAACCTTTGGCGTGCTTTCCTTATTCGGATCAAAGGGTTTGTGCTCCGCAAGAGCCAGATGGTTGGAATTATAAATGAGCGTATAGCCTGCGATTCCTGTCTTAGTCTGGTAGGCCTTTGACAGCCCTCCATCTATGAGGAACAGCTTGCCTCTCGCCTTCACCGGCGATTCCCCTTCCTTTATTTTCACCGGAACGTGACCGTTGATGATGTGGGAACCTTTTTTAGGAAGGCCGAATTCTTCCAATATCTTATCACAGGTTTCTTCCTTCATGCTAAGTCTGTAATAAGGGTTCATAGGCTCCTTGTGAGCAGATGGATCTTCGATAAAATAATGTTCAAAGGTCGTCATCTTCCCCTTGCCGTAAACCGGAGATTTGGCTCCGCACCATAGATACCACATGAAATCCCTGGCATCCTCACTCTCCGCTGAACCCTCCGGCATAAAATATGCATTTTGAGCCTTCCGGTCCACGTAATCCATTAACGCCTTCCCTGAGTAAGCATGGTGATCCACCACGATCTCTTCAAAGGAGCCGTCCTCTCTCATGGGAATACAGCCATGGTAGAGAAGGTTTGAATTGTAACATTTATACATGCTTCCATGAGAATACAGAAAACGAATATGCTTATGAAGAAGCTCGTTATGCATGAAAGAAAGCTGAAGGGTATGGAGAAGCTCTCCTTCCTCCTTGCTCAGCTTTAATGGTTCCTTAGGGTCTACTGTTGGAAAGAACTTATCAAGCATTGGATATTCCTTACCCTCTACGGTCACAACGCCCCGGTCAAAGTCAATGGCCTCAATCAGGATCCGGTCGCTCATCTCATATTCCGGATGGCGTTTTATGATCTGGCCTTCTACCTTAAACTGAATGACCGCAATGGCCTTATGCATCTTTGCCGCCAGCCCCGGATCCACCGCATCATAGATGTTTTCATCAAGGATCTGGGGAACAAACCGATCGCAGGGATCCTCTCTGTAAATCCTGGCTGCAAACATGGATAAGGGACGCAGGTTGATGCCGTATCCGTCCTCCAGCACATCAAAGCTGTTATAGCTGATGGCGATACGCAGTACGTTGCAGATACAGGCCAGATTCCCGGTGGCTGCTCCCATCCAGGAGATATCATGATTGCCCCACTGGATATCAACGTCATGAAATTGCAGCAGTTCATCCATAATAATATCCGCCCTTGGACCCCGGTCAAAAATATCTCCGATAATATGCAGGCTGTCAATGGTCAAATTCTGGATCAGCTCGCATAAGGCTATGATGAACTTATCTCCCACCCGAATGTCAATGATGGACCGTATGATCTCATTATAGTATACACGTTTATTATCATCATTATAATCCACATGAAGCAGCTCATCAATAATGTAGGCAAACTCCGGGGGCATCTTCTTCCTTACCTTGGATCTGGTGTACTTTGATGAAACCACTTTGCAAATCTGTACCAGCCGGTAGATGGTCACTCTCTGCCAGTCTCCGTCTGCCAGGCCCTTAAGCTCCAGCTGATTCATGATCCGCTCCGGATAGTAAATTAAGTTGGCTAACGCCACTTCTTCTTTCTCTGGTATGATGTGGCTGAATGTTTCCGTGATTTTTTCACGGATAACGCCTGAGGCACTTTTTAATAAATGGACAAATGCCTCATATTCACCATGTAAGTCACTGAAAAAATATTCCGTTCCCTTTGGTAAGCCCTGTATGGCAGTAAGGTTGATGATCTCGCTGGAAGCAGCCTTAATCGTCGGATACTCCCTTGCCATCAGTTTTAAATACGCCAAACTTCTCATAATACCTCCCCTTCTCCCTGAAGCGATGCTGCTGCATTTCTATAGAGCTATAGTATCATAAAAGATTTCAATTTAAAACCCTTTTTACCAAGGCAGTCCCCATGGGGCCAAGGCTACCCTTGTTTGATCCTGCACAACAAGAAAGCTGCCGGCTTAAACACCATAGCCAGCAGCTTGCAGAATCATTGGTTCTTTCCCTTGGATTGAAGGCTGACGACCGTTTGACCGGCAGTCCTTTAAGCCAAAATCCTCTTATAATGTTCCTATTGCTTCCTTCCAATCAACAAATAGATTGTAACGTTCTGTTTTAAAACGCAGAACACAGTAATTTGGATCTTCCGGTCCGTCAAAATTTTCTTCAAGCCCCTTGTACCACATTTCTTTTTTTATATCCGGATCGGTTAATATTTCTATTGTACCCACCAGGGTGATATTGTGGTCTATTCCGTTAAAACAAACACTGGCGAGGCTGCATTGTTTAATGCGATCGGATTTATTGCTTCCAAGTCCAGTGCAGAATGTGATCCAGTCGATACCTCCTGCCTTTGATGCGGATATCGTGGAGGCGGTCGGATAACCGTCTTTGTCAATCAACGCCAATACGCAATACCCCTCGTTTCCTCCACCGGTCTTTCTTTCAATAATTTCTACGGCTCTGGTAATAACTTCTTCATTCATCATATTTGCCTCCTGTTTATTATTTGAAACAAATATATCACATCAATTAAGACAACAGTATGTCATGTTCCTACTTTAATAATATCTTATTGTTAAAAAACTACCAACTATCAATCACTAATCGGTTATTCGCAATCCGCACTCCTGCTTCATGAGGTTAAATTTTCATTATGTTTATAAAGCACACCTTGATGCTGTATACTGTAAGTGATATAATCTCTTCAATGCAAAGAAGGTATAAGAGAATCAAATTCTGATTTATCAAAGTATAATTGGAAAGGTGGTTAAATTACATGTGCGGAAGATATTACATTGAAATAGATGACAGCGAATTACGTTCTATTATTGCCGAAGTAGAGAAAAAAACTGCGGTAAAAACCGGAGAAATATTCCCGACTAACCTTGCACCTGTATTATCCCCGGCTGGAATCATGAAGGCAATGCGCTGGGGATTTCCTAAATATGACGGCAAAGGTGAGATAATTAATGCCCGAAGCGAGACGGCAGCAGAGAAAAATATGTTTCGGCGTCCGATGATGGAGGGACGCTGCCTGGTCCCTGCAAGCTGGTATTTTGAATGGGAACGCCGGGGAAAGCAAAAGGTGAAGTATGCCCTGATGGCTCCGGAAAAAAATCCGGTATGGATGGCGGGATTGTCAAAAACAGACTTACAAACAGGAGACTCCTCTTTCGTTATCCTGACTCGTCCGGCCTGGTCCGGCATTTCATTTATTCATGACAGAATGCCGGTAATTCTCCCCAAAAGAAGTCATGACGAATGGCTTTATGGACATAACCCAGTTAGTACAATGAATCAGGCAATCAGCGAAGTACAGTATAAGGCTATATAAAAGATCGGCTCAACCATAGCAATTTTAAAAATCTATGCATATAATATAACGATTATATAAAATCTCTAAGAGGCCATAAATGTACATGAATGATTTAAGTACAATCACGCAAATGGGACGAATCCTGCAAGTTAATAATGCAATGGTTACAGAGGTTTTTACCCGCAGCAGAGCCACTGGATATATAGACATTATCTACTCTCAGTCTGGACAAAATAAAACGATATCCGAACCATTAAGGCTTAATGCAGGCTTTTACACAGATGTTCTTAATCTATTCGGTCAGCATATATGCTTATGTGACATTGAAGCAGGCATGGTGGTGGATGCCTTATTTTCACCGATTATGGAATGGCGCATTCCGCCACAAGCCAACGCTTATTTAATTGTTGCAAAAGAATACGGTCAGCCATCATTTAGTTCTACCACAGCTCAAATCACAGAAGTGGACATCGATAAGTTTATTTTCTATACTTTCGATCCTGATAATCCCGATAATCAAATAGAATTTCATATTGCCACTAAGGCTACCGTTCGTGATACAAATGGCAACCCTGTTCCTTTCCGTACACTTTACCCTGGTTTATTAGTAAACGTGATCCATTCCGAAATTCAAACTGCAGTTATCCCATATCAAGCGATTGCTTTCCATATTCAAATATTATAACTTATCGGAACTTGCGAAGCAGGGTTTGATAAAAGGGTTAAAATATCAGCAGGTCTCAGTCAGCCTGCTGTTTTTTTGTCTTCCCTTTTATTTCCACTATTAATCGAACATATATTCGATTATAATATAGCCGAGGTGATTCCATGAATAATGTCATATTTCATATTGATGTAAACTCCGCCTTTCTAAGCTGGGAAGCAGCATATCGTATCCATCATTTGGGAGGAACTTTAGATTTGCGGGATATACCGTCTGCGGTTGGGGGAGATACTACAAAAAGGCATGGTATTATACTTGCCAAAAGCGTACCGGCAAAGAAGTATCATATAAAAACCGGGGAGTCTGTGACTGAGGCACTAAGAAAGTGCCCTGACCTGGTTTTAGTCCCCCCAAACTACAATCTCTACCAGAAATCTTCATCTGCATTTATTCATATTCTGAAACAATATTCTCCTATTGTGGAGCAGTATTCCATTGATGAGGCGTTTATGGATATGACTGGTACTGAATCATTGTTTGGTGATCCTTATCAGGCAGCAAATGATATAAAAGAACGTATACACAATGAACTTGGCTTTACCGTAAACATTGGTGTTTCAAACAATAAAGTCCTGGCCAAGATGGCATCCGATTTTAAAAAGCCTGACAAAGTGCATACGCTGTGGCTAAGTGAAATAAAAGAAAAAATGTGGCCATTATCTGTAAAAGAATTATTTTTCGTGGGCAGGGCAACCTTTCAGAAATTACGGAATCTGGGAATCAAGACCATAGGAGAATTGGCGCAGACTGATTTATCAATCATTAAAAGTCATTTCGGCAAATATGGGGAGGTCATATGGTCTTTTGCAAACGGAATCGATGTTTCAGCAGTGGAATCTGCTCCCCCGCCAAATAAAGGTTATGGGAATAGTACAACCACTGCATTTGATTTAGTGGATGCAAGTACAGCCAGGTTAGTACTGTTATCATTGGCAGAGACCGTATCTGCCAGATTAAGAGAGGACAACGTGAAAATCAGCGTGATTTCCGTGGGAATAAAGGACTATAACTTTATATATTATGGTCATCAAAGAACCCTTGATACGCCAACAAATATCACTTATGAAATCTATGAAACCGCTTGCCGGATTTTTGATGAGATGTGGAATAAGATTCCTATCCGTCATTTAGGAATCCATACAAGCCATGTAACCACAGAGAACAGCCGTCAATTAAATATATTTGATAAAATAGATTATGAAAAAATGGAGCGTATGGATAAAGCAGTGGATGAAATCAGAAAGCGTTTTGGAATTGACTCAATTAAAAGAGCAAGCTTTTTAAATGATAAAGCAGTCGATCATATGAGCGGCGGAATCAGCCGGGAGAAACGGACCGTAGACTACAGCAAACAACATATATTGTAGGTGAAAGATATGGGAGTATTTGGAATTGGGACTAATGTAAAAGATATTAACAGCAAAGAACCGCAAGGTAACATGTATCATGTCGCCTGCAAGGTATGGTTTACCGCCAGCTGCAGCCCCAGGCCTTTAAGTCTTAAGTTTGAAGGCGATGATGGTATCATACAAACAGTATCTGATATAATCATAAAATGTTCAGAAGATAAAAATTATAACGGAATTCCATCAAAAGAATTTCAATGCGATGCAATCATTGGGGGCCTGAAAAGAGAATTTAAACTGATCTTTTATATGGAATCCTGTAAATGGGTTATGATAATATAAATAGGTGGGGCCGGAATCCCGGGTACCCACCTGTATTATTTACACTGATAGTCCCGGATCCTGCAGTACCCTGCTATCCTTTAGTGATTATTACCACCACCAGTTACATCTGTTACATCCAAAAAAGCAATTACAAAAATTGCATCTGCAATTTCTACGGCAGCCCCTGTTAAAGCAACACATATATTTCCCTCCCTTCTAAGTAACGTTATACTATACTTTATGGTATCAATAGACAAGATGTGAAAATCGGGCTCCATGCCAGGCCTTATTTAACGGTTTATAAAGAAAGAGGGAGCATTGCACATGGCTAAAACTCAGCCATAAAGCAACCTCCCACAATCAATCAATTATACATGGAGCACTTCCCCGGCATAAAGCCTTTCTCCTTCTTTCCTGTCACTGACATTGAAAACACAGACATTTCCTGTAGCAAAACATTCCTCTGCTATTACAGCATCTGAAGTATGGAGGACTTCATCGTTGCAGAGAATTACAACATAGTTTCGATTTCCGACCGTGATTTTCACAGCCTGAGCTTCGCTCTCTGTCAGTGGTTTATGAAGTGTATGGCTGTATGTCTCCACAGCCTTCACTTTGGCCGGTTCTGCTGCAGAAGAATTCCCTCCATTTATGACTGTAATCATGCTGGCAAATCCCTTCTTTTTCAAAACTGCAGTAACTACATCATTTTCTTCCCACTGATTATAATGTCTTGAAGTCACACCTCTGCTGCTTTCAAGTAAGGCATCTTTTGTTAAAAAGTTCAGAAATACTCTGGTTTCTTTTCCCTGGAAAGTCACTGAATTTACTTCTGTGAAAACCTTTCCTTCCGGTGCGAAATGAAAATACTGCCGGTATTCATGTTCTCCTTCTGCATAAAACTGATCATGAATCAGATAAATATCCGGTTTGATCCAGATGATACGCCGGTTCACAAAGATACCCTTTTTCATATATCCCAGATGACCACCCTGGACAAATTCTGCAATCTCTCCGGCTCTGTATGTTCTGTTTACAGGAAGAGAAAGCTTATTTGTATACCAGGAATCTTCAAATGCAGTAAAGGATTCCCCATCTACGGTTGTGGTATTATGGCCTGGATTATCTTTCAAAGTAAAACGAAGAGGAACGTTCATATAGGTTGCTCTGCCGCCATCAACCAGTACATCTTCTCCATTTACAACTAAATCCACATGCATTTTATCCCCATGGCAATGACCGGTACTCATTGCACCGCAGGTAAAATGAAGAAGATTGGAATCCCGTTTCCAGCTTTTCCTTAAATAATAGTTCCCGCTGTTCTCAAGACAGGCTGATATAAAATCCGGTTCTCTTGCAGGAAGAAAGGTATAGTCAGCACAGGCATTGCTTCCAAAGTCCCAGGCTCCTTCATAATCCATAAGCTCATAACCGCTCCATTTTAAGACAGGATCCTGGAACAGCCAGGCTCCCATGGTGATTTTATCCCGTAAATCTGTGTCATCAGAATCTCCATGAGTAAATTGATGGCTGTTTGGCTTTTTCCAGATAACATTTGCCAGTGCCATGCGATGAACCGCATCCTCTAAATCCGGCTTAAGTGGTATCCCGTTCGCTCTCGCAAGGAAAATCACGCAGCACAGGCAATGATATACTTCATTGTGATACATAGGGGATTGCTCCCACTGGCTGCCATCCTTGTAAATCTGCACCTTTACGGATTTATAGATCCTCTCCAAAGCAATGGACGCCCACTCCTTTGTTTCATTGCTCTGAGGAAGTCCCATTGCAATCTCAAAAAGTCCGCTGTTCTCCAGAATGCACCAATTGCTCTGCAGTCTTTCGTCTCCGCCCTTTTCCACCAGTCTTCTGGCATGGTGCCTCAGTGATTCTGCAAATCGGTCTAAAAAGTCCTCTGTTATTAAGCTGCTGTCTTTAAAATAGCGGATTGCTTTCGTCCATGTCTCTCCCCGAAGCCCTGTTTCCAACAGGCGCCACGGTCCCATCACTGTCTTATCATCAAGCAAAACCCTGTCTATCCAATCATTCACCAGGCGCAGAAAGCATGTTACATATGTTTCATCTTTTGTCATCTGCCAGGCCTGCCCAAGGCAAATGAAAAACCTGTGTCTGTTAAACTGCCAGACAAATTCCGGATCACCGGAAGGCATATAGCTCCAGTCAATTTCCCCGGAAAATACCACAGGTTCATAGGTACGTTCCATATCCCAGTTTAAATCAAACAGAAATGTATTTTCACATACCTCATTTGCTATCCGTAAAATATGCGCCACATCATCATTCCAATGTTCTTTACAATAACAGGCTGAACTCTCCGGGTCAGGGACAAAATAAAAAGCATCCGGCCTGTCAAAATATTGTTCGATTGTCATTTCCAATTCTCCATTAATACCAGTATGGCTCCCAGTCTGTAGAAAGCCGGGTCAATGCCTCCATATAAAAGTAGTCGCCCCACAGAACACACTCATCGACTCCGTGATTTGGACATGTGTTATATGGAGAACTCTTTGCATAGGTTCCATGTAACAGAAGACCATTCGATACAGCCGGATCAGTCACCGCGCACTCCGTAACCAGTGCATGCAGAAGCCTTTTCGCCATACCTGTATAATATTCTGCTTTTTCATTTGGAAGATATTTGCTCATCTCAAGCATACCGCAGGCTGCAATAGCGGCTGCAGAAGAATCCCTTGGTTCACCGCTTCCGTCACTAAAATCAAAATCCCAGTAAGGAACCATGTCCTTAGGCAAATGCTCCAGAAAATAATCCGTTACTTTGCAGAAAATATCAGCATATTCCTCATTTCTAAGAAATTTATAAGCAAGTGCAGATCCGTAGATTCCCCATGCCTGCCCTCTTGCCCAGGCAGAACCATCCCGATATCCCTGATGGGTAACGCCCTTCTTTGGTTCTCCTGTCTCAATATCAAAGAAAAAAGTATGATAAGTGGAATGATCTTCTCTGATAATATTTTTCATTGCAGTTTTAATATGTGCTTCTGCTTTTCTTATGTAATTTTCCTCTCCAGTCACTTCACCTGCCCAGAAAAGCAGAGGCATATTAAGAAGGCAATCAATAATCATACGGTAATTGTTCTCTTCCCCAAGCTTTCCCCAGGCCTGAAAAAACCGGCCTTTTTCATGAAATCTCGTCATCAGATTATCTGCTGCCATAATAGCAGCTTCCTTACCAGTCGTATTACCCGTAAGTTTGTATGCAGCTACACAGGAGGGGCAGTATAAAAATCCCATGTCATGGTGATTCACCCCATCCTTTTCTTTGATCCTTCTATAAAAATCCTTTACTTCGATTTCAGCTGTATTTCTTAATGCCTCATCTCCTGTTTTCTCATAAGCCAGCCATACCCCACCAGTCCAGAACCCAGGTGTCCATTCGTAGTTGGTTCCCTGCTGGTAGAAATTATTCACACTGGCCTCCCGGGGAAATTGTTCCGTAAACTGATTCGTCGCTGCTTTGATCAGTTCTGCTGCCTTATCATAGGCCTCTTTTAGTGTTCCATCATCAATTTCCTTGTGCTTTAATAGTTCTTCTCTTGTTTGCATATACCGTTCCTCCTCAAGTCAAGTAAAAGATCCCCTTATTCCTTCACTGCTCCGATCATAACTCCCTTTGTAAAGTATTTCTGTAAAAATGGATATACGAATAAAATCGGAACAGTAGCCACCATGATTGTGGCATACTTAATGCTCTGTGCAATGGCCTCCGCATCAGCTCCCGCGCCTCCGTTCATCGCCTGTAAATCATTGGATATAAGGATTTCTCTTAAGATAACCTGAAGGGGATATAATTCCCGGTCTCTTAAGATCGCAGAAGCCCAGAACCATGCATTCCATATGGAAACACCATAATACAGAACCATAACTGCCATAATTGCTTTCGACAGCGGCAATATAATCTTAAACAAAATGGTAATATGACCAGCCCCGTCAATTCTGGCTGCTTCTGTTAAGCTGTCTGGAATGGACTCAAAGGATGTTCTTAAGATAATCATATTATAAGTACTGATCATAAAAGGAATGATGAGTCCCCATCTGCTGTTAATCAAATGCAAATCCTTCAGATTTAGATAAAACGGAATCATTCCTCCTGAGAAAAACATAGTAAACAGCACAAACAGCATCAATGGCTTTTTAAACATAACGCCCTTTCTGGAAAAGAAATAAGCTGCAAGTGCAGTCATTACCAGATCCAGAGCAACACCTGCCACCAGAATAAACAAAGTATTTGCATAACCTTTTAAAATCATAGGGTTTTCAAACACCTTCAAATATGCCTGAAGATTAAATCCCAAAGGCTTTAATAAGAATCCTGAATGTGCGATCAGCTGGCTGCTGTCGCTAAACGAAGCCATAGTTACAAACCACATGGGATATAAACAGATTAATGCAACAATAGTCAAAATAATATAATTGACTACATGAAATATTCTCTCTCCGCGGGAAATTTTAACTTTCATCTTTCTCCTCCTTTACCACAGGCTGTTTTCTGTTGTTTTTTTAGAGACCTTATTCGTAATATACAACAGAACACAGTTGATCACAGAATTAAACAGACCAATAGCGGTTGAATAACTCCAATCCTGCTCAATTAAACCTGCACGGTATACATAAGAAGAAATAATATCTGCAGTTTGATAGGTAGACGGATTATATAGCAGAATCGTTTTCTCATATCCCATACTCATCAGGGAACCCATTCTTAAAATCAGCATGATAATAATCGTAGGTGCAATTCCAGGTAACGTTACATTAAGAAGCTGTTTCCATTTCCCTGCACCATCAATAGAGGCTGCTTCATATAACTGACTGTCAACACCAGATAATGCAGAAAGATAGATAATCGATCCCCAGCCAATCTCCTGCCATATACTGGTAGCTGTATATATTGTACGGAAATACGCAGGATTCTGAAGAAGAGGATTCCGCGTTCCCCCAAACAGCGCAACTATATCATTAAAAAGGCCGGTTGTCAGACAGAAATCCTTAATCATACCACAGGCAACTACCAGTGAAATAAAATGAGGCAGATAGGTAATTGTCTGAGAGAATTTTTTAAATTTAGCATTTTTTACTTCATTCAGCAAAAGGGCCAGAATAATAGGAGCCGGGAACCCAAATAGAATACTATAAATACTTAGCAACAGAGTATTTTTCAAAAGCCTTCCAAAATAAGGACTTGTAAAAAATCTGGTAAAATTTTCAAACCCCACCCACTCACTGCCAAATACTCCTTTGGCAGGCGTAAAATCTTTAAATGCAATAATTGCACCATACATCGGTTTATACATAAAAACAGCATAATAAATAAGGACAGGAAGCACCAGCAGATATAACGTCCAGTTTCTCTGTAAATCTTTCCTGATTCTATTGCTCAACGAATTTCCCATCATTCCTTCCATCCCTTCCTTTCATCTGAATACTTGATCCAAAAACTTTGATTTTAAAACAGCCGGGGACTGACTATGCAATCGCCCGGCCATATTTTAATTGGAAATCAACCAGAATTATCTAGCTTCATAACGCTCTAAAGCTGCGTTCTCAATCTCAAGTGCACGGTCCAGTTTCATATCCTTTAATGTCTGGATATAATTATCCCATTTATCAAAGCTTTCTGTACCAAAGATAAATTTAAGGGTCATTTCATCTATATAAGTATTAAGTTCATTTGTAATAGTGGCCAGTTCCTTAGATTCCTCCTGGGTTGGAGTGATATTTGGAACTGTATGTTTGTTTGCGTTCGCAACTTCCCATACCTGTGGGCAATCCTTAACGGTAGGAAGCTGTAAATACTGCTCAAGATAGTTAAGATCCTGTACAAATGGACCATTATAATTAGCACGGACGTATTTGGATAAGGACTGCGCCAATGGCCAGCCATCCGGGTTATTCATAACCAGATCGGTATAAACGGCTTTCCCATCCTTCATCTCATAAGATACACCTTCCACACCATAATTAAATAAGTTATGCCCTGCCTCAGAATAACCGTAATCCAATAATCTGGCTGCCAGTTCTACATTTTTACAGCTGGTGGTAATGGCTGCTCCCACATCAGGGAACTTATTTTCCATATAGCCATATTCAGGTGTAGCACCCTTTTCTAACGTTGGAATTGGAGTCGGAACCAGCAAATAGTCTGGATTGCTCTTCTGCACGCTTGTCATAAACAGCTGCATACGGCTTGCTGCCCAGCCTACAGAAACACCAGATTTATCACTGGTCATCTTAGCCGTTACCTGATCACCGTTAAGAGTAGCAATATCCTTATCAATTAACCCCTCCTGATACCACTGGTTCATAGTCATCAGATAATCCTTATATCCGTCCTGAGCAGGTGCAAAAGCGATCTTGCCCTCATCATCGATGATAAACCATGTAGAGTTTGCAGCTCCTACATGATAGGCGAATGCAAATGGGTTGGACTGTTTGAAGTTGGTCCAGTCAAAACTGATAGGAGCCTCGGCACCCTTCTTTTCCTTAAATGCAGTCAGTACCGTATGCCACTCGTCGATGGTTGTAGGCACTTCAAGCCCCAGTTCATCCAGCCAATCCTGACGGATGAACCCACCTACCGTATAGCGCAGCTTATCTTCACCGCGGATGAATGGGAATGCAAAATAGTGGCCGTCATCTGTCTTAATCATCTTATCTACATCAGGGTTTTCTGCCAGGTATTTTTTAAGGTTTGGGCAATACATATCAAAAACATCATTTAAAGGAATGATAACTCCATCCTTAATTGCTTTTTCCGGACCGCCTGGATACATCTTTACCCATTGCCACTCCATAATATCAGGGAGATTTCCATCAGCAACAATTAAATTAAACTGTTCCTTAGCCTGGTCCGCACCTGCTGCGGGATGCTGGAACTTAATTGTAACACCGGTCTGTTCCTGTAACGCTTTTCCTAATTCAGTTTCACCTAAATTAGTAAAGTTAGCTGATGCGTTAGGATTTAGCTGAAGCCAATAGGTAAGCTCCCCTCCCTTTGTCAGTGGATAAGATACCTCTCCCCCTGCTTCCGCATTCGAACTGCTTTCCCCGGTTTTTGCTGTTTCCTTTGTCTCCCCTGCCCCTGGGGCTGCCCCTGTTTTACTTCCACACCCTGCCAGCAGAGAGATGGCAGTCGCCGCTGCTACTAATACAGCAATCGGTTTTTTTAAATTTCTCTTCATAATACTTCCTCCTTCTTTTTATGCACATTGCACTTATTTGCTTATATTCTACATGGTACTATGTGCATTTTATATACTCAAATATTGAAAAAGGTTGACAAAATCACATGATCTCATCAACCTTTCTTGACTAAAACTAAAATTCATTTACAATTTATCGAATCTCTACCGTCCATTTTTTAATTGTCCGGGCGTTGCTCCTGTAAATTTCTTAAAGGTTCTGATAAAAGTGGAGCTGTCCCGGAAACCTACTCTCTCCGCTACCTCAACCACATTAATCCCCTCTGCCAAAAGTTTCTCTGCCTCATCGATCCGTGTTTGATTGATGACCTTTAAAAGGCTTTCCCCTGTGTACTTTTTATAAATAGAGGATAGATAGGCAGGTGTCATATGAAAATGAAGTCCTGTCTGAGAGATATTTAAGTCAGGATCACTGAAATTCTCCTGGATATATTTCTGCAGCTTTTCACACAATTGTTGATTTTGTCCGCACTCTTTGGAGTTGTCCGTGGATTTACACAATTTTTCAACGGCTTCTCCAAACGTTTCCTTGATTTTCTCAAGAGGCATTTTTACAGAAATGCGCTTTAGTCCTAAATCTTCATTTGGAATCTCCTCAACTTCCTGTACTCCTTTCATAATTGTTCCCATTAAGTCATACAGAAGGCATTTTAACATATCCAGAGATGCTTTATTTTCCAGAAAATTGACATCTAAAATTTTATTAATATAAGAAGAAGCCAATGCGCTGTTGCGGCTTTTGATTGCTGCTATGATTCGTAGTTCCTGATCAGTTGAATAATCGTATTTTTTATGGGTACTGTTTTTAATTTCCCGGTAACTGATATAATCAGGATCCAGAACAGCCACAAACTCCTCTGCTTCTCTTGCTTCCATATAGGATAAATGAATCCCCTCAAGCCCTTTATGAGCTTCTCCTGCCAATACAACTGTCATAAATCCAAAATTCTCATAGATATATTTCTGCATTGCATCGATGATTTCCTCTAACTTCTCATCATACCCTTCAGAAAGTTCAGGGATATTGACAATCATCGCGACGGCATCTCCCAGCTCCACCTTCTCCAGACTGAAGCTGCCTTCAATTCCTTCACCAAACACATTTCCAATAATAAACTTTCTCAGACTGTTTATTTGTATGTATTCTTCCTGGTTTTCCTCCCGCCCGGAAGCGTCCTTTCCTGTAATAAGCAGTACAAGGTTGCTTTCTTCCCGAAACTTCTTAACAATTGCTTCCCGGTCCGGTGTATCTTTACTTTGTTCAAAGGAATTTATCATCAGATCCGTTAGATAATACTGTTTTACCACTTCCTGGCTCCTGCTCACCATATGTTTAAAATCCGATCGTTCAGCCAGAAGTGAAATGGTTTTTTCCTCCAGATATAAATATTCATTGTCAACAAATATCTCCTGAGTATCATCATGTTTCCGGAACACTTCCATGAGAACCTTTAAGGGATTGTAGTTAATTTTCATCATCCTGGAGGCTGCTCCGAAGCCGGTAAACAGGCAGATAAATATACCAATAACGAAAATATTTCGCATCTTTCCTGCTGAACCGCTTATCATTTTCTCTGGCATCAGCAGAACATATTTCCAATTAAACGTATCGGAAAATACAGTGCGTATAATATAATCTTCCCCATTCCACCTTATTTTCTGATCCCCATCCTGATTTAGATGGTCATATTGGATTCCAATGCTTGAATAATCATCAGACCGGTTCATAATCTGATTATCCTCATTTATAATCAGCCAATCCAAACCTGACTCCCAGGAAGCCATTTCAATGCTGCTGTTTAGTGCATCCATATCCAGCCAGATTCCGATCATTGCGGTGGATTCTCCGAATTCTCCTTTTAAGTTGTTCATGGTCAAAAGGAGGGTAGGTCTTCCCTGAGTCCATTTGGAATTCATTGGAATGGAATCACGAAAGTGATATTCAGACAGATGATTTTTCAAAATCTCAGCTGACTTTGTATCTTCCGCTCCAAAACAATAAAGATCACTATACATGGGAAAATCCATGTTACCAAAGGAAGAGACCACTTTGTTACAGTTCTTAAAATAAACCATGATATCTTTGCAGTAATCGCCGCTTTTATTGATCGTTACCTTAAGATCCATAATTTCATTCTGAATCGTATAAAGCTGATAGGAATTGTCGGACCGAAATTCTCCCTTCACCACAGACAGCTGCTGTACGTTCTTGTTAAGAGCCAATTGTGTTAAAATATTCTCATAGTATTCCAGCTCTCTGTCACAGGTATTTTTCACAGTCTGAATCAAACTCCGGTTAGAGGTATCCGCCTGTTCCTTTGCAATATAATAAGCATAAAAATAAAACAAAATCCCCATGGAAATCGGGATTAGAAAAATGAAGCCATAAGATAAATACAGCTTTTTATAAGCTTTACCCTTGTTTATCATACTTTTTACTTCCTTTAATCGTATCTTCTAATGGCATATTTTATCATAAATATGCAACTAAATATAGATGTTATGGTCATTTTTTATAATTTGGCCAATTCCTTCCTTAAATTCCAGCTTTTATATGTTACAATTCTATTACATAAGTGTTACAATGAAGTTGTTCAAAAAACAAATAATAATAAGGAGGTTACGTATCATGTTCTTTGATTTAAGCTCATGTAACTTAAGCGATTTATTAGATTTAATTTCTCAGTTCTGCAAATAATATTACAAAAAGGTTCAGCCGCCCTCACGGTTGAACCTTTTTTCTGTTATTCTTTATTCTTATTTCCTGCACAAGCAGAAAGGATGCCCTGACGGGTCAAACATTGTGATAAAATCATCGCCGCCGTATTGCGGGATATACCCTGGTTCTTCCATGAATAAAAATACAATTCCAGTGGAGCTGAGGACAGCTGGCCCTTTCCCGTACCTTAAGGTCAAGTTCCGCATATGATATAACAATAGAAAAAGCAAAGGAGTTTCTTATATGTGCAGCCCATGCATTTTTACCCCATACCGCGATGTAAACTGCAAAGACCTGGCGATCTTCTATGAGGCCACAAGGGAATTAAGGGGCGCAACCTATAAGCCCTACCTGGTATCCATTCAAGAGGCCAGGGGAATCAACTTCCGCTTTATCTGCAATTCCTTCATTATGACCCGCCCTCCCCAGAATGCCATAACCATGGTATGCATTTTCAAACCCTTTTGCAAAGAGGGAGAAAAGGAGGAGTTAAGGGCGGTTGTAACCAGTATATGTAAAATGGGATGCTATAAAGGTTAGTGAAAATAAGGTGATTTTATGAAAGCGAAAACCAAGATCGGAGATTGGATATATCCTGCCCCGGTTTTCTTTCATTGGAAGCGGCCTGTCAGATCATGATTTGTACTGATCAAAGCAGGCCGCTTAAGCTTTAATAAGCAAGCCGGTATACATCTATCATCTCTGGTTTCCCCAGTGACCGGATTCCAGGCAAAGTTCTGGTACCGTAAAAGGAGCATTTATCCGCCAGAATTTCTAAATCTGCTTCCTTTATTCCTGCATTCAGCTCCCTAAGGCTGACAGGCATTCCAAGGCTCTTAAATAATCCTTCCAGTCTGTTAATCCCATTAAGAGCCGTTTTTAAAGGCTCTTCAAAGTTCATTTCCTCATTCAATACCCGGACAGCCAGCTGGGCAAACCTCATAGGATCAACTTCGCATACGTACCTGGACCAGGAACAAAACAGAGCAGACAGACCGGCACCATGGGCAATGGCCGGATACATCCCTGACAGCTCGTGCTCCAATTGGTGAACCTGCATCATATATTCCCTTCCCAGACCGGTAAGCTCATTATGAGAAAGGCTTCCTGCCCACATAAGGGTTGCACGTGCCTCATAATCCTCTGGATTTTTATCTGCCACAGCTCCCGCTTCCATAGCAGAGGTTAAAAGCCCTTCCGCAATACGGTCCGTTAAAGGCGTATCCTTTGTCGTCCCTCCCAAATACCGTTCCAGCGTGTGCATCATGATATCTACAGTTCCGCATCCGGTCTGGAATTTGCTGACAGTAAACGTCAGCTCCGGGTTGCAGATGGCAAACAGAGGACGATGGGTCGGGCTGTTAAACCCTCGCTTTAAGTCCCCCTCTTCATTTGTGATAACGCAGGATAAGCTTGTCTCACTCCCTGAAGCAGACAGGGTTAGAATGTTTCCGTGGGGAAGTGCTTTTGCCGGAACCTCTTCCTTTAAAAAGAATTTCCAGGGATCAATTTCAGGATTAAGTGCTCCGTCGGCAATGCACTTGGCTGAGTCAATAACACTTCCGCCACCCACTGCCAGAATGAACTCCACATGTTCCCTCCTGCATAGCTCCATGCCTTCTTTTGCCAGGGATAAAACCGGATTAGGCTGTACTCCGCCAAAAAGAACATATTCGATTCCATGCTCTCTTAAGGATTCTTCCACCAACCCAAGCAGGCCGCTTTTTCTTACGCTGCCTCCACCATAATGAATCATGATTTTATGAAATCCATATTCAGAAATGATGGCACCTGCCTTTTTGTGGGTATCACGGCCGAATATCACCCTTGTAGGTACACAATACTCAAAATTATTCATTCTGTCCTCACTTTCCGCTGCGGTTTAATCCTCATGTTCCGCATCATTTTTATTCATAATAGAAATTATACCACGAACATTTCTTTTTTCCAATATGGACTCACCTTATCTGTTTCCCTTCATATTTTTTATTATCACAGCATATCTTATAAGGGAAAGCCTTAGTAATCTGCTTTCCTTTTTCATATGTAAGTAGTTCGATTCACCTGGCGGCTCATCGAACGGCTGATCTGCTTTTTTCAGTCCGGGCCTGGCTTGCCTTTATTTAAGTAAATCATGCCATGGAATGACAAGGAGAACGCTTATGAACCTATTTAATAAAGATATCAGACTTTCCCATGTATCAAGACACCATATCATCATTTACATAGAAGTCATTATTCTGACATTTCTGCTGGTCTCCTTGTTTTTCATATCCCCAGGCGGGAAGCTCTCATTTCCGGTAGTCAATCAGGACAGTAACGCCAGTCCCTCGGAGGCAAAAAAATTTATAAAATGGGTGGATTTTGATGTGACCGCAAGGGCCATGCAGGAGGCCTTCCGATATGATGTTAACACCTGCCAGTCTGAGCCTCATTTAAACTGGGTGGATTTACTTGCTTATCTAGGTGCCAAGTACGGGGGGGATTTTTCCAGATATTCCACCAAAGATTTAGATGGGCTGGCGGAGCAGCTTCTATCCGGTAAAACCATGGAAGAACTGACTGCAAAAATGACCCACTATTCCTATTACAGAGAAGCCTATGGAGCGGTGCTTGATGGCCTTGTCGGCCAGTATGATATTCAGATTTCCTCTCAAAATGCACCCCTGTACGCCACTCCTGCCCTTCTTCCCGACGGCACCCAGGATCCGGATAAGGTCTGGGTAAAGAAGTATGGGCTGAAAAGCTTTTCCCCCATTGCCAAGGGCTTCCCCTATAATGATTTTGACGATTTTGGAGTTGCGCGCTCTTATGGCTACAGACGACAGCATCTGGGGCATGATATGATGGGCCAGGTAGGGACTCCCGTCATTGCAGTGGAAAGCGGCTATGTGGAGGCCATCGGCTGGAACCAGTACGGAGGTTGGCGTTTGGGAATACGAAGCTTTGACGGAAAGCGGTATTATTATTACGCCCATTTAAGAAAGAATTATCCTTATCATAAATCCTTAAGCCAGGGCAGCATCGTTACGGCAGGAGATGTGATCGGTTATCTGGGACGTACCGGATACAGCCGGAATGAAAACACCAATAATATCAATGAACCTCATCTCCACTTTGGTCTTCAGCTTATCTTTGATGAATCTCAAAAGGAAGGCAACAATGAGATCTGGGTAAGCTGCTATGAGCTGACCAAATTTCTTTCCATGAACCGTTCCGAGACTCTTAAGAACCAGGAGACAAAAGAATACAACCGGGTTTATGATATGACGGATCCAGGGATCCCTGATAATTTCATTCCGCCTGACCCCCCTAAAGCAGAAAATTGACCTATGTTCATAATATCTTTCAAAAAATCAGGGTTGTAAAACGTCCTCAGCTTCTCGAGGTTTATGCCGCTTACCGGGATGAACAGCTAAATAAAGAACCAGAAAAAGAAACGCCGTCCCCATAGGCTTTTGCCAGCCAGGGACGGCGTTTCTTATTTTAGAAGATGGATAAATAATCCGCTGCGGAGTTTTGGCTCGAACCATGTGGATTTAGGAGGCATCAATAGGCCTGCATCCGCCACTGCAAACAGCTCCTGAATGGAGGTTGGGTACATGGAAAATGCCACTTTCATATCCTGGCTGCACCGTTTCTCCAGTTCGTTAAGCCCCCGGATCCCTCCGATAAAATCAATTCTCTTATCCGTTCTGGGATCTCCGATTCCCAAAACAGGACCAAGCAGATAATCCTGAAGAATGGATACATCCAGGCCCTTTACCGGATCTGTGGATTTTAAGGAATTGAGTGCTTTTAAGCAATACCATTTCCGGTTTAAGTACATACCGAAGGATCCTTTGTCCAAAGGTGCAAAGGCCTCGGTTCCCATACAGGATACTTCGAAGGACTGCCCTGCCTTTTGAAGAAACACATCTTCTGTAAGGCCGTTTAAATCCTTTACCACCCGGTTATATGGCATGATCATCAGCTGGTCATGGGGAAACAGCACGGAAAGGAAATAGTTAAAGGGTTCTTCTCCTGTATATCCCGGATTTTCCATGCGCCTCTTAAGTCCGACCTTTACAGCGGAAGCTGCCCTGTGATGGCCATCTGCGATATAAGTAGAGGGGATCGTCTGGAAAGCCTTCTCAATCAGGGAGATGCTGTCTTTGTCATGGATCTGCCATACCCTGTGGCTGATCCCGTCTTCTGCCGTAAAATCATACAAAGGCCCAGTGTCTGTTATTAAATTCACAATTTCATTGACCGTTACGTTGGAACGGTAGGCCAGAAAAATTGGGCCAGTCTGTGCATCGGTAGTATCCACATGGCGGATCCGGTCCACTTCCTTTTCCTCTCTGGTATTTTCGTGTTTTTTTATGACTCCATTCACATAATCATCAATGGAAGAACAAGCCACGATTCCCGTCTGACGCCTTCCGTCCATCGTAAGTTCATAGATATAATAGGCTTCCAGACAATCTTTTTTAAGAGTCCTGCCCTCGATCCAGCTTTTCAGCATTTCCCCGGCTTTTTCATAAACACGGTCATCATAGGTATCCACGTCATCAGAAAACTGGGTCTCCGGCCTGTCAATGTTTAAAAATGACCTTGGGTTGGCTGCAGTTACCTGGCAGGCCTCCTTACGGCTGTATACGTCATAGGGAAGGGCTGCTACCTGACTGGCATACCGTTCATCAGGTCTGACGCATTGAAATGGTTTTACAATTGCCATAGTATCTCCTTTATTTGCTTACAGTTCAGTCATGCAGAAACATGTATGTAATTCGTGCGTGTGAGCTAGCTCACTAAGCACAAATCACATACATGTTTCTATAGGGCGGATGCCCGGCATGAATCATTTAGCGGCGAAAATACATCTGCCAGTTAAATGATGAATGACATGGCTAAACTCCTACTCTATTTAACTACCCTCACCCGTAGTACGCCCTTAATATCACTTAGTTTCCGTATGCTCTCTTCATCCGGAACGCTTTCCAAGTCGAGCAGGGTATACGCGTACTTTTCACGGCTTTTGTTGGTCATATCAGAGATGTTCATATCTCCTGCTGCCAGTGTTCCTGTAATCTGCCCTATCATGTTTGGGATATTTAAGTGAAGCACTGCGATACGGCTTGCTGCTTTGCACACTCCCATATCACAGGCAGGAAAGTTTACGGAATTGCGGATATTCCCGTTATCAATGTAATCCACGATCTCTTCTACCGCCATTTTAGCACAGTTATCCTCGGATTCCTCAGTAGAAGCCCCCAAGTGAGGAATAACAATGGCTCCTTCCATATGAACGGATTTTGGATTGGGGAAATCCGTTACATATTTTTTCACCTTGCCGGCTTTTAAGGCTTCTGCCATATCATCCTCATTCACCAGAACGTCTCTTGAGAAGTTTAAGACCACAACGCCATCCTTCATGTGTTCAAGAGCAGCCTTATTCACCATTTCTTTTGTGGAATCAATTAACGGCAGGTGAAGGGTTATGTAATCGCATTCCTGGTAAATGGTATCTACGGATGTGATGTGCTTGATATTTCTGGAAAGCTTCCATGCCGCATTTATGGAAATGTAGGGATCATACCCATAAACCTCCATTCCTAAGGAAGTGCAGGCATTGGCAACTTCCGCTCCAATGGCACCAAGTCCGATGACGCCCAGCTTCTTTCCCTTAATTTCATACCCGGCAAAGGCTTTTTTAGCTACTTCCGCTGATTTTGCAATATTCTCATCATCCTTATTGTCTTTACACCACCGGATGCCTCCTTCAATATCCCTGGAAGCCAGCATAAGGCCTGCAACGACCAGTTCCTTGACTCCGTTGGCATTGGCTCCCGGTGTATTGAACACCACGATTCCCTTTGCGGCACACTCATCCAGAGGGATGTTATTGACTCCTGCCCCAGCTCTTGCAATGGCTAGAAGATCCTCAGGGAATTCAAGCTCGTGCATGGAAGCGCTTCGGACAAGGACTCCATCCGCCTCTTTTATGTCATCTGTTAAGGTATAATCTTCTGTCAGCAATGCGGTTCCACAGCTGGAAACCGCATTCAGGCAATGAACTTTTCTCATCATGTCTCCTCTCTTAACTGTATGGTCATTTCCCATGCTTTTCTTCAAAATCCTTCATAAAGGAAACCAGCTTCTCCACACCTTCTATGGGCATGGCGTTATAAATGCTGGCACGCATACCGCCTACGCTCCGGTGGCCTTTTAAGTTTTCAAAACCTGCTGCCTTTGATTCCTTTACAAACAGTGCATCCAGTTCCTCGCTTCCGGTCACAAAGGGCACATTCATAAGAGAACGGTCTTCCTTTACTACGGTACCAGTAAACATCTTGCTCTGGTCCAGATAATCATATAAAATGGCTGCCTTCTTTTCATTGAGTTCTTTCATGGCTTCCAGACCGCCAAGTTTTTTTAACCACTTAAACACCTTTCCGCAGATATAGATTCCATAAGCCGGCGGTGTGTTATAAAGAGATTTCTCATCAGCATGAGTCTTATATCGGAGCATGGTAGGCGTTCCCGGAAGCACATCCTCTGTGATCAGGTCTTCCCGGATGATGGCGATGACCACGCCAGCTGGCCCTACGTTCTTCTGGGCGCCTGCAAAAATCAGGCCGTATTTTGAAATGTCAATAGGTTCCGATAAGAAACAGGAGGAGAGATCGGCAACAAGTGTTTTTCCTTTTGTATTTGGCAATGTTTTAAACTTAGTCCCGTAAATTGTGTTATTTTCACAGATATAAACGTAATCCGCATCAACAGAAATCGGCAGATCCGAAACATCCGGGATATAACTGAAGGTCTTGTCGGCGCTTGACGCAACCGCATTGGCCGTACCGTAAAGCTTTGCTTCCTGGTATGCCTTCTTAGCCCACTGTCCCGTAATGATGTAATCCCCTATGCGATTCTTGAATAAGTTCATGGGAACCATAGCAAACTGCTGGGAGGCTCCGCCCTGTAAAAATAATACCTTGTAATTGTCCGGAATCTTTAATAAATCCCGTAAATCCGCTTCTGCATCACCGATGATGGATTCGAACATCTTAGACCTGTGGCTCATCTCCATGACTGACATACCACAACCTCTGTAATCCATCATCTCCTCTGCGGCTTCTCTCAGGACTTCTTCCGGCAGCACAGCAGGCCCTGCGGAAAAATTGTACACTCTGCTCATAATCTTCCTCCTCATACTTTTGTCTTAAATCTTTAAGTCTTCTGCGTCAAACGCATCCTGGATGGGCGCTCCCGGTGATACCATTGGGAATACCTTGTCATCACAATGAATCTGACAATCTATAACAACAGGAACGTTTAACTCTATAGCTTCTCTGAGGACAGGCTCAAAATCGTCCATACTGGTCACACGGTAAGCCTTGGCTCCCAGCCCTTCTGCTACCTTTACAAAATCCACCTGATCATTAAGAACTGTATGTGAATACCTCTTTCCATAGAACAGGGTCTGCCACTGACGGACCATGCCTAATACGTGGTTGTTTAAAACCACCTGAATGATGGGAATATTGTAGCGGGCAGCCGTGGCGATCTCATTCATATTCATACGGAAACATCCGTCTCCTGCCACGTTAATGACTATCTTATCCTTGCAGCCCAGCTTTGCACCCAGGGAAGCACCCAGGCCATAGCCCATGGTTCCAAGACCACCGGAGGAAAGGAAGCTTCTGGGATATTTATACTGGTAGAACTGGGCAGCCCACATCTGATGCTGGCCTACCTCTGTTGTAATAATGGCGTCTCCCTGTGTGATCTCATAAATCTTTTCAATAATATAAGGACCGGTCAGCATGCTCTTATCAAAGCGCATGGGATACATATCCTTCAACCGGTCAATGTGGGCCAGCCACTCTTCATGATTGATGGGATCCAAACGGGCATTCAGCTTTCTTAAGATCACTTTTACATCACCGACGACGCTGGCATATGTCTTAACGTTCTTGTTGATCTCCGCCGGGTCTACATCAAACTGAAGGATCTTTGCTCTCTTGGCAAACTTGGCGGCATTACCGGTCACCCGGTCACTGAACCGGGCACCCACTACGATCAATAAGTCACATTCCGTTATTCCAAAATTAGAGGTCTTGGTCCCGTGCATTCCTACCATTCCGGTATACAATTCATCGGTTCCGTCGAAAGCTCCTTTTCCCATAAGACTGTCTGCTACCGGGGCCTGAATCTTGTGGGCAAAAGAAGAAAGCTCCTCCGAGGCATTGGCAGCAACCGCCCCTCCTCCTACGAAGATATAAGGCTTCTGGGATTTCCGGATCAGCTGCAGCGCTGTCTCTAAATCCTCCTCGGTTATGCTATCCTCCTGCCTTTTTACAGGCTCCGGAGTCTGGGATTCATATTCAAAGGTGCCGGCGGTTACATCCTTTGTGATGTCCACAAGTACAGGACCCGGTCTTCCGGTCTGTGCGATCTGGAAGGCCCGGCGGATGGTATCCGCCAGTTTTGTTATATCTTTAACAATAAAGTTGTACTTTGTGATAGGCATGGTCACACCGGTGATATCGATCTCCTGGAAGCTGTCTCTTCCCAGAAGACTCACTGCCACGTTGCACGTAATGGCAACCATTGGGATGGAATCCATAAATGCGGTGGCAATTCCGGTAACCAGGTTGGTGGCTCCAGGCCCTGAGGTGGCAAGACATACTCCCACCTTGCCGGTGGCTCTTGCATATCCGTCTGCCGCATGGGCTGCGCCCTGTTCATGGGAGGTCAGGATATGGGTGATCTCGTCTTGATGTTTATAAAGGGCATCGTAAATATTTAAGATCGTACCGCCCGGATATCCAAAAACAGTATCCACTCCCTGCTCTTTCAGGCATTCGATCACAATCTCTGCTCCTGTCAATGTCTTCATAGGCTGCTGCTCCTTTTTTTATATTTCGAGAATCGCTCCCCGGCTTGCCGGGGCTGCCATGGCGGCATAGCGTGCCAGATATCCAGTGGTCACCTGTGGTTTCCTTGGCTGCCAACTGGCCTTTCTTCTGGCCATCTCTTCATCAGATACCTTCACATCTAACCGGTGGTTATCAATATCAATGGAAATGATGTCTCCCTCTTCCACCAGAGCAATGGGACCACCCACCGCTGCCTCCGGACATGCATGCCCAATGGAGGCGCCTCTGGAAGCGCCGCTGAAACGTCCGTCGGTAATGAGGGCCACCGAGGAACCTAACCCCATGCCTGCAATGGCTGAGGTGGGATTTAACATCTCTCTCATGCCAGGGCCTCCCTTGGGGCCTTCATAACGGATAACAACAACATCTCCTGCCACAATCTTTCCGCCCTTGATGGCTGCTATGGCATCCTCCTCACAATCAAACACTCTTGCCGGGCCTTCATGCTTTAGCATCTCAGGCGCTACGGCGGAGCGCTTTACCACTGCGGAATCAGGGGCCAGATTTCCCTTTAATATGGCAATTCCGCCCGTCTGGCTGTAAGGATTTTCCACTGGCCGGATCACTTCAGGGTTCTTATTTACACAACTCTTAATATTCTCTCCAACCGTTTTACCTGTTACTGTCATACAGTCTAATTCCAGAAGTCCCAGCTTGCTGACCTCGTTCATAACAGCGTAAATGCCGCCTGCTTCATTTAAATCTTCCATATAAGTGGGTCCCGCCGGAGCCAGATGGCAAAGGTTAGGTGTCTTTGCACTGATCTCATTTGCAATTTCCAGATTTAAATCCACTCCTGCCTCATGAGCAATGGCAGGAAGATGAAGCATGCTGTTGGTACTGCATCCCAGAGCCATATCCATGGTCAGGGCATTGCAGAAGGCCTTTTCCGTCATGATATCACGGGGGCAAATGTTCTTCCTAAGCATCTCCATAACCGCCATTCCCGCATGCTTAGCTAACTTAAGACGTTCCGAATAAACTGCCGGAATGGTTCCGTTTCCTTTCAGTCCCATACCCAAAACCTCGGTCAGGCAGTTCATGCTGTTGGCTGTATACATACCGGAACAGGATCCGCAGGTAGGGCATGCCTTTTGCTCGTATTCCCTTACATCCTCTTCTGTCATGTTTCCAGCGGTATAAGCTCCCACCGCCTCAAACATGCTGGAAAGGCTGGTTTTATGGCCTTGCACACGCCCTGCTAACATTGGTCCGCCACTGACGAACACTGTGGGTATGTTAATGCGGGCTGCTGCCATTAAGAGTCCAGGAACATTCTTATCACAGTTGGGTACCATGACCAGGGCGTCAAAAGCATGGGCTCTTGCAAGGCATTCTGTGGAATCTGCAACCAGGTCTCTGGTAACCAGGGAGTATTTCATGCCAATGTGTCCCATGGCAATTCCATCACATACCGCTATGGCCGGTACCATCACCGGTGTACCGCCTGCCATGGCGACTCCCATTTTAACGGCATCCACTATTTTGTCCAGGTTCATATGGCCTGGTACGATTTCGTTATAAGAACTGACAATACCGATCAGAGGTCTTTCCATCTCTTCCTCTGTCATTCCCAGTGCGTGAAACAGGGAACGGTGAGGCGCCTGCTGCATCCCTTTTTTTACTGAATCACTTTTCATGTGCTGCACACTCCTTTTCTTTTCCAATCCGTTCCGCAATCAGATCTCCCATCTCTGCGGTTGAGACTTTCCTACACGTTTCCGAATATATGTCTGCCGTACGGTATCCTTCCTTAAGCACCTGCTCCACGGCTGCCTCCACGGCTGCCGCTTCTGTATCCAGATCAAAGGAATATCGAAGCATCATAGCGGCAGAAAGTACAGTTGCAATAGGATTTGCAATATTTTTACCCGCAATATCCGGGGCAGAGCCATGACTTGGTTCATACATTCCAAATTTGCTTTCATTCATGCTGGCCGAGGATAGCATTCCGATGGAGCCTGTGATCATGCTGGCTTCATCGGATAGGATATCGCCGAACATATTCTCTGTCAGGATCACATCAAACTGTCCAGGATTCATGACAAGCTGCATCGCACAGTTATCTACCAGCATATGGGTTAAGGTCACCTCCGGATAATCCTTTGCCACATCTTCCACCACATTTCTCCAAAGTCTGGAGGAATCCAGCACATTTGCCTTATCAACGCTGGTTACTTTCTTCCGGCGTTTCATGGCAATATCAAAAGCCTTAACGGCAATTCTTCTTATTTCATTTTCATTATAGGTAAGGGTATCCACGGCAGTCATAACGCCATCCACCGCTTTGGTATACCGCTCTCCGAAATACAGACCGCCTGTCAGTTCTCTCATAATGACCATATCAAACCCGTCCCCAATGATCTCCTTCTTTAAAGGACAGGCATCCGATAGCTCTTTATACAGATAGGCCGGGCGGATATTGGCAAATAAATTAAGACCCTTACGGATGGCAAGTAGCCCCGCTTCAGGTCTCAGATTCGGTGCCACATCGTACCATCTTGAATTTCCTACATTTCCGCCAACTGCCCCAAGGAGAACGGAATCACTGTTTTTCGCTGTTTCAAGGGCTTCATCTGTTAGGGGAACTCCATATGTATCAATGGAAATACCGCCCATCAATACTTCTGTATACTGGAACTTATGACCGTATACACTTCCCACTTTATCAAGGACCTTTCTCGCCTCTCCAATGATTTCAGGCCCGATCCCGTCGCCGGGAATCACTGCAATGTTGTAATTCATCTCTTCCACTCCCTCTATGACACTGTACTATGCTAATATATTTCTTCTCATAATAGAACATTTATCGGGATTTTTCAACTAAAATAAAATAATTTTCGGGAAAAGAATATATGAGATTGGAATTGATACTATAAATTTAAGTTATAAGAAGGGGCTTAATATAACCCATTATAACCTCACATAAGTTGATAGTTACGTGGGTTTTAACATAATATGCTTACATAAGTCTACGTAAGTTTTTATAAATCACACACAAAATGGTGTCAAAATTGGTGTCAATTTATTAAGATATCTTGATCTTGCCCTCTAGCTGTAAAAATGCTTCTTTCTTTTTGTCGTCTGAAGCTTCGGCGTAAACATTCAACGTCATAGCAATGTTGCTATGTCCCATTATCTCTTGAATTACTTTTAAATTGCTTTCATTCTCACATAGTCTAGTACAGAAGGTATGTCTTAAATTATGAACTGAAAAATCTCTAATTATCAATGCTTTCCTATTCTCAGTAATGGCAGCCTTTTCCTCTTGCAGATTGCAGATATTTACAATTCCCTTAATCGATCGGTTTATAGTCCGCGGGTTGTAGATATTCCCTTCTCTATTAGTAAACACAAAACCCGAGTATCCATCAATAACAGGAGATCCTAACCCCATTTCTAATTGCTTTTTTCTCTCGTTTAATAATGCCTTCTTTACATCACTTAACATTGGTACAATTCTTACCCCTGCGGCTGATTTAGGAGTAGAGAAACGGAATCCACATTTTCCAGTTTCCTGTTGCCTATAAATCGCATTATGGTTTATGGATATTATATTATTTTCAAAATCACAATCTTCCCATCGCAAACCTATAATTTCGCCAACACGGCAACCAGTACCCAGAAAAACCGTAAATAGATTATGCCATTTTTTATAATTGCGAGAATTTGCAACAAAACTAATAAATAGCTCCTGCTCCTGTATGGTTAAGGCATGACGTTTATCCTGCCCGCAATTACGCCTTTTTCTAATATCAGACATAGCTCCATCTGTAGGATTATTCCTTATGTAACCATCTCTAACCGCCAAAGTAAAAACAGGACGAAGTATTCCATTAACTAATTCTACACTTTTAAGTTTTAGGTTTTTCTCTTGAGTAAGTCCATTATAAAAATTTTTGATATCTGAATATTTTATATTTGCTATCTTGCAATTTCCAATTTCATCCTTCACATACCATTTGTATACATCAATATAACTCCCTCTACTAGATTGCTTCAACTCTGATTTACCACTCATATATAATTGGAACATATCATTTAGAGTTACATTATTGCAATCCGTCCTGACATTATCATATAGATTTCTTTGAATCGCCACTTCTTTCTCGCGCAATTCCGATAGCGTATTAGCGTATACTGTATGTCTTTTCCCATCTCCAAGATTATAACGATATTGATACCTCCCATCACTCCTGAAGCTTTCACCGTCTTTTAATACTTTTCCTTTGTTGTCTTTTCTTTTTATTGCCATATTGATCGCTCCTTCATTAAAAAGAGCCTTGGTATGGTAACGATTTTACCACATACAGGCTCATATTATCAACTGAACTCTATATAGAATATTGTCTTTCGATATATGTATCAAATAGTCTTCTTTTAATTAACCTCTTACTTCCTACCCATAATACAAATTTACATTGTTCATCATTTGACAGTTCCCTAATTTTATTAATCCCGATGCCGGAGTAAGCCGCAGCTTCTTCTATGGTTAAATTTGTTTTTTCCCAAATTGGCACCTCTTTTAACATTTGACTTATAACCTATCTCCTACCTTTCATTTTCATATTTCAACATGCAAAAAGAGCGAAGCCTAAACCTCGCCCTTAATCACTCACTAACTTGTAATTTTCTTTCCATTCAAATATATTCCGTCTGCCCGAAACTCATAATTTTTCATAGAATTAGAGCTTTGCACATAAAGCAAATCCCAATTATTCTCTGGTACACAAACCCATACCAAATCATCGATATTTAAGCTGATATCCGATTTCACCATATATTCTTTGTTTTTATATAGGACTTTGTATTTACCATTTGTTTCCTGTCCGATTACTTTTGCCCGAATAGTTCTATCATATCTTAGAACATCTGCCTTGTTTGTAAATAAATAATTTATATCTTCGGCTATCTTTTTATAAGCTTCTTGAATATTCAAATACTCACCCTCTCTTTCTAATTATTAAGAGGACTCAAACGAGTCCCCAGTTTATCTTTTACTTTTTTCCTGATTAATTGCGCTACGTAAACCGCCATCCATAATGCCCTGTACAAATTTATTCGCATCATTACATTCCTGAATATTAATTCCTCCATTAAAATTAATCTCTTGCTTTGAAGTAGATTCTCTTACTGTCATTTGATTTATAACACTGCTATAATCTGTAGTATCAGGCTTAAAACTATGCGTAGCCGCAAGATCCTGCAGTCCTCCGAAAGCAGTATTCTTCACATGTTTAATTATAGGAAATTTAGCTGGATCAGTTTCCAGAAGACCAAGTTCTTCCAGTCTTCTTGCAATGGGGGATTTAGGAGGAGTCTCAACATTATCCAGCAATTGTTCCTGCTGATTTGGATTCAATACTACTTCACCTTCATGGGCAATAATTGGGACTTCACCATCTTTTAGTTCTTCAGTAGATAAATGTTTCAGCATATTGACGCGATCATTATCAGATGATCCAATGGCACCCTTTTTGATTCCGTCACCATATACTCCAGGGCCACTATTTACGTAGTCGCCTTTTCCGGGAGTTCCAGGGCTTCCGTCTTTACCTCCTCCATATTTAGAATTATCATTGTCGTCATCATCAGAATCATAATCGTCTAATGCATTTCTCAGATTGTCACGAACCTGCTTCAGCACATCAAGCATAGATTTAACATTATCGGTTAATTGCTGCCAACTGGAAGTATACTCAGATATTGTGCCAGCATTTTTATTGTACTGCTCAAGAGATTTAACTAGTTCCTCGGCAGTAACAGCCAGACCGTCCTTTATTCCTTTGAGAATACTATCACTATTAGCGTCCGTCCCATTGACCGTAGCAAGATAATCAAAGATATTTTGCAGATTATCCATAGCAGACATGGAGTCATTCATCTGTGAAAGGAGACCGTTTATTTTGGTCATGGCTTGCTCGTAGGTTATTTCACCAGCTTTGTATGAGGCAACGTAGTCTTCAATGAGAGCGTTGATGTTTGAGGTTGAGTCTGCCTGTTTCTGATATTCCTCTAACTGTTGAGCATTAGTCTGATAGAGAGATGTAAGAGTAGCATGACATCTTATTTAAAGAATTAAAGGACAGGCATGATAACGAATCAGATGACAACAACAGAACCGATTATGAGAATATGAAATATGACTTTGCAGAAGATGAAAGGTTAAGGGAGGTATTACAGCAGGTTATTTCATTCGTTGGAATCAATATAGAAATTGTAGGCGCATGGATTTGGATAGATGGAAACACATATGGTTATAAAGCCGAACTGAAAACCCTGGGATTCAAATGGGCATCGGATAAAAAGAAATGGTACTTTCATACTGAAGCATTCAGGAAACGCAGTCATAAGAAATTAAGCTTTGATGATATCAGGAATTATTACGGAAGTGCCAGAGTTGAACCGGAAGGGAAAGTATTATTACAGGCGTAAAAAATAAGGGTGTGACCATAGGAACGGCTGCACCATACAATTATAAAGGAGAATATACGACTATGAAAAGAACAGTTAAAACAATCGGTGCTATTGCAATCATGGGAATTATGCTAACAGGTGCTTACCTTTTAGGCACAACGCAAGCTGATATTATCACGGTAGAAAAGGTCATTGAAGTCGTGCCAGATGGGTATATAGACAGCACAACCGAAGATTTTTATAATAACTACGTGGACATGCGAAACGTTATTGACTATACAGCAGGCATGGACGGTTTACAATTGTATTGTAGTGATGGCAGCGGTTATTATTTGGAAAGGTAGAACAACGTAAGTTTGTGAAAAATAGGCCAGGAGCGTTAAACTCCTAGCCTTTTGTTATGTATTCTATGGTGAATTTCTATTGTATTATAAAGCGTTTTACAGGCTGATTTCGGCTTGTATAGTGTGGCGCGTAGAAATGTTAGGGTAACGCGTTTCAAGGGCAAATCGAGGTGAATTTTAACGTGTAGTGACTATGTGATGACTGGTGATGGTGGTGCGTGTGGGCTGTGATATGGTGGAGTGATTGCAGCAGGAGGTAATATGTTTTTCATAACCTATCATTTTAGTATGTTATAGAGTATGTAGTGATGGGGAAGGGGTACCCCCGGTACATTTACATTTCTAAGTTAATGCGTCATTGTGGTAAAGGGGGTAGCTGATATATTCACACAATAAGTTAAAATTTAGACCTTTCCGAACTAATCCCTCAATCATTCTCCAAAATCAAACGTACATCTTAGAATTTCCTAGTAACCTCCATTAAGCCGACCAACTTGTCATAACTTACAATTCCACTGCAAATTTAAATGTACACCATTGATTATAAAGCATAAAGAATGTTCATGTAATAAACTAACCATTTTCCCCCTCAACTTAATTATTGTTCTTCTAATTCTGGAGCACTAGCTAAAATTTCTTCCGATTCTATTGAGGGAAGTTCAGCCACTTCTCTTAGTTTACTATTTATCTTTCTTGTTCGAACGCCAATTAACTTGTCCAATTCTTCCCCTGTTTGCTCTATACGTTTTTGGGCTGCTGAAAGAACAGTTTCAAATCTGGTAAACTCTGTTTTAACAGCTCCTAATACATTCCATACCTCACTAGACCGTTTCTGAATTGCAAGCGTTCTAAATCCCATTTGCAAACTATTTAATAATGCTGCAAAGGTTGTCGGGCCCGCTATATTTACGCGATATTGCCTTTGTAACGTATCTATAAGTCCTTTCCTCACTACTTCTGCATACAACCCTTCAAACGGCAAGAACATAATTGCAAAATCGGTAGTATAAGGCGGGTCTATATATTTATCATGAATGTCTTTTGCACAGCCCTTAATTCTTGCTTCAAGAGCAGCTTGTGCTACCACAATAGCGTCATTATCTCCAGACTCATATGCATCAACCAATTGTCCATATGTATCACCTGGGAATTTTGCATCAATCGGCAAATAAACACAGCCATCATCATCTCCAGGCAATCTAATTGCATATTCAACACGATTCGCTGATCCCTTTTTAGTGATCACGTTCTCATCATATTGTTCTTTCGTCAATATCTCTTCAATAATGGCCCCTAACTGATATTCACCGACAATTCCCCTTGTCTTAACATTTGACAAAACCTTCTTGAGATCACCAACTCCAGTAGCAAGTGTTTTCATCTCACCAAGACCAGTATATACCTCTTGAAGTCTATCATTCACCAATTTAAATGACTGAGTAATTCGTTCATCAAGTGTCTTCTGTAACTTTTCATCTACCGTTGCCCTCATCTTTTCAAGTTGTTGATTATTATCGGTACGTAAAGATTCCAATCGTTCTTGTACAGTATTTCGAATGCCATCGATTGACTCTTTATTTTGTGCCGCAAAAGTTTTGAATTGTTCATCAACTGATTTCAATCGTTCAGATACAGAAGCTTCTAGACTTGTTTGTGCTTCCTTTAACATTTTAGATATCTCACCTAAGCGTTTATCCTGCATTTCAAATTGCTTATTCTGTGCGCTTGAAAGCATTGTAGTTGTTTCTTTCACACTATTCTGAAGTGCTGTAATGCTCTCTGACTGACTGGCCTGAAGTGACGATAGCTTTTCAGCTATATCTGTTTTTAATAAACTCTGATTTTTAGAAATGTTATCCGTTAGTTCTTTCAGTCTTATATCCTGCCTATCAGTAGTCTGATTTTGAGCAGATATAAAGGTGTCTGTAAATCCCTTCATTGTAGACTGGACATTAGCCCCCATCTCAGTCCTTGAAGAACGTATTTCATTTAAAATTTCATTTTTCAGCGAACCCACGAACACTGTTTGCTGATTGACAAACTCACTTAGTAATTCCTTTTTGATTTTTTCAATATCCACAGATGGTGATTTATTGGCTGTTAAAAAAATGTTAATAATAGTTGCGACTAGAATTATGATGCATAGAATTATTAATATAGTCATACTTATATACCCCCATTTTATAATTTTATATAAATTATACCACATCTTCTTAATGAAAAAAATAGGCACATCAGATATTTCTATCTCATATGCCCATGAATTTAATCATCAATTTCTATTTCCCACTAATATTAACACTCTTGCCATAAATGTATTATCTCAATTCATCATCTAGTGGTACAATAATTTCATCCAATGTCCTTTTCCACTGACGTTTCATCTCCGGATTATATTTCAACTTTTTCACTTCCGGATGAATTGCCTTGTACCTATCAAATTGTGCACTACCAATAATGCTTCCGATATTGGGTATCGGTTCTGCCCCAATAAAATATTGGGTAACCGAAGAATGTAATTCATCAATAGAAACAAACCACTCATCAGCAAACACCTGAATCGCATTGTTCCGTACATCTGTAAAGAATCGACGCTTCACTACTAATATATCTTCCTGGGAATCAACCTCATCATGATCGATTGCATTCAATATTGTGCGGTATACATCTTTAACCAGCTCTGATTTTTTCATCTTCTGCAAAGCTTTTTCTATCTGGTCGCGTATATCTTTGTCGTTAGCAGAATATGTGCCCAACAATCTATCAATATATGCTGCATCGATATCATAAGCCTTTATTACATTATCTCCATAAAATTCTATATCAGATAAATCTACCCCCGAACCATCTCCTCCATCAGTGTTGATAGAACCCTTTATTGTATTGTAAACACCGATATACTCTTCTAATGTTCTCACCTGCTCCAGTAAAGCTTTAGAGGTTTCCATCTCGTTATTATACTCATCATAGGTCACTAAGGCTTCGAAGGAATTATTCAGAGCTTGGAATGCCTTTACAAATTCAATACGTTCCTCAATCGGAGAATTCTCACTAATATCCAATGGATTAGGCAGAATTGTCTTGAGTTTCTTATGAGCTTTTTTAAATTTCTTTTTTGATTCCTCATAAGTCGGATATACAAGTGTTGATCCTTCTGGTTCTTTGGAATATGTTTCTATTGCCTCTCTTACATTAAATTCCATTGTTGCAGGCTTCCTAAACGTTACAACAAGTCCCTTTTTCTTTCCTGGATAGGTTCGGTTTGTTCGTGAAAATGCCTGAATTAAATTTGCATAACTTAATTCCCTGTCAACAAATAGTGTCTGTATGGTTGGGGCATCGAAACCAGTCAGCAACCGGTCTACAACAATAACAAGGTCTATTTGATTGCCAAATTTTTTAAATTCTCCCTTTTTACGAGCCAGCCGATTATTGATATCACCATTGTAACGTTCAATATCTTCTACTGCCCAGGCAGTATTATAATATTGATTATACTCCTTGATAATTTCTTTCATCTCATCTTGAATAACGGTTGAATTTTCTCCATTTTCCTGCATTGAATATGTAATTGCAATCCGTGGAAAATCAGGATCATCGATGGTACGCCCCATTCGTATTGGGTGTCCTGCAAACTCTTTCTCCAGCCAATCCGGATCTGCAGTCAGGCTCTTAATTGCATAATAATACCGCTTTGCCATTTCAATAGAACTGGTAGTAAGAATAGCCGATTTCTGAGGACGTCCATTTTGAAAATCAAACTTTATATATGCATTGTCTGGTTTGAAAATCTTTTGTAAAACTTTTGATATATGAGCATCTGTTTGGAAATCTGACCGCCTAAGATATGATTCCTTCTCAATATCACTCATTTCATCAATAATACCATTTAACTCATCTATGGTTTTATCGGCATATTTATCTGATGCTGCAAGTTGTTCCAGAATACGATTATACAAAGAAGTCCGTTCAATTGTATCTTCATGCTCTACCTGAAACCCAAGAACTGAACCATCTTCCAGAGCATTCTTAATTGTATAAGTATGTAATTCTTCACCATATTGATCGTGGGTTGTCCTCGCCAACTGTCCTTTGGCTTGCTTTTTATTCACCTCAAATATCGGCGTACCTGTAAACCCAAACCAGGTGGAGTTAGGAAAATATTCTTGTATAGCTTTCATACTTTCTGCACTGACTGCACGATGACATTCATCTACAATAAAAACAATATGCTGTCCCAGGAGTTTATCAAAACGATTGGAGCCATCATTCTTCTCATGCTTTTCAGCATAACGCAGGGCAGCATCCAACTTCTGCCGTGTTGTAATTATAATCGTGTTGGAATTGGAATCTGATATCAACTTTTGACTTAACACCTTGGCACTTCCGGTTCCTACGATTAAACTATTTGATTCTGCATCGCCTGATGAAATTCCCGTATTATACTCTGAAGCAAATTTAGTGAACTCCGTTGTTGTTTGGCTGTCTAAATCCTTACGGTCAACAAGCATGATTGTACGATCAACACCAGTTTTTCGAGCAAGAAGTTTCGTAGCTACAAAACTTGTCAGCGTCTTACCCGAACCAGTAGCATGCCAAACATAGCCTGATTCATGTTTCATAGCAGCAGTGAATAATGCTTCAATAGCATGTAACTGATATGGATGCAAAACCATAAGCAACTTGTCATCCTGATCTTCACTTACAATTGTGTAATTAGCAATTAACCTGTGAGCATCAGGAATGTTCAATACTTGCTTGGAAAATTCATATAAATTTTCTACTTTAACATTAGTACTCGTTCGCCAACTGAACACAAATTTTCGATGCATGTTCTGCGGTATAGCATTGGCGAAATAGCGTGTTGTCTGCTCATTGGAGATAACGAATAATTGTAGGGTAGAGAAAATATTGTTCCGAAACATTCCTTCTTCTGCATACTTCTTAATTTGATTGAATGCCTGGAAAACACCATCCTTTGCAGTAACCTGTTTTAATTCGATCTGTACGATTGGCAATCCATTAATAAGAAGAGTCACATCGAATCGTCTATCTCTCCCATCAATATTTGCTTTTTTCTTTGCAATTTGGTGAACTACTTCGTATGAAGATATTCCTCCACCTATGTCCTGATTCGAATACAGGATTAAGGACATCGGAGCAAGTGAAACATTCTCACGTTCAATATTGATTCGTGCAATTCCATTTTCGCCCTTGAGCCACTTGGCAGCTTCAAAAGGTGTACGGGTTCGTAATAGCAGCTCCACCTTAATACGTTCAAACTCAGCATCTGTAAGTGAAATACCTTTTGTCTCTGATAAATTATTCTGGTTTATTTTTTGCCGTAGATTATTCCATAAGTCTTCCTCTGATTTCAAGTCTGGACGGTAATTCCATTGGTTGTGTCCTTCCCCAAGAACTTCTATTAGGCGGCGTTCTATTTCAGCTTCATCATTGTGTTGTATTTTAATCATACCTCTCCCCCTCTCCAAGACGATTATATGAACATTTTTTGTAGAAATGCCTTTTTCGTTTGTTTTAAAAAATCTAACTCTTGCTTATGTAGGGTAATAGCATCATCAAGAGTGAGGAAGAAATTACTGATGGCGGTTTGTTCTTCAATAGTAGCAGAAAAGTCTACAGTAAATTGTTTCATTTCTGAAGCCAATATATGTTTTATAGTATTTCCAGTCGTTATGTAATCCAGCTTCTTTTTTGATTCTAGCGTTTGAAGTTGATAGTTTGTAAAGTAAGGGTTAATATTGTCTATTGAATTTTGAAACATAATAAGTGCATGAGCAGCAACACAGTCTAACTCTTTTGGTATTACAGCGGTGTGTCCAACATGACCTGATTGAACCATAACTAAGTCTCCGGTATGTAGCCATTTATCACGTTGCCCTTGGTAAAAAGCCTCATTGATAAACACTTCCGCATTTCGGTTAATTTGGCCTTCTTTAATATTGTTTGATTCTAAATAGAAATATCCATCTTCTTCGCTTTCGACATAATAAGGTGTAGCTGTACCAACAAAAGCATTTCTGATGTTACGATATACCTCCCCTAACTTTCGCTGTTCCCACTCATCAGTAAATCCTGGAAAACGAATTTCAGGTACACTCTCCCCTTCTTTAGGAAACATCTTCTGAAGAAATCCTTGTTTCATTTGTTTTAAATTGATTAATAGATCTTCTTGTAATTCAATACGCCTATCCATCTTTCGAAACAGATCAGCAATTTGGTTTTGTTCTACTAAAGTAGGAATCATAATTGACATGTTAAAGAATGTATCAGTATGAATACGCTTTGCCTTTCTTGAGCCATCTGCTATTGTCCCATTGTGTAAATAGAACTGTTTTCTTGAAACATACTCTAATAAAAAATTCTCATTCAATTCGTTACATATATCATAAGCAGGCGAATCCAGTGTTGACTCATAACCATCTAGTTCCGCTGGAATAATTCCAAAGGCTTGGTTTAGAAAATCCAGTTTTCCATAAATAAACTGTCCCTTTTTCCTAATATAATACTGTGTTGCTTCGCTACCTTGAAAAACCTCTTCTTTAGCAACTACACCCTTTCGCCATAGTTTTACAGTAAGTTTTTTAGCCCGTTTGCCATTAGTCCCTTGAATTCTACTCTCAGACAAAAATTCACCTACCTTCCTGGCCTTCCAAGAATCTGTAAAATCAGCAAATCTAATCATTGGATATCTTTCATTTCTCATCTTCAAATACCTCTATAGCCCCATTTATCCACTCCTCATGATCCTTACTATAATATAAAGAATAAATCATCTCCAAAAGGTTCTTCTCCATCGCTATCTTTTCTATGCGT
>DEYX01000179.1 GCA_002365025.1 Hungatella sp. UBA3147 | reverse complement strand
TGCCCGTAATGGTCACGCTTGTAAAAAAGCTGGCCGCCAGATAGGTAAACAGAAGCAAATAGGTGACAAAAAACCCGGTTTCTGAAATCTGGCTTCCGGTAAATACACTGGAAAAGTTGGAAAACACCGCTCCAATGATTCCCAGCACCATGATTTGCCCCATCATATGCCCGCTGTTTCTTACCTCCCCCACCAATAGATCTTTTAACGCTTTTCCGACTTGTCCCATGACCTCGTTTAATTTTCCATCCATCAGATCTTTCATAAGTTTTTTAAAAGAAAGATTCATGCCCTGGTTCTCCTTTGACCGGTCCAGAAAATTCTGGATATCGGTTAAATCATACTGATCCAGGTCTAATTTTTCCGCCGGGATGGATGATTCCTCACCTGATGATGTTTCCGCTCCCAGACTGTCCTTGCAAAAAAACAGCAGCATTAGACTAATAAGGCACAGCAGGAAAAAGGCAGTTCTTTTCATAGTCCTTAACCCTCCCGTCATGATAAAAATACCTGCAGTGTCTCGATCAGCGCAAGGAGAATGGGCATGCTGACCGCCAGAACGGAAAGCTTTCCAAAAATTTCGATCTGAGTCCCTACGGCTCCATATCCGGCATCCTTGCATATCCCCGCGGCAAATTCTGCGATATAGGTAATTCCTATCATCTTTACCAATGTGGTTAAATAGACGCTGTTAATCTTAATATAGGTCTGGATTTCCTTCATCGTATCCAGAATGGTGGTGAGCTTTCCCATGCCGTAAAAGAAGATAAAAAAGCCCGCCGCCATGACCAGATAGGTCCCATATTCCCCCTTCATCCCCTTTAACGAAACCGCTAAAAGCACTGCAACGATTCCTGTTATGGCTATGGTCACTACGGTCATACACTCACCTACAATGCAAACAGATTTTTAATGGATTCAAATAACTGATAAATATAAGGCACCAGCCAGAAAAGTACCAGGATCAGCCCCGCAAGGCTTGTTAAGAATGCCTGTTCTTCCCGTCCGCTGTGTTTTAAAACCTGGCAGATGACGGAAACCAGGATTCCAACTGCTGCAATTTTAAAAATCAAATTGACTCCCATGCGATCCTCCTTAATACATTACGATTGTTAGGAATAAACCGCCCATGATACCCAGGCTGGTATAAAGGCGGCTTTTTTCCTGCTTATGTTTTCTCAGATAACCGATTGTTAAATCCAGCTGTTCCAGATATAAAAGGATATTCCGCTCCTGCATGTCCATGTCTAAGTAACCCAGATGCTCCCCAAGACCTTTTAAATTCTGTTTGTCCTCTTTGGACAGGCAAACCTCCCTGGGAAGCTTGTCAATCTCCTCCTGCCAAATGGTATAAAAGGTCTCTCCCTGTTGTCCGGAAAGTCTTTCCGATACGCTCTCAAACAAAACACCGATCTCACCCCCAGCCTTTCTGCCGGTCCGTTCAAAAGCCTCAGTCAGCGGGGAATTGGCATAAACAATCTCGCCTTTCAATAAAAAAATCATTTTTCTTAGCTTTTCTACAGTCCTTAAATGCTCGTTCCATTGGGCCGCCATAAAAAATCCAAGGCCTGAGCATGATATAATAACCAGAAGAGCTCCTATTATCCGCAGCCATGTATTATCCATAAGCTATGCACTCCTGCCTGTCCCACCGTATTCCCATCTGATGTACCTGCGCCTTGTAGAGCTGCGTTCCCCTGGAATCATAAATCTGGTCGATGTTCCCGATCCTTCCTAAGTTGTTTAAGACCACATACCTCTCAAAGATCCGCTCTTCCACCAACTTTCTAAGAATCGGCTTCTGCTTTAAATCATCTATAGAGTTTCCGTGAACCGTGGCAATCAGCTTGCAGCCGCAGTTCATTACGTATTCCATTGCTTCCAGATCCTCCCGGCTCCCGATCTCGTCCACGGCGATCACTCTTGGGGACATGGTACGTATCAGCATCATCATTCCTCTTGCCTTGGGACAGCAGTCCAAAATATCGGTACGGATTCCAAGTTCATTCTGAGGGATCCCCTGATAGCAGGCCCCAATCTCAGAACGCTCATCAACCACACCCACAGTAAGGCCTGCATGCTCCTCAGAACCGTTGGAAACCTGACGGATCAAATCTCTCAGCAAAGTGGTCTTTCCGCACCTGGGAGGGGAAATGATCAGAGTGTGATAGACTTCTCTCCCTTCCTCATAAAGATAGGGCAAAACCTCAGAGGCGCAGCCCTTTACCTGATGGGACAGCCTGACGTTGACAAAGGATATGTATTTCATGGTCTTAATTCCGGATTCGTCTAAAATGGTCTTTCCTGCGATTCCGATCCGGTGTCCTCCCTGAATGGTAATGAACCCCTGCTTCATCTCTTCTTCAAAAGCATAAAGAGAATAGTTACTCATGTACTCCATGGTTTCCTTAAGCTCATTTTTCGAGACGATATAGGCATCTTTTCCTTCCTTATTCAGAGAACCCCTAAGAGTCACATAATACTCCTCATTCCGGTATACCATTAAAAGAGGAGCTCCTACCCGGAGCCTGATTTCCTGAACCTCGTCAAAGTTAATTGTTACCCGGTTTAATATTTCTCTTATGCTCCTGGAAAATATATTGATAAGCTCGTCTTTCCTCTCCACCTTCATCCCTCCTCTTACCTCAATATATGTGTGGTGGGACAAATTATGACTGAAAAACTTCTGACTTCCTGAAAGGCATTCCGGCATGCTGCTGCATAAAAAAAGAGCTTATTCCCGATGATTCTGACGAAGCATCTGAATAAGCTCAAAGATTATCTTATTATTATTTAATTCCCTAATATTCTTCTGACTGAAACAATTTGCATAAAATCCACAGAGGATATTTTAATCCCATCCTTTGGGCCGCTTGCATGGATCAACTGATTCTGCCCTATGTAAATACCGGTATGTCCTATGTAATATACTATATCGCCCGGCCGGGCATTTTCGATTCCGTCCACATCAGATCCCGCTTCTCCCTGAGCTTCAGAGGTCCTTGGGAGGCTTATGCCAAATTGATTATAAACGCTTAGCACAAATCCGGAACAGTCGGCACCTGATGTAAGGCTTGTCCCACCATACACATAGGGGTTACCAAGAAACTGCTTTGCAAAAGCCACAACCTGTTCTCCTGTACCTGTGTAAACTTCCGGCGCTGTCTGGGAAAAGTCTTTCCCCCCGCCGGCTCCAGGGCCAATCTGCTGCTCAAAGGGCGGCGGAGCCACAATGGGAATCACCGCATTGGCGGCCATATCTGCTTTGGCATTAAAACTATTCGCGGCCATAATTACCAGACCTGTAAACAGGGTTGCGATCCACCTTTTTCTCTGCATTGTTTTTTTCTCCTGATATGATATCGTTATATGCCCATATCCGCTGCATCTTCGGATAAGAACCTGTGGTATGTGGCGTGATTTCCATGAAATTTAATATAGTACCGGTAATTATCCATTGAGGAATCCTCAAAAAATATAATGTAATCGAAATCTTCTTCCTGGGATTTTATACAGATAACCTTGCCGTCGGCGAATTTATGAAAAACTTTCAGGATATCCTCCAGGGTTGTATTGGGTTTTTCTACGGTTTCAATGAATTCTTTTAAGAAGCCATTGTCTTTTTTATGGTGATATACGTATTCTATTCCTTCCTGGGGAATCTCAAAGCAAAAGCGTTCCTGACTCTTTGTGATCCTGATGTCTCCCAGACGCTCCTTCACATATTCCTTAAAACCTTCCATAGCTGCTCTTGTTTCCTGTGGAGAGCCTTCGTGGATTTTCAGGATGTTCACCAGAGCACGTTCGGGGTAATAGAAGCGAATTGGTTCTTTTTCGTATCCTAATTTTATCTGTACTTCTTTTATTGAATTAATAAGCATCTGCTCCAATGCACGATATTGCATTTTTATCACTCCAGTCATTTTCCAGTCATGTACATATAAAATTATACTGTTACAGATGGGACATGTCAAGGTTTCGGGTAATAACTCAAAAAAATAGCGTCCCTGCTCTTGGTAAAGGAAGGCGCTATTTTCAAGCTATACATACCGGCGGCCAGGCTTAATCCAGCTTTCGGCTTGTAACCAGAGAGTAAAATGAAACTCATGAAACACACATAAACAATGGGTTTCATGGGTTTCACCTTACTCAAAGTCAATTTCGAATCAAATAATCAAAAGCACTTAAAGCTGCGCTAGCTCCGGATCCCATTGAGATCACTATCTGCTTATAAACGCTGTCCGTGCAGTCTCCTGCTGCAAAAACTCCTGGTAAACTGGTTGCATTATGGTTATCAACAATAATCTCACCGATGCGGTTGCGTTCAATAGTATCCCCCAGCCAGTCTGTATTAGCTATAAGACCGATCTGAACAAATACTCCTTGCAAATCCATATGATGGACTGCTCCGGATTCACGTTCCATATAGGTGATGCCGTTTACCTTATCAGTGCCGGTGATTTCTTTCGTTTGTACATTCTTTAAGACTGTCACATTAGACAGACTGTAAAGGCGCTTCTGTAGTATGGCATCCGCTTTCAGCTCAGGCATAAATTCAAACACCGTTACATGACTGGCAATTCCCGCAAGGTCTATAGCGGCTTCTATGCCGGAATTACCGCCTCCGATTACTGCCACCTGCTTCCCTTTATAAAGAGGTCCGTCACAATGGGGACAATAAGCAACCCCCTTGTTCTTAAATTCCTCCTCACCCGGTATCCCGACATTTCTCCATCGGGCTCCTGTGGAAAGGATTACTGCCTTGCTTTTTAAGACAGCGCCGTTTTCCAGTTCCACCTCAATGAGTTCTTTTCTTTCCAGGCGCCTGGCGCGCTGTGCACTCATAATATCCACATCATAATTACTAACATGCTGCTCCAGTATTTCTGCTAATCTGGGACCTTCGGTATATCCGACGCTGATCAGATTCTCAATTCCCAGCGTCTCTCTTACCTGACCGCCGAAGCGTTCCGCAACAATCCCTGTGCGTATGCCTTTGCGCGCCGCGTAAATGGCTGCACTGGCTCCCGCGGGACCGCCTCCGATTACAAGTATATCATACGGCTCTTTCTTCTCAAACTCTGACATATCAGGCCCGCTGCCTAATTTTCCAAGAATCTCTTCCAGTGTCATGCGTCCGCTGCCAAAAAACTCACCATTTAGTAAAACCGTTGGCACAGCCATAATATTTTTGTTCTCCGCCTCTTCTTTAAAGGCGGCACCGTCAATCATCGTATGGGTAATGTCAGGATTTAAAATGCTCATTAGGTTAAGGGCCTGCACCACCTCCGGGCAATTATGACAGCTTAAGCTGATGTAGGTTTCAAAATGGTATTCGCCCTTGATACTCTTCACCTGGTCAATTAGTTTACCGTCAACCTTGGGGGCTCTTCCGCTTACCTGTAAAAGAGCCAGTACAAGAGAAGTAAATTCATGGCCCAAAGGGATGCCTGCAAAAGTGACCCCAAAGTCCTTTTCCATTCTGCTAATGGTAAAGCTGGGTGTTCTGGGCAGTTTTACCTGTTCTGTCTTTATTCCCGGTGAAAGTGCGGTCAGCTCCTCCATCAGGGCCACCATGTCGTTTGATATACTGTCAGATCCTGCGCTGATTTTAATCAGCACATCGTTTTCCAGAAGCTGGAGATACTCAGCCAGTTGTTTCTTTATTTCAGCATCCAGCATCATAATCTTTACTCCTTAAATTTTTCCTACCAGGTCAAGGCTTGGTTTCAGCGTGGCTCCGCCCTCTTTCCATTTTGCCGGGCAAACTTCACCGGGATTCTTTCTTACGTACTGGGCAGCCTTAATCTTATCAATAAGAATGTTTGCATCACGGCCAATGTTTCCGGCATTGATCTCTACCGACTGAATGATGCCGTCCGGATCAACGATAAAGGTACCGCGGTCTGCAAGTCCATCTGCTTCGATCAGTACATCAAAATTGCGGGAAATTGTATGAGAAGGGTCTCCAATCATAACATAGGTCAGCTTACGTATAGCCTCTGAATTGTCATGCCAAGCCTTATGGGTATAATGAGTATCCGTAGATACGGAATAAACTTCCGCTCCCAGATTCTTAAATGTCTCATAATTGTTCTGCAGATCTTCCAGTTCTGTCGGGCAAACAAACGTGAAATCCGCAGGATAAAAGCAGATGATGCTCCACTTGCCCTTAAAATCTTCCTCTGTGACCTCTACAAATTTTCCGTTGTGATAAGCCTGTGCCTTGAATGGTTTTACTTCGGTTCCGATTAATGACATAATGAATTACCTCCTATGATTTTTATATTTTGATTTAATGTTAACTTATCAGGAATTTCCGCAGTTTCTATGGGCGGAAACTGTACTTTTTTCCGTGGAGGCCAGGCCCCCGCGAAAACAGCTGTATGGCTGCGTGTAGGTTCTGATATATGGAAAGCGGAATAAGAATATCCGCTTGACCTTATTGATAAATAATATCAGTAATAATTATCATTATCAACTATGCTTATAGTATAATATTATTCCCTGATTGTCAAGAGGCTTTTCCAAAAATATCAATTCTTTTTATTTATTCAATCAATACATAGGATATGTAATTGCGAAACTTATAAGACCTTTCTTGTTTTGTACTTAATTTCTGCTTGACGTTACACATTATGTAATGTTACAATTTATGTAATGACATCACAGGGATAAGGAGAAAAAGGAAATGGATAGAATTACATTATCTACAAAAAAGGAACTGGAAATCTACATGAATCCTGTTAGGCAGAAGCTTCTTAGATTATTGGGACGGTCCAAAATCCCCATGACACCCAAGCAGCTTTCTGAAAAACTGGAGATATCCCCTTCCAGTGTCCAGCATCATATTAAAAAACTAAGCTCGCTGGGAGTCGTGGAATTGGATCATACAGAAATGATCAACGGAATTACCGCCAGATATTACAAACCCACCTATGTCAATGTCCAGATTGGACTGGATCATCCTGATGAGAACAATATACAGAAGGAAGTTCTGGTACAGGAACAGATTGCCGGAACTTATGAGGGATTTCTGGCTCAGAAAAAGAAGTATCTGGAACGGTATGATACCACCAATCCGGAAAGTACATGGAATTTAGGAGATATCTTAACCGGTGTCATACATCTGTCTGAGGGAGAAGGCAAAGAGCTTTTGATGATGATCACGGATTATTTAGACCGGCATGCCATTCCTTCTACAGAAAAATCCCCCTGGGAATATGCGTTTATTCTATACAATGCAGAGGAGAATCTTCATGAGTAATGGAAAGCAGCTGACTATTTTTCTCAATTATGTATCCTTGGGAATCCTTCTGCCGGTGCTGAATTTAATTCTTTTAAACCGGGGAGCCGATCTTAAGACTCTGCCGCTTTTGATCGCTTCCTATTCTGCTGCGGTACTTTGCTTTGAACTGCCCAGCGGAATCTGCGCAGATTTATATGGACGGAAAACTGTTTTCCTTATTTCCGGCGCATGCCAGATCCTGTCTCTGATCCTGCTTCTGTTTGCTGACAACTGGATTTGGCTGCTGTTTTACATTCTTCTTAATGGGATCAGCAGAGCCTTTTCTACCGGAAGCCTGGATGCCCTCATCGTGGATCAGGCTCTGCAGGAAAAGGGAGAAACTTGTCTTCCTGCGATAGCTGCCCGCCTTGGGATTCTGGAAGAAGCCGGGCTTGCGGCCGGCTGTATCCTTGGCGGCTTTCTTTCCTGTATAGGAGATTCTTTCAACGGAAATATATTGACCCGCGGCGTATTTACAACAGTTACCTTCATGCTCTGTCTGTTTTGCATTCGGGAAGATAAAATCTGCGGCCGCCGGGGAGAAAGGATTCCCCTCGCGAAGCATGTAAAGAGAGGCGTAAAAATAGTCCTGTCGAAACAGGACTTTCCTTTGATTCTGGCGGGTATGCTGTTTACCGGTTTTTTCCTTATCTCCATCGAAACCTACTGGCAGCCGGCTTATCTTAAGATTTCAAATCATACGGAAGGAACCTGGGTTTTAGGTATACTGTCCTTTGCCGGATTCTTACTGGCAGCGATTGGAAATTCCTTCTGTCAAAGGCTGCTGAAGAAATTTCCCGGCCGCCAATGGCGGATTTACAGCATCAGCCGGTTATTCCTTGGCTGCGCCCTCCTTGTTCTGGCTCTTCATAAAAATGTATGGCTCTTTATCCTGGGTTATGGCAGTATTTATCTCCTCCTCGGAACCGGAAGTGTAGCTGAAAACACCCTGATCAACCAATATACTCCAGGGTATTTCAGAGCAAGTGTTCTTTCTTTAGGTTCTTTTCTTCTGCAGGCAGGCTCCGTGTGTGCATCCTTTTTTTGCAGTCTGTTTGTAGACCGGATTGCCATATCTGGGTTATGGCTGACTGCGGGAGTATTATTGATCGGATATACCATTTTTATGACTTTGTTTCTTCTTGCAAAAAGGACCGGATCAGGCGGGAAAAAGTTAGAAAAGCAGGACTTTAAATCATATGATACTGAAACATCTTAAACGCTTCCTCCTGTTCCGAACGGCAGGCCTCCTTTCTTATTTGCAAAAGCATCCTGTCCTTGATTTTTCCTTTGGGAGACAATACCTGTCCTCCGCTTAAAATCAGCCCGTCCTCACACCATTTCTTTATCCTGCTTCTGGATACGGACAACTGCTGCATTAAAAAAATATCTGCCCTCAAATCAAATCCAGGCGGAATCCTTATCTCGATCTCCATGGCATGATCCTTCCCGCAGGGTAATGCAGTATCAACGGCAGTCACGTGATATTCCGCCTTTGAGGCAGCAGCTTCTGCTTTATTTCTCGCAAATAAATCCCTGTCATTCCCGTATTTTGCCGCCAGATCAGGATCATTATCTAAAAACCCCTCATATTCTTCTTTCTCCAGGCGGCCGGCCTCAGCTCTCTCCCATATAGTCATATTCCAGGAGGTCTTACATTGCCCGCACCGGTAAATCAGCCAGACATCTATGAGGCGGCCATTGGCATTGACCCTGAATTTTCCGCTGTTTATAAATTCCGTCTTTTTCCCGCATTTCGGGCATCTTCTTATGATGGCCGGAAGCTGGTCCGGCGTGACGATCCATTGTTTTCGTAAATTTCGATTCATATTCTTTCTCCATTTTTACAATTGTTTCTTTCAACAACTGTAACACGCCCTCTTTCTTTCTCCCACCTCATACTCTCTTATGGAACAAAGAAAAGGCGGCGCACCATTTTCTTACAGATGCGCCGCCTTATTCTAATTTCACATTTTTCTTTTCCTGAAGAACGATCCTCTGGATGCTTTTCTCTGACAGATAATACCGCTCCGCCAAAAGCTTCACGCATATGCCGGAAAGGTAATCCTCATAGATGGATAAGTCCCGGAGTTTTCTTTCCTCCCTGGCACCTGTCCTCTGACCCCAGGTTCGTTTATTTTCCTGTTTTCTGGGGATATAAACATACTCCCCGTCTATATAATTCTGAATTAATTCCACCAGCTCTTCCGGTAAAATCTCATTCGCTTTCTGATAGCGCATCGCTGCCTCCCAAACATATTTTTACTGTCAGGAATAGCAAAGGCTATACAATTACTTATTCATTTTAACTGCATAACCCGTGCTACGCAGCTTTTGAGGGTTCCATCATAAAAAAGCTCGCCTCCTTAAATAAACGCTTATCTTGCAACATAATTATAACCATTCTATCACATAAAGGATCATTGTAAACCTCATGTTTGGTCCAGAAACGAGTTAGAGCATCAAATGGTCAGTTTTTTATGACAATGCCAAGATACTTTGCCAGTTCCGCCGCCTGGTATAGATCCACTACAGCGCCCTTTATCTCCGTACAGTTATCAGACATCACTAACCCCTGTATGGTGCTGCTGGTAAAATCCATTCCTTTCATCATGGTTTTAAAAAAACTGGCATTTTCCAGATTTGCCCGGTTCCATTCAAACGACTTGCAGCGGCACTGGGTCAGGGATCCGCCCCGGACCTGGGAATCGGTGAAGTGAATGTGCTCCAGTCTGGAAGAGTCGAAATTGGCATAGTTGAAATTACAGTCTTTTATTACAGTATGGAGCATGGTATTCCCGCAGAATTTTGTTCCCATACCCTTTGAGGAGGAAAATTCCGCCCGGTTAAAATAGCTGTCCTCAAAATTACAGTTGGATATGTCGCAGGCCCGGAATGCTACGTCAGTAAATTCTCCTTTTTCAAAGCTGCAATCCTGAAATATGCAGTTTTCGAATATGACGGCAGAAAAACGCATGTGGGAAAGATCTTCCTCCGTTACATAAAGATTTCTTATGAGAACATCGCTTACCGCTTCCTCCTGGTCTTTCCTGCGGTATAATTCAGCCACATCTTCCAGAACAAAATCCATCGCCTCCGGAAGGATGGGGGTAAGAAGTTTCTGGCTCATATGCCCTTTCCTTTCCTATCTTTATTTATCCTGGGCATACCCGGCTGTTATTCCTTTCCATGCCCGGCTGCCTCTTTTACTCCAGCCTCTTTATCATTTGACGGCTGCAAACAAAATGATCTGTTCCTAATATTACCAGACAACCAAGAGACTTTCAAGTTCATACGGATCAAAACATCAATATAAAAACTGCCAGCAAAAGTACACAAGCTGGCAGGCGAAAATCATTTCGTTACAGGTTAATAATCTCTGATTTTTTAGAAAAGGATACAATCATGCTGTTAAAGATCATACCAAACACAATAAACGATATGCCTAGAATTCCCAAACCATCAGGCCGGGAATCCCCAAGAAGCCAGATTCCTCCCAGCAAGGTAAATATGACCTCGCCCGACTGTGTGGATTCTATCACAGCAAGCTGCTTATGGTTCGACTTAACCATATCGGTGGCTTTAAAAAACAGTAACGTTGCGATCACTCCGGAAAAAACCGCAACACAGAAGGATTGTACCGTCTGGCTTACAGAAGGTACCCCGGCATTAACCAGACCGAGTACAGATAAAATGAACCAGAAGGGAAGGCTGCATAACGTCATACCGTAAGTCCGCTGGATTGTAGAAAGCTGGTCTCCGCTTGCCTCCATGATTTTTCTGTTTCCCAAAGGATAGGAGACAGCCCCTACAAGAATAGGAAGCAGCGTCATAAGGGTTATTTTAATATCCAGATCTGCAATATTATGTACCTGTAAAAGAAAAACTCCGATTAAAATAAATCCTGATATACATAAATTTTTTATGGGTACACGCTTGTGGAATACAGGAGATAGTAAAATTCCCATTACGATTGTTACCTGCCAAGATGCCGCAATCAACCAGGATTCCCCATAATCGGCCGCATAAGAGACCGGTGCATAAAAAAGGCCAAATCCTACGGTACTCCATATAAGCCAATTTAAAAAATTCTTTCTTATAACTTTATGGACTTGTTGAAACCCGTGCTGTTTCCCCACGATCAAAGAAAGAATTGGAAAGGTAAACAGGTAGCGGAGGCTTGCACTCCATATCCAGCTTCCTCCGGACAGATGCATGCTACGGTTCAGCACAAATGTAAATGCGAAAAAGAAAGATCCGATAATACCAAATATAAGTGCTTTTTTCATGTTTTTCTACTCCATTATGTCATCATCAGGTTCTTATCCTGTCTGGCTCAAATTTGATATAAAGCATCTCCAAGTTCTGTGCATGATTATAAATCATTCATGCTGCTCTCCATCTATTATGACGAGTTTTTTCATCATAGCATACACCTTAAGCAAAGTAAATATTAAAAATCCATGAATTCAGGCGGAAACTCTTTCCGCTGGATCCGGGATAACCTTTGCCGGGATTTTCTTATCTTACCCCATGAATCTCTCTCCTGCCGATTCCTGGCAGTATATAGGAATTAAATATTTATGGTCTTATTGACGACCTAATTCCGGCCCAAAGCACTGAATCAGCTTCAAGCAGCTTCCATCTTCAGCCTTCCACTGAAGCTCCTGTATCCCGGCAGGCAGAAAGAACTGATCCCCCTGCCTAACCTCTTCCTGCCAGACCTTCTCATTACCAACGGCTTCCGGAACTTCATTTCTTTTTTCCAAAAGCAGTTTTCCGCTGCCCTCTAAAACATAAACTGCACTGCAGCCATTCTGCCTCAGATTCATGACATCTTTTATTTCCATCATATCCATACAAAAGCATGGTGTCTCTTCATATCCAATCAAACGGATCCGGCGGTTTTCCCCCTCTTCCTCTAAAACCTTTGCCGGTATGAACCACCGTTTCCTCGCTTCCTCTTCTGAATAATTCTCATAATGGAAGCATTCAAACATCTTCTCAAACCCCAGTCCCTGGTGACACATGGAATCCGCCACCTGATACCCTGACGGCGTCACCCGCTCCACCCGGATGGTGTAGTCCGTAGGCTCCTGGATTTCCACCAGAAAGCATCCGGCACCGATCGCATGGGGAACGCCGCCTTCGATCAGAATGGTATCCCCCTCCTGTATTTCAAACCGGTGCAGGCATTCCAGTATGGCCCTGATATCCTGGCGAAGAAAGCAGTCCTTCCAATGTTCTGGTGTCACACCCGGACGAAAGCCAAGATAAACACAAGGCTTTTCGACCTGTATTTCTCTGCCCCCAAGTATATGCCAGCATTCGGTTTTTCCGTATTCTGAATGAAACAACTCCCTGGCCTTCTCTTTATCCGGATGCACCTGGACAGCCAGCCGCTCGGCTGAATCAATCAGCTTCACCAGCACCCCCAGAGTTGCTCCAAGCTGTGCTGCATGCTCTTCTCCCAGATATCCGGCGGGATCTGATTCAATCAGCTCTTTAAAAGACACCGACGGCTGGTCTGCAAGCATACTCAAACCCTCTGTCAATTCTTCTCTCCCTACATTCCTGGCAGCCACAAGAGAGGCAATCCATTCCTCCGGAAAATGATCATCTTCTCCTGTTTTAGCTCCGTGAAATTGTTCCAGCAGTTTTCCCCCAAAATAAGTCCTCCAGGCCCTGGAACCTGTCAGACGAATAGGACAATCTTTTCTTATTTTCATGATTTCCCTCCATATTTCCCCAAACAATCATTTAAAATCCATTCCGGTCTGACAGCTCCTTAAACCAGGTTCCTGATTTTTTCATAGTAATCTTACAGTTATCATAAATGTCCACCCTTAATAGGCCATACCGGTTCTTATAAGCATTGATCCAGGACCAGCAGTCGAAGGGCGCCCATAAATGATACCCAAAACAATTACACCCTTCCGCTGTGGCCTTATGCAGGTATTTCAAATGCCCCTTAATAAATTCGATCCGGTAACCATCTGCTACCACACCGTTCGCGTCTAAGAACTCCTCTTCCCCCTGAATTCCCATGCCGTTTTCTGATATGTACCACGGAATATTTCCGTAATTTTCTTTTATATTTTTTGCTATATCATAAATGGCCGGCTCATAGATCTCCCAGCCTCTGGAAGTGTTCATCTTCTGGCCCTGGGGCGTATACAGCTCATAATATTTTTCCGGCATCAGCGGCCCCTCATAAACGGAGGTTCTGGCTTTTGCCCGTCTTGGATGATAATAATTCACACCCAGATAATCTATGGTATTTTTGCGGATAATATCCAGATCTCCTTCTGCGATTTCCGGAAGGATGCCCTCCTCTTTTAAAAGCTCCGTCAAGCCTTTCGGATATTCTCCTTTCACCGATGGATCCAAGAAGGAACGGTTAAAAATCAAATCCAGAATATCCGCTGCTTTCCGGTCCTCCGCCTTATCCGGATTTTCACAGTAGGTTGGCGTCAGATTGATGATAATGCCTATTTTACCGCTGCATCCGCTTTTTCGGAATTCTTCCACCGCCAGGCTGCTGGCCAGCTGTACATGAAACCCGACCTGGGCCGCCTTTTTGGCATCGCATACCGCAGGGTAATGTCTCTGATATAGGTAACCCGTTTCAGGAATGATGACAGGCTCATTGAACGTGGTCCAGTATTTTATCCGGTCCCCAAACCGTTCAAAGCATACAGATGCAAATTTTGCAAATGCAAAAACTGTTTCCCGGTTCTCAAAGCCGCCTTTCTTCACCCAATACTCCGGTAAATCAAAATGATGAAGGCACATCATTGGCTCTATTCCGCTTGCAATCATCTCATTGATTACATCATGATAGAAGGCCACTCCTTCTTCATTTACCGTTCCCTCACAGTCACTGATCACCCGGCTCCATTGGATGGAGGTACGGTAAGAGGTTACACCTGCCTGTCTCATCTTCTGGATATACTCTTTATATTTGTGATAAAAATCAGAGGTAACTGCCGGCCCCACTCCATCAAAAAAACGTTCCGGTTCTCTTTCAAACCAGTAATCCCATTCCGATTTCACACGTCCGCCTTCGTTGCTTCCACCTTCTGACTGCGGGCCGGAAGAGGCTCCTCCCCATAAAAATCCATTTGGAAATATATAATCCATTTTCTTCTCTCCTATTCTATCTCAATCTTTTCTCCGTACAGGTGATAATAAAGGGCTCCATACAGATTCGCCCTGCTGCCGTTTGTACAGGCTGTGATCCTTGGCATCAGATAGCCCTGATGCTGTCCTTTTAACATGGAAACTACCGTATTTTGGATTCGTTCAATGATACCCGGATTGCCGCTGATCCCACCGCCGATTGCAATGAGTTCCGGATCAAAGGCAAATTCCAGGGTTATACAGCCCACCGCCATCCAGTAACAGAATTCCTCCATCAGCTCTTCTGCCAGCGGATCCCCTTCCAGGGCAAGCTGGTCCAGTTTTATTCCATCAATGGGGGCCTCTGCCGGTTCCTTTCTTTTGTTGTATTTCCGGGCTTGCTTTTCCAGGGTATAATCACTCCAGGAAAGCAGGACGCCATCTTTAAATCCTCCCATGGGAAAATTTCCGAATTCTCCCCGGTTCATGGTCACTCCCTTGTCCAGTTTCCCACGTTCGATCACTGCTCCTCCGATACCGGTGCCGCAGATCACAAACACTACATTTTGATATTCCTTTGCCACCCCTTTCCAGAGCTCCCCCATGGCGGCACAGTTGGCATCATTGGCCATGGTCACAGGTAGTCCGCCAAGCCGTTCCTCCAAAATCGACTTTAATGGGATTTCGTGGAGATACTCTACGGCGCTGATGCCTTTTATTACCCCTTCCCTGCTGTGCACCTCTCCCGGAAAGCTGAATGCCACGCCGTTAAGGGCATATTCCCTGACTGCCTTATCAAATATATTTCCGGTTACTTGCAGAAATTCTTTCACATCTGTTTTCGGCGTAGGTACCGAATCCGTGAAAGAAAAATTACCTTCCTCATCGGAAACGCCGTATTTTACCGCCGTTCCTCCTACATCAAATACCAACTTCACTTAAATTCCTCCTGACATTTATAGACATAAGCCGTATTTCCTGGTATCTGAAGCTTTGCCTGTCCACAAACCTTTGCAGTATCACCTGTTAAAAGATTTACAAGTTCTATCTTATCCCCTAATCCATGAAGATTTACTTCTTTCTCTGTTTCATTAAAATTAATGATTAATATTGCCCGGCAGGCCTCTGACCGGATGGAGGCTACATGTACCCTGCTGTCCTTTTCCGCAGTGAACAGAGAATCATGCCGGTTCGTGATCACATCCATCACCAACTGCTCAACCTGGGGAATGTTCTGTTTTTTCAGTTCCACTCCCATAAAAGAATTGAAATACAGGGTACAGCCCTTTCCGTAAGGATGGAGCACTACAGCCGGACTTCCATCCTCCATAGTTCCAAGGATCCGGGTATCCTCATCCACCTCTATGCGCTGTTCCATGAAATTACAGGGAATTCCATCATCCTTTGATTCCACTTCTCCCCCGTCGCATTGATCTTTCATATAAAAGGAGTGGCCGGAATCTACATCCACTTCCCGCAGGCCGAAAAGCCTGCTTAAATGCCTGCCCGGTATTCCTTCCGCAGGCACCTCTCCGTATTCATTTACGCTGCCCATTCTGGCATCGGCGATGAGGATTCCCCCTCGTTCTACATATGCAGTAAGTTTTTCTGCCATAGCCTCACTGATGCTTAACGCAGATGGCAATACCAGAACCTTGGCATCTTCGCCTTCTAAATCCTCGATGTCTGTAAATTCCGGATTTAAGCCTCTGTTCCAGAAAAGACGGTACCAGCCTTCCACATCCTCACTCCAAAAGCTGTTGTTCCATTTTAAGAACGCATCAAAATAAAGCCTGGAAGAATAGGATACCGCTATTTTCACGGCCTGATTTTCCACCTGGAAGCTGTCAAATAAATCACCATTTTCCCGGACTAAATCCATCAGCTCTTTTACCCGTGCTGCACGCTCATTGGGAGTCCCGTCCATACTGGTAAGCCCCCGTCCGGTGGACTGGTATCCGTGTAAGAACGGTCTCCACCGCCACAGCTGCATTCCATTGGCACCGGTGAACATGCACATAAGAATCCAGTCATACAATTCCTGGGGCGTCACTTCTGAGCCTGGTGTCAGAACCGACTGGGTGTGGGTCTGAAGTTCATTGACCATGTATGGTTTTCCGGCCTTCCTTGCCGCACCTGCTGGAACGGAATAATACATGGACATGGTCCAGGGCGTATTACGGTAATTTCTTCCCCAGCTTTTTGGGTAAAAGGTGGAGCCGTACACATCGGGGATCTTTGCCGTGGCAAATTCATCGTTGTTACGAAGGGTCACATCTCCTGACAGGATCTGTGCGCTGGTCCCATCAATAATGATCGGATGGGTCGTATCGTATTTTCTTGCAGTGTCATAGAGAAAACTGCAGATTTGGGTCAAAGTTACGCTTCGGAACCTTTCGTATTCCAGATCCGGCATTATGCTGCTCCAAATGCTGTAAGGGGATCTCCTTCTTTTGGGGGAAATCTGCCCGAAACTTTCATATCTTCTATGCCATACCCGGTTTAAATGCTCAATCGTACCGTATGTTTCCTTCAGCCACTCCTGATACTTTTGTATGGTATAAGGGTCATCGCTTCTAAAATGCGCTTCATTAAACACGTCGTAGCCGTAAACTGCCTTGTGGTCCCGAAGTAAGGTGATCGCTTCCTGGAAATACCGGTCCATGTAATCCCGTACTACCGGATGATTTAAGTTGGCCCAGAAACAATTTTCATTGATATGCTCTCCTCTTTCATCATAGACCAGCATATCCTCCGTCAAGGCACTGTCCGGCATAAATTCCTGAGCCTGATTCTGTCCAAAAAGCTGCAGGATAGCCTTTATCCCCAGGCTTTCGCACACATCAAGTACCTGCCTGGTCTGGGTGAATATCCACTGATGGCTGTCCTGACTTAGCCATGGATTGCATACCGGCCAGAGAGTAACCAAATTAAAACCGCAGTCTTTCATATACGATAAATCTCTCCGGACCTCCTCCTGTGTATAATCCTGCTCAATAATATAGACCGCCCCAAATAAAAATTGATCCATGATGTCCTCCTTATTCATCCCTTTTTCTTCATAATTTTATTAAACAGAAATCGCTTTTCAAATTTCTGATAGAGGCAATGTTTTATACTGCCGTCCAACCGATTATCGAAAGCGACCTTTGCTTTAGATACTATCTTCTATTATAAAGGCCATCAGAAAACCATAAACCTGATATTCTACATTAAGGGTTCTTATTCTACACGATCATATTCCGGTAAGAAGTAGGCGTATATCCGGTGTATTTCTTGAAAATAAAAGCAAAATATTTGTAATCACTGAATCCACATTCCTCTGCAATGGTGTATATCTTTGTTTCCGGTTCCTTTTCCATCCGCTTTTTTGCCATCTCGATGCGAAACTTGTTTAACCAGTCGGTGAAATTCTCTCCTGTTTCCTCCTTAAAAATCTTACTGAAATAATTTGGTGTCACATAGACCGCTTTTGCCACATCCGCTACCTGAAGACTTTCTGAAAAATGATCCTGGGCATAAGCAATTCCATTTGTTACGATTCCCTTGTATTTGCTGTTTCGACGGTCTTCCACCGCCCGCAGCACGGAACTATAGATATCCTTCAGCCACATTTCCAGATCATCCGCGGTTTCATATTTGGAAACTTCTTCATAATAATAGTAATTTTGCCCGAGAACCTGCTCCGGAGCCAGCTGGAAACGCTGAACCTCCCGCATAGCGATTAACACCAGATACATGCAGAACTGTTCCACGGCCTTTCGCCCCACCTCCTGTTCCATGACATATTTTTGAAAGATCCCTTCCAGCGTGTCATAAATCTTTCCCCGGTCCAGAAGTGTGACCGCATTTTTCAGTTCAGCTTCTTCCTCAGCAGTTATGAATATTTTTTCCTCCCGTAAGCTACCCTGAGACTTCTCCCTGGCGATGATCTGGCTGCTGCCCTGCTTCATACGCCCTTCCAGCGCTTCATCAGCATTCTGGTAGGAAAGCTTTAAATCCCGCCACTCTGACACCAGCTTTCCGATTCCGACGGAAACGGAAAGTCCATAATGCTTTCTTAAATAAAACTGAACCTCCCTGGCGCTCCTTGCTACCTCTTTTGTGTCTTCTCCTGAACACAAAAGAACCATCAGCCTGGCTTCTCCCTCATCACAAACACAGATATTTCCCAACCGTCCCACAAGCTCTTCGGCTACATTGGACAAGGCGTACTTAAGCAAATCTGCATCCCGTTCCCCATTGGCAAGAAGCTGAAAATAATAGTCAATGCAAAAAATGACGATCCGGAGATTTTCTTCCATTAACGGAATGCCGAGAAACCCGGCCCGTTCCAAAAACCTTTTTTCCTCCGTCTTTCCCCACATAAAATCATGAATACAACGGCTGCGCATCAAAGGCAGATTTTCTTTTAAAAGGACAGCCCTCTGGCTGCGGTTTTCAAACTCCCTGCTCTCCCTGATGATCTCATTCACCAGCTTTTTTATCAGCCCGGTTAACTCTTCTGTATTAACTGGTTTTAAAAGATAGTCCGCAGCCCCTATCCTCACGGCATGGCGGGTATATTCAAAATCATTGTACCCGGTAAGGAATACGATTCGTGTCTTCGGAAGCTTTGCATGCAATTCCTCAGAAAATTTGATTCCATCCACTACCGGCATACGGATATCCGTGATTACAATATCCGGCTTTTCCACCATGGCTCTGGCCAGTCCATCCCTTCCATTTCCCACGGTACCAACCACTATAACACCCAGACTCTCCCAATCAATGATGGTCATCATCCCTTCCCGGATGATGGGTTCATCATCCACTATCATCAGTCGGATCATATCCCTTCTCCCCTTTTTAAAAACGGCTGAATTACTTCTACCGCAAGTCCTTTGCCTTCTCTTTCCCGAATATGAATTCCATAACCGGCTCCAAAGCACAGCTTTATCCTCTCATGGACATTGAATAAAGCCATTCCCCGAAGGCCCTCCACATCTCCCTCCAAAAGCCGGTTCAATTCATCCACATCGGCGCCTTTGCCTTCATCCTCCACAGATAAAACCAGATCCTCTCCCCGTCTCTCCGACCGGATCCGGACTATGCCAGGATGCTCCTGTTCCCCCATTCCGTGGACAATGGCATTTTCCACAAGGGGCTGCAGGACAAACCGCACGGTCTCGCAATCCTCGGTTCCCGGCTCCATTAAAATCCGGAATTCAATGGTATCTGTATACCTGCACCCCTGGATCTTAATATAATTCTGTATATGCTCCATCTCCTCAGCCACTGTGGTGGTTTTACTCGTGTCCTTCACAGAAGTGCGGAACAGCTTTGACAATGCCTCAATGAGACTGCAGGTTTCATATGCCTGCTCCATCCGGCTCATCCAGCAGATCGTATCCAGGGTATTATAAAGAAAATGAGGATTAATGTATGCCTGCATGGCTCGGATCTGGGCATCCTTTTCCCGGATTTCCGCCCGGTATACCTGGTTTACCAGCTCATCCAGACGAAGGGTCATCCGGTTAAAGGCCCTGGAAAGGACGGATATCTCTCTGTACCCATTTTCCGGAAGCTTCCTTTTAAAATCATTCTCTTCCAGATTCCTCATGGATGATTCTAAATCGCCCAGAGGCTTTATCACAAACCGTGACAGGAAAAAGCCCACGATCCCACAAAGAATCACTGCTAATATGCCTGTAGAGATCAGAAGCTGGCGCACCACTGACGCATTATCCTCCACCTGTAAGGGGGAAATCTTCTTTATCACATACCAGCCTGGGTATTTCACCCTGGCATAAACCAGATCACCCTCATGGTTTTCGCCGGATTCCAGCTTAAGGCCCGGGAATCTTCTGGTGATCTCCCAGCCTTCTGTTTCCTGCTCCGTAGAAATCCGTATGATTCCATCTTCTATCACGTAGTAAGCTTCCCCCTCTGACATCTGGTCAGACAGCAGCCGCCCCAGCACACTCTTTTTTATATAAATTTTCTGGAATCCAATGGTTGTGCCAATGTCATTGATATCATTGATGCATCTGGCATATCCGTACAGTTCTTCCCGGTTGCTCCCCCAATCCGGACTGACTTTAATATCTGTCAGAAAAACAGCATGTCCTTTCTCTTCCAGCAGTTTTTCCTGAAGCTCTTTGCTGATTCCGTCGGTGATGGAACTGGAGCTGTACCGTTTTCCGTCCATGCGGACAAAATCCACCGCATAAACATACTCCTCATAGCAAAGCTGGTTCCTGACGTAGCGGTCCAGATCATAGGCAGCGCTTTCCACGTTTTCTTCCCCCTGGGCAAGGAGGAAATCCCTCACTCTTTCATTCTGAAAGAAGGAAAGGGAATTGTTCCCCACGTTTCTCATGATTCCTTCCATATTAGCAGCGATCTGGGTCGTATTGTTCTGATTCAGGGTCGTTGCATTTTCTGTGATGATCTTCCGGTACTGTCCGTAGGAAATCACTCCAAGAATCATGGTAGGAATCAGTATCAGCACCAGCACCATGGCAAATATAGCCATTTGCAAACTTCCAAATATATTTCTATACCAAGTCTTCATACCTGCTCCTTTTGCAAACGAAGAAAAACAAGTTTAGACAAGCCCTGTTCCGGCTTGCCTAAACATACTCCAACAATATTAACCTTTCACTGCTCCTGCGGTCATACCTTTCATGATTTGATTATAAAACAACAAATACATAATTACAACCGGTAAGGTGGAAACCACCAGAGCCGCTAACATCAGCGGGTAATTGACGGTATAGGCTCCCACAAAATTAGTCAGCCCGATAGGCATCGTCTTCAGTGCATTGCTTCTTATAAGCACCAATGCCAGAGGAAATTCATTCCATGTATGAAGGAATGTCAAAATGGCAACAGTGGATAAAACCGGCTTGCACATGGGCATAACGATACGGAACATAGTATTTATAAAAGAGCTTCCGTCTATACATGCGGCCTCTTCTACTTCAATCGGCACACTTTCAACAGAACTTTCCACCAGGAACACTCCTGTAGGAAGGGCAAATGCTATGTAAGGAAGGATCAGCGTAAATTTCTTGTTCAGCAATCCCAGCGTTTTAAACTCCACAAAGATGGGGATCAGCAAGGCATAGATGGGAATGAGCATACCGGAAAGAAACATATAGTAGATAAAGGTTCTTCCCTTAAAGCGGAATCTGGAAATACAATAGCCTGTGATAAAGGAAATCACCAGCACCACAACTAAAGCTGACAGGGTATTGAACATGCTGTTCATGAAATAGGAACCGATTTTTCCTTCGGTGATCGCCCTGGCATAATTTCCAAACTCCGGTTTAGCAGGAAGGCTTAATATGTTAAGAGAAAACTCCTTATCCGTTTTCAGGGAGGAATAAATCATCCAAATGATCGGGAAAATACAGGTGATAGAAAACAGCGATACAAACGCATTTGCCACAACCCCTTGAAACATATCCCAGGCCTTTTTCATCATAATTCCTCCTTTTTTCTTCCTGCCAGCCTGCTGAGCATGATCAGTCCCAGACTTAGAATCAGAATTCCAATAGCCGCCGTACTGCCATAACCGTAACGCATACGGTTCATGGATACGTTATAGGCATAAAGTGCTACTACCTCTGAACTGGTTCCCGGACCGCCGCCCGTCATTACAAAGATTTGGTCAAAGGTCTTCATATTACCGGATATGCATAGCATGATGGTCACCATCAACGTGTTTTTGATGAGAGGCACTACAATGTACCTGGACTTTTTCCAGCCGGTAGCTCCGTCTAATTCCGCAACCTCTAAAACACTCTGGTCAATCCCCTGGATCGCTGCCAGCAGAATGATTAAATAGTATCCGATAAACTGCCAGACCTTTGGAATCGCCAGGGAGCCGATTACGATATCCGGGTTATCCAGCCACAGCTGTATGAAATTTCCCAGTCCGACAGCACGCATTAACGTATTTACGATACCGTATTCGGAATTATACATGATCCTCCATAAAAATCCTACTACGACAGCTGATAATACCACCGGGAAAAAGATAACCGTTCTATGGAAATTTTTAAATTTTAAAATCCTGGACTGGAGAAGCATGGCAATGAGAAAGGCAATTCCGATCTGTCCCAGCACCGTCCAGAAGATAAAGGTCAGGTTGTTTTTAAATGCACTCCAAAAAGCCCTGTCCTGTACCAGCTCTGCATAATTCTGAAACCCGACAAATCGTTTCACCGGACCTCCATCCCAGTCAAAGAAGCTGTTATAAACTGCTACAAAAAGAGGAGCGATGCAGCAGAGTACGAAGACAGCCAGTCCAGGAGCAAGCAAACCGTAGATTACTATGTTTTTAGGTCTTAATGCCTTACTCATTTCCTGTCACTCACTTTCCGTTGTTTTCATATTCCGTCTGAATCCGCTGCGCCAGTTCTTCCGGAGCAACCCTACCGATCAACAGTTCCTGAAGCCCGCTTTGCATCACATCAATCACACCTGAACTTAACTGATGGTCATAAACAGGAATAAACGGCCTGTCCTTTGCAAAAACATCAAATTTTGCAGCTATGGTCTTTTCGATCTTAACTTCCGATCCCGGTTTCACTGCTGTCAGGGTTCCTTCTTCTATTGCAGCCGTACCGTATTCCGGTCCTGTCATTGCTTTTAATATATCTATGACCACTGCCTTTTTTTCCTCCGAAATCTTGGAATTTACTGCAAGAGCCCAGCCGGCACCTCCGGTAATGGTCTCCGGATTTCCCTTTCCGCCTTCTACCATTGGGAGAGCCGCCATTTCCGTTACATTTTTCACTTCTTCCGGACAGTTCTCATCGAAGTTTGCGATGGCCCAGCTTCCGTCAATGGTAATGGCCGCTTTTCCATTCATATATAACTGTCTCTGCTGCGCGCCGTCAATGCTGTTTACATCCTCATTGAACGCTCCGGCAGCCGCTAAGTCACTTAAAGCCTGTAAAGACTGCACAAACTCAGGGTCTGTGAACTTCGCTCCACTTCGGTCACGAATGCTCTGATACCATTCATCTCCTGTTAAACGGTTGCCCAGGGTGCTCATGATAACGGATTCCGCATTCCATTTTTCCTTATTTCCAAGCACAATGGGGGTCACGCCGATTTCTTTAAGCTTTGGAATGATATCCAGAAGCTCAGACCATGTCCCCGGAAATTCCTGGATCCCTGCCTGCTTAAATAAATCTGTGTTATAAAATACACAGGTATTTGTTACCTGAAATGGCATAGCATAGATGTTCTCTCCGATTGTAAAGTTGGAAAATACACCTTCCTTAAAATTATCCTTCCAGGCTGAGTCGCTGTTCAATGCTTCACTTAAGGAAAATACTTTACCGTTTTCCACAAATGTCTCCGCCATCTGGCCCTTAATCATAAAGATGTCCGGCAGCTCTTCTCCTGCGGCCAGGGTCTGTACCTTCGTCGCCAGATCAGAGTTGGAAACTGATTCTTCATCAATTGTCACATTGGGGTGCTGCGCTAAATACTCATCCAGTAAAGGCTTCATCGCCTTCGTGACTCCTTCCCCGGGAATAAAGAAATCCAGCATGGAGATCTCTACCTTCTCTCCTGCTGCCTCCGGCGCTTTCTGTCCGCACCCTGTCATTGTGACCCCCATGATTCCGGCACAGGCCAGACTGGCCAGCCGCATCCATTTTTTGTTTCTCATAAGAATGATCCTCCTTTTTACTTAGAACCTGCTTCGTTCATATATCGAAATTATAGCAAGTGCCTGCAAATGTTTTAAGGGGGTGTATCTATAAAAAAGTATGATATTCTACACATTCCGGGCAAAACTGCAGGTATGCACCTTCTTATGTTCCGGCAGCAAAAAATCCCATCAAAGCTGCTGCAAGCTCTGACGGGATTTATAATCCAACACTTTCTTTTATCAATCAACATGTACCCTCCGGATTTCTTCGCTTATTTATGATAAGGCTTTCCATAACATACCTAAGTGCGTAAATCCAGTCAATATTATCATGCAACAATATTTCTCCCACTAAAAACCAAGTGGAATTTTTATAACTTCTGAATCGCATACCTCATTCAGAAGTTCGCATTTACTTATGGTACGGTGCTCTATAACTTACCCAAGTGCGTAAATTCGGCTTGGATTATTCCGTATTAATATTTATTTTCAGAATATATTGTCCCTAATGTTTGTACTGGGATTTTCAAAATAATATTATCATTAAAAAAACAATACTAATTTTTTATGGGTAACAGGCTATCAAACTTCTGAGCTTATCATATCACAAATATTATAATCCTCTACTTTAATCTGCATATTTGCAATATCATAAATCATTAGTTGTGGCAAACCACCTTTCATTCCTTCAGATGTTTCATAGTAATTATATGGTTTATACCAGATAATAAAATCTGCACCTGAATCTTTAATTGATTTAATAATTACTGAATCAGCCCAATATTTATGATATGTAACTTCCCTATCACTAATTTTTTGATAATAAATCCCTGATGTTTCATCAAATACGAAAAATAGTAATTTATAGCCCGGGTGATTATTTTTATAAATTTCAACTTGTTTACTATGCTTTCCTACTATTCTCACAAAGTTATCTCTATAACGTGTAAAATTATGGTCTTCATCTGTAGGTAATTGAGTATCTGCATTTAAGAATATTTGATTTATATCTGGGAAAGTCTCCATGATACCTTTTTCTTCAAGTTCTCTTAACATACTTCTTTCTCTTTCTAAAGTTGGATTCCTCTTTCCTTTTCTAAATGCTTTATCATCAAATCTCATAACTTCCATCATCATCTGATGTTTGTCAGAATAAAAATCTGGTGTCTTGTCTGCCTTTCCTGCACTATCAACCCACGCTTTCCATTCTTTTTCATTATGTGTTGATTCATATATATCAATAATTTCGTCACCCTCAGGGAAGGACAATATCAAACTGTCTGAACCACGATAATGCAAAAGTATATTATTTTCATTATCATAAGTCATTGAACTGAAATTGACCGCTTCTTTTCTTTGCTGCTTTATTACACTTCTTTTTGCCATTTTCTCCTCTCCTTCTTGTGTTACTGTATATATAAATATATCTGTTTTTCTCAAACAAGTAATTTAACCTATCTATTCATTATAATTCAATAACTGGTGCTTTGCCCAATATCCATTTTACTATCATATCATATTTAGGAAATAATTTTAAGCCCCCATATACATTATTTAATCGAATTGAAAAATGCAATCTATACCCTATGTAACAAATAGAGATTACAAGGACTGAGTCAAGAACAACTTACTTTGCGTGCTAAAATAACAACCACTTATTTAGGTTTGGTTGAATGATTGATAAAAACCCAACCATAAAAAAGGTTGAGTTGATTTGTGATGCACTGAATATCAGTCTGTCGGATTTCTTTAGTTCATCTATAATTCCGCAAAACACGCCAGATACTTTATCTAATTAAATATTAGTGCAAATCTGTGGATAGGGGGGTGCGGACATAAA
>DEYX01000177.1 GCA_002365025.1 Hungatella sp. UBA3147 | reverse complement strand
AGTTAAAACCTCAGGAATTTGGAATAATCCGGCATTTATGGATTAAACCTTTTTTTTGTGGTATACTATTAGGCAGATTATACAAACAGGGGGATAAATTATGAAGAAAACATCATTAGTGATTATGGCGGCGGGCATTGGAAGCCGGTTTGGCGGAGGAATCAAACAGCTGGAACCGGTAGGACCAAGCGGTGAGATTATCATGGACTATTCCATATACGATGCACTGAATGCCGGATTTGACAAAGTTGTGTTCATCATAAGAAAGGATCTGGAACAGGATTTTAAGGAGATCATAGGAAAGAGAATCGAAAAGATTGCTCATGTGGAGTACGCTTATCAGGAACTTGATGACCTTCCAGAAGGTTATACAAAGCCGGATGACAGAACAAAGCCATGGGGAACCGGCCAGGCACTTTTATGTGCCAAAACGGTGATTCATGAACCTTTTGTCGTCATCAATGCGGACGATTATTATGGAAAAGAAGGTTTTATAAAGATTCATGAATACCTGGTGAATGAGATGGATCCAATGTCAAAGCCTTTTGATATCTGCATGGGAGGATTTGTTCTTGGCAATACCTTAAGCGAAAATGGAGGAGTGACCCGTGGAGTATGCCAGGTGGATGAAAGAGGAATCTTAAAAGGGGTTACAGAGACGTACGAGATCAGACAATGCGATGACTGGGCGGAAGGCCGCAGTGAGGAGGGAACCCCGGTGAGGATCCCTTTGAACCAGAATGTTTCCATGAATATGTGGGGGCTTTCCCCTGCGTTTCTTGAGGAGCTGGAGAGAGGATTCCCGGGATTTTTGGCCGGTTTAAAAGAAGGGGATGTGAAAACGGAATATCTGCTTCCTAAGATCATCGACAAGCTTGTCGGGGCCCAGAAAGCGCAGGTAACGGTGCTTGAAACAAAAGACCGGTGGTTTGGCGTGACCTATAAAGAGGACAAGCCCGCTGTGGCGGCGGCTATCCGGAACCTGGTTTCTGAAGGTGTATATCCGGAGCGCCTGTTCGATGTGAGGTAATTATAATAAACGGTTTTCTGATTGGTTGTCTGTCAGAAAACCGTATTTTCATTTAAGGGGATTTTGCACTTTCCCTTTTTGCTTTGCATATTATAGTGTTGTATAAGCAGAAAGCAGGGAGTGATAACAGCCGTGCCGATTAACCAGGATTATACTTATGGAAACAGATTTCAGGAACTGGAGCCATACATGCTTTATGGCGATAGGAGTGCCGCAGAGCGTTCCTTTGAAAAAAAAGATTCCATTGTACAGGATTTGGAATATTTACAAGGAATGTACCCAGGACATATGAAACGGTTGCAGGAATACGTAGTTTCAGCGTGTGATCATCTGGATTATAAAAACAGTCCCATGTATGACGAATATCCGGATCGTTTGATGATTAACCAGGTCTGCGATTCCATCTGTGACCAGATACGCAGGGATGGTATTCTGATTGATGAACAGGCAGCAGAACCAGCAGACACAGAACAGTCGGCTGCAGAGCAGGAACGTGCAGAACAAATGGAGTGGGGAGCAGACGAGATGGATGAATCGGATCTGTTGTCTCAGGACCGTGATTCGTCATGGGATCGACCGCCGTGGGGCCCAAGAGGACCGAGAGGCCCAAGAGGTCCAAGAGGACCAAGAGGACCAAGAGGCCCGTGGGGGCCAAGAGGGCCATGGGGACCGTGCGGACCATGGGGGCCGTGCGGACCGAGAGGACCGTGGGGACCATGGGGGCCATGGGGACCGAGAGGACCTTGGGCCCAGAGTCTCGATGATGGTTGGTTAGATGGTGTTGTTAACGTACTTCTGCTTAATGAAATGCACCGCAGGAGATGCCGCAGCGGACGTTGCACATAGGGAGAAGAAAAGCAGCAGCTAAATCAACGTCATAATAATTTACAAAACAGTTGAAAGATTTTATCTGGTTCTTTCAACTGTTTTTTTGCATCTAAATAAGACAGATCAAAAATCTGCTTTATTCATACGGCATTTAACGAATGTTTAAGAAATTTTTCATTGTAGTTTTGGATATTATTGTATACAATAAAGAAGACAAGGTTGAAGAAAAAACAGAGGAAATTCAGGATGAATCGATTAGTTAAAAAAATAGGAATCTTATCTGCGGTTTTTATTGCGGCAATCGCAGTTTATTTTATGTGGAATCAGAAAGATACGGAAAAAAGTGATGTCATGGTATATACCTCCATGGAGGAGGCGGCTTTGCCTGTGGTATATTCCGATATGTACGGAAGAAAGATGAACCTTCTCCATGGGTACACCCAGGATATGAAGCAGGCAGTTTCCAGAGAAGCCCTTACCGTTCTTCCGGCAGACAGGTCTATGAACATACAGATCTCGGATTATAAAGGCAGCATCCAGGGGATTGAGTATGAAGTCCGAAGTATGGATCTGGGACGTCTGGTGGAACGGACAGAGGTAGATACATGGAACGAGGGAGAGGGAGGTGTCACGGCCACGCTTCCGATCCAGAACCTTTTGACAAAGGATAAGGAGTACCTTCTCATCCTGACACTGGATACCTCCGGGAATGGGAAGCTGCTTTATTATACCCGCATCATGTGGACGGACAGCACCAATGCAAAGGATATGATCGATTTTGCAGTTGATTTTACGACCCGGACCTTTGATTATGATCAGGCCCGGCAGCTTACCACTTATCTGGAAACCAGCGAGGGAGAGGATAACAGCTCCCTTGGCCATGTGACCATTCGCTCCAGCTTTTCCCAGCTCACATGGGGAGGGCTTTCTGTGAAACCGGCAGGAGATATAAGGGTTACTCTGAAAGACTTAGATGGAGTCATGTGCAGCGTGAAACTGGACTATGAGGTGACCAGGACCGGAGAAAATGATATTCAGGAGCTTTATGAGGTGGAAGACAGCTTTACCATGAAATGGGACAGCAGGCGTATCTACCTTATGGATTTTGAACGGGATACCAATCAGGTGTTTTCCGGCCAGAAAGGATTGTTCTCCGGTAAACGGATTATGCTTGGGATTACAAACCCGGATGAAATACGAACGGCTAAAAGCCCGTCAGGGGATTGCCTGGCCTATGTGGTAAACCGTGATCTCTGGGCTTTTGACCAGAACCGTGAGCATGCGGTAAAGGTGTTTTCCTTCCGAAGCGGCGAAGACGATGGACTTCGCAGCGGCTACAACCAGCATGATATTAAGATATTGTCGGTCAAAGATAACGGGGATGTGGATTTTCTGGTTTATGGGTATATGAACCGTGGGATTCACGAGGGAAGCTTAGGTGTCGCCATGTATCAGTACAGCAGTCAGGACAACGCCACCACGGAGCGTTTCTTTACTCCTGTGACCCTGTCCTTTGAGGTACTTAAGGAGGACATCGACCAGCTGGCCCATGTGGGAACCAATGGGATGCTTTATCTGATGTCGGACCGGGCGGTTTACGGTATTGATTTAAACAGCAATGAATATATGGTCCTGGCGGACTCCCTGGTTGAGGGCGGATATGCGGTCAACAGCAGGTCGAGTCGTTTTGCCTGGCAGGAAAGCAGTGACCTTTATGGAGCCGGAGTGGTTCATCTCATGGATCTGGATACCGGAGTGAAGAGGGAGATAACCGGCGGCGAGGATAATATTTACAGGCCCCTTGGATTTGTAGGGGATGATTTCATTTACGGAATTGCCCGAAAAGGTGATGTGTGGGTGCAAAACGGAAGGACAAAGGATGCTCCCATGTACCGGATCGAGATTATGGACCAAAGCGGAAAAATCGTTAAGGAATATGAACATGAGAATGTTTATATCGCAGATGTGTCCGTGGATAACAGCCGGATCCATCTGACTCAGGTATCAAAATCCGGTGAACAGTCTTATGTGGCTTTTAAACAGGATACCATTGTCTGTAACCAGGAACTTGCAGACGGAGAGATGGAAGGCATTGGCTGGTATGCCTCAGAGGACAGGAGAAAGCTTTATTTTGTCCAGCTGGAAAAAGAAGCGGTAAGCCGGGAAGTAAAAATTGCGGTTCCCAAAAAGGTAGCCTATGAGACCACGGAAGTGGTGGAGCTGAAGGGGAATGCCAGAAACCAGGAAAACCGGTTTTATGCCTATGGGGGAGGCCATTATCTCGGAGGCAGCCGAAGCTTTACGGATGCCCTTGCCCTTGCCTATGACAAGATGGGTGTTGTGACCGATAAGAATCAGGAAATCATATGGAGCCGGGTGAACCGACCGCCGGTCCGCAATATGAAGGAGCCTCTAAAAACAGGAGCAGTCTTTTTGCGGAACCTGGAAGGGTTTACTGATAACAGTTTCTATGGGGATGGAGTCCTTATGTTAGATGCCAGGGGTTGCACGTTAAGCCAGGTATTGTA
>DEYX01000176.1:17825-23496 GCA_002365025.1 Hungatella sp. UBA3147 | reverse complement strand
ACTGATCTTTTCGTCCGTTATGGCCCGGTTTACCGTTCCAATGATCCTCGGAAGAACATTGATAAGAACAAACAGAGCAACTGATATCACCACAGGCACAGTGGAATTCTTCCTTCCTTTTTCCTGTCCTGGCCGGGAAGGCTGTGACGGGTTATGGCTGCCGGCAGGCTTAGGGGAAGGTCTTCCCACGTTTTGCCTGGGGTTTACCGGCCTTTCAATCGTACTTTTCCGTCCTGCCGCTCCCTGTACATTCCTTTTCTGCGGCTTTATGGCTCCATCTGGCTTATGAACATCATGGCTGTTATTACCCGGGCGCCTCTCATTCAAATAATACTCCGAATTCCACAAAAGGGGCTGTCGGATTAACTTCCTGCACCTCGGGCAATAGTTTGCCTCATTAACCGAAAGATCACAAATTGGACAAATCTTTTTCATCATCCCAAAATCCCTCCTTTATCCCAGTACCAGATGAGCCACGGCAATCTCGTCATCCTCCCTGAATCCCTGGGCACAAACCTGTATATCATAAACATATTTCTCCTGTAGTCCGGTAATGAAAGCAATCTCAGCAATATTCTTTCCTTCCTGAGCCAGCACCAGCACCTGATGAACATCTGCTATTGTCTTTTTCAACAACTCATCCGATTGACCGAAGGGCTCAAGGTCAGCCGCCTGTTTATCTGACTCTGTGATAAAATCTTCCAGAGACAGGCTTCTTTCATCTTCTCTGCTGTTGTAGTAATCCTCTGAAATCTCCCAATCCTGTTCTCTCTCTGACATTCTGCCACTCCTTTCATCTTATCTGCCCATGCAGGGTATTTCAAAAACAGACAGGTTCATCGGAACCTGCCTGATTATGTAATCTGATAAATTTTATCTCTTATTTCTTAAAAAATCAGGAATATTGATCTGAACTTCCTTATTCACAGTCGGGCGATAAGGCTGTCCGCCTCCCTGGGGAGCACCCTGAGGGTTATTCTGCCCTGCATAATTCGGCTTCTGATAATTCCCTGCACCGTAGTTCTGATTTCCATAATTCTGGTTATTATAGTTGCTGTTATTATTTGGAAAATACTGATTGTTGTAAGCTGGATTGGGATAATTCGCATTCCCGTAATTAGGATTATAATTCTGGTTATATCCAGGAGTTGCTGCAGTTGCGGCTGCCTCCTGATTCCCGGGCTGGGTCTGAGGTGCTGTTTTCGGCTGTTTAAAGTTTGGGTTGGAAAAATTCGTCATAACCTTGGATACAGGAGTCTCAGCCTGCATGTCCAGACCTGTGGCGATCACGGTGATGCTGGCTTCATCATGAGCATTCTCATCATACATCGCTCCAAAGATAATATTGGCATCATCTCCTGCCATCTCCTGAACGTAGCTGGCTGCTTCATTGGCCTCAACCAGGCTGATATCACCGGAAATGTTGATGATGACGTGAGAAGCGCCCTCAATGGTAGTTTCAAGCAATGGACTGGATACCGCCTGCTTCACGGCCTCTAATGCCTTCTCATCACCCTTTGCCCTGCCGATACCGATGTGGGCAATGCCCTTATCTGTCATGACAGTCTGTACATCTGCAAAGTCAAGGTTAATAAGCCCGGGCACATTAATCAAATCCGTAATACCCTGTACGGCCTGCTGAAGAACTTCATCTGCCTTCTTTAAGGCATCCGGCATAGTAGTACGTCTGTCTACGATTTCCAGAAGGCGGTCATTAGGGATAACGATTAATGTATCTACGCTCTCTTTTAAACGTTCAATACCGTTAACGGCATTGCTCATACGGGTTCTTGCTTCAAAGCGGAAAGGCTTTGTTACAACACCTACGGTTAGAATGCCCATATCTTTTGCGATCTTAGCCACAACAGGTGCAGCTCCGGTACCGGTACCGCCTCCCATTCCGCAGGTAACGAATACCATATCCGCGCCCTTCATGGTCTGAGCCAGCTCGTCCGCATTCTCCTCTGCCGCTTTTTCACCGATCTCAGGCTTAGCACCTGCACCAAGACCCTTGGTCAGCTTCTCTCCGATCTGCATGGCTGTAGGAGCCTTGCAAAACTGCAAAGCCTGCTTGTCCGTGTTGATTCCAAGAAATTCCACACCTGCTATATTCTCATCAATCATGCGGTTGACCGCATTATTACCAGCACCGCCTACTCCGATCACCAGAATTCTTGCGGCATTGTCCGCCTCATTTATCTTAATCTCTAACAAGATTATATCCTCCTTTAACCATAAACAGCTTACTCTATAAACCTAATTAATATAATATTTGATTTTACCAAAAATATCAACCACTTTTTAAACAAAATTATAAGCAAATTATGTAAATTCATTAATTCTTCACAAAACGGTAAGATGTGACTGTTTCCGCCTCATCATAGGTATCCAGATATAAAGTCCCTGACAAACCTTTTAAATTTAAAACAGGAAGCTGATCCTTCAGCTCAGAAATCTTTCCATTCATCTGGTCATAGCTTCCAAGGAAAACACGGATCTCTCCTATGACAAGAGTGGCATCCCCCCGGGAATCATAACGGATCTGGTCAACAGGAATTGCCTTCGTTGATAAAAGCTGAGTCAGGTTTAAAATTTCATTGAAAATCTTCCCCTTTTCCACCGGAAGGGGCTGGTGCAGGGCAATATGCCCAAACTGCAGCCCCGTGACCCAAGGAACTCCTTCCAGCTTTCCGCTGGAGCTCTCTACCACGATCCCGTCCTTATCAAAATACATATAGCTGCCCATATAGGATACATAGCCTACCACAGATTTCTCATAGACGATCACTTCCACTCGTACCGGGCTTAAGAATACGATTTTGTAATCTTCTACAAAAGGGATCTGTTCATGTTTCTTAAAACGATCCTTATAGAGACAAAAAAACGCATTCCGGTCCCAGCTGTCCTTGAACAAAATATCAACGATCTGTTCCGATGTATACTTTTTATTACCGCTCACCGTAATATTCCTGATCTGCAGCGATAAAAAAATGACAGTTCCCAGCAAAATCACGACTGCTGTAATTCCAAACTTAATTTTTCTTCTGCTCTTTTTTAAATCATTCATTGCATCCCTCTGATCGCTGCACCAAGACTGCTCAAGTCACGGCAGATGTCTTCATATCCTCGTTCAATATGGTGGCACTCATGAATCTCAGTCACACCTTCACATGCCAGCCCTGCAACTACAAGAGCCGCGCCTCCCCGCAGGTCCGTAGCTGTTACATGAGTTCCTTTTAAAGGATAAAGTCCCCGTATGTCAGCCCGCTTCCCCTCTATTATAATATCTGCGCCAAGCTTATGCAACTCCTTTGCAGTTCCAAATCTTCCCTCAAAGATGGTTTCTTTAATTCTGCCGGTACCTTTTGCAGATGCCATGACCGCCATTAACTGAGACTGAAGGTCCGTAGGAAAGCCCGGATAGGGTTCTGTTATAACATCTACACAATCAGGGCGCCCCCTCATGGATACTTCCAGGCAGCTTTCATACCGTTTCATCTCCGCGCCCATTCTATCGGCAAGTGAGATGGCGGAAGCTAAATGTCCGGGTTGGATTCCCTGTATTACGATATCTCCCTCAGCAGCCATGACAGCCATTAAATAGGTTCCTGCGACAATTCTGTCCCCTGCCACAGTAAATTCAGAGTCACAAAGCTCGTTTACGCCTGTGACTGTCAGAATGGAAGTACCGGTTCCATGTATTTTAGCCCCCATATTGATTAAAAATTCACATAGGGTGATGATCTCCGGCTCCTTTGCTGCTCCATGTATCACGGTAATCCCCTGGGCATAGACAGCTGCCATCAGGGCATTTTCCGTAGCTCCCACACTGGGAAAGGGAAAATAAATATGGTTGCCCGTCAACTGATTTGCGGACACCATAAGCTTATCACCCTTCTCCTCAATGACAGCACCAAGTTTCCGAAAGGCAGATAAGTGTAAGTCTATGGGTCGCTCTCCTATGGAACATCCTCCAGGGAAGCTGGTGACCGCATTGCCAGTCCTTCCAAGCAAAGGGCCGGAAAGCATGATAGAAGAACGCATGCTTTTTATATACTCTTCCGGTATCTCCGCCTGTGTCAAATCCCGAGCATCAATTGTCAAGGAATGGCCATCAAAGCAGCATATACATCCAATATGCTCAAGTATCCCCAGCATACAGAACACATCCTGTATCCTGGGGACATTATGAATCACTGTTGTACCTTTATGGAGAACCGCCGCTGCCATCATGGGCAGAACAGCATTCTTGGAACCCTGAATTTTTATCTCACCTTTTAAGGATCGTAACCCCTGGACCTGTATGACTGACAATCCGGTACCTCCCATGGCTTCTTATATACTATCCTATGTCAAAAGTGAGAGAATGTTTTCACATCCCATTATTTTTCCAGCTTTATCTGGTTGGAAACGCTTAAAACCATGCCCATTTCCATCATTAAAAAAAGAACAGAGGTACCTCCATAGCTGATAAAAGGAAGGGTGATACCGGTATTTGGTATGGTATTGGTTACAACCGCAATATTTAAGATAACCTGTATGGCAATATGTCCCATAACACCTACAACAAGCAAAGCACCAAACAAATCCGGTGCATTATCCGCAATGAGCATGAACCGGTAGATCATGAAAAGGAATATCAAAATCACAGAAACCGCTCCAAAAAGCCCAAGCTCTTCACAGATGATGGAAAAAATCATATCGTTTTGTGCTTCTGGTACAAACCCCATCTTCTGTATACTCTCTCCCAGCCCTCTGCCTACCAGACCGCCGGATCCTATGGCATAAAGCCCCTGCAGTACCTGATAGCCTCCGGTCGACGGATAAGCCTCCGGCTCCAGCCATACCAGGATACGGCCCAGCTGGTAATCATGAAGAATATTAAGCTTTTCCAGTACAGCAGCCATTGGCCCGGCAAAAGCAAGTGCGCCTACGCCTGCAAGACCACAGGCAAAAAACGGCCATTTCTTTTTACATGCCACAAACAGCATGACAAAAGCGATCCCAATGATGATGATTCCGGAGCTTAAGTTATTAGCCGCTACGATTCCCGCTATAGGAAGGGTCGTCACAATAACCAGAAGAACGCCATTTCTCGTGTTAATATTCCTTCCCATCTGAACAATCAGAACAGCAAGCATGACAATCAGAGCAATTTTTACAAATTCCGTAGGCTGAAAGGAAAGGCTTCCCACTCCCAGCCACCTTCTCTTACCGTTTACTTTACGCCCAACTAAGGATACAGTAATCATCAAGACATAAGAAAGAGCATAAGCAAACACAGCGAACTTCGCGTACCAGTGGTAATCCAGTTTGGATATTACAATCATGATAACAAAGCCTGCCAGGGCTATCTTGGCCTGCCTCATCATGAAATAAGCGGCATTATTGAATTTAAGCTGGGCTGCATAAGAGCTGGCGCTGTAAATCATGACCAAACCAAAAACAGAGAGAAATATTACAGTAAACAGAAGACTGTAATCATAAAAACGGCGCGGTTTATTTTTTTTCTTCACTGGCCCTTTTTCTGCCATATCATTCCTCCTCGCCAACTGTTGATTCATTTTTATTCCTATATATCATCCACCATGCATTCATCATTTGGCGGAAGGGCACCGCCAAATGATTCATAACGGGCATTCGCCCTATAGAAACATATGTAAAATATATG
>DEYX01000176.1:0-17577 GCA_002365025.1 Hungatella sp. UBA3147 | reverse complement strand
CATATATTTTACATATGTTTCTGCATGGTTCATTGCTTTTATAAATTTCTGACACTTTCCTTAAAGATTTCGCCGCGTTCTTCATAGCACTTAAACATCCCCCAGCTGGCGCAGGCCGGTGATAAGAGCACATGATCTCCTCTGTTGGCATAAGAAGCGCATACTTTTACTGCTTCCTGCATATCTTCTGCATACATTACATTGGTAAAACCATGTCTGGCTGCACACTCAGCGATCTTTTCCCTGGTCTGCCCCAGAAGCACCATATATTTTACCTTTCCGTCAAAGGATTCAATCCACTCATCATACTGGGAGTTCTTATCATAACCTCCTGCAATGAGTAGCGTTGGCCCTGGCATGGCTTTTATTGCCTGGATCGCTGCGTCCGGATTGGTTCCCTTGGAATCATTGTAATATTTCACTCCGGCTTTTTCCGCAACAAATTCAATCCGATGCTCTACCGCCTTGAATTCCCTGATCACCTGAGAGATGATCTCCATGGGAACTCCCATTTCAGCAGATACAGCGGCAGCGGCCATGATATTCTCATGGTTATGGCGGCCTAAGAGCTGTACCTCGCGAATGTCTGCGATCTCTGTCCTCTCTCCATCATGGTTGCGGATAATCTTATCCCCATCCATGCAGTAGCCTTCTTCTAAAGACTGGCGGCTGCTAAAATAGACAGCCTTTGGTGTGATAGTTTTGCCAAACTCACGCAAAACAGGATCATCGTAATTTAAAATACAAAAATCCTGAGGTCTCTGGTTTGATGTTATTCGTTCCTTTACTTCTATGTAGCATTTCATTGTTTTATGACGATCCAGGTGGTCTGGCGTTATGTTCAGGATCGCGCTCACATCCGGACGGAAGCCGGTGACCGTCTCCAGCTGAAAGCTGCTGACCTCTGCTACCGTTACCGAATCCTCAGTCGTCTTTAACGCTTCCTCTGTATACGGGATCCCAATATTGCCCACCACAAACACATGGTCATAATATGCTTTCATGATTTCCCCGATAAGGGCCGTAGTGGTTGTCTTACCATTGGTCCCAGTGATTGCTGCCAGCTTTCCTTTGGCATAGTGATAAGCCAGCTGAATTTCACTCCAGACCGGGATATCCGCCTCTTTAAGGACTGCCACAAAGGGGGCCTCTAAGGAAATTCCAGGGCTTATGACACATAAGCTTACCCCTTTAAGATCTTCCTTTTTAAGCTCTCCCAATAAAACTGAAATCCTTCCCTCCTCTTCAAACTGATGAAGGAGCTCTTCCTTATGAAGGGCAGCATTGCTGTCGTAAAGAATTACTTCATCACCTGTTTTAAGGATCAGGCCCATGGCGGCAATGCCGCTTTTTCCGCTGCCGGCAACTAAAATTTTCTGATTCATATGGTTTCTCTCCTATAATCCAAGGTATGCAAGCATGCAAAGAACCGCAGTCACGATAGCAAATACAGCTACCACCCGTGTTTCCGACCAGCCGCTCAGTTCAAAATGGTGGTGGATGGGGGCCATCTTAAAAATCCTCTTTCCGCCTGTTCTTTTAAAATATGTCACCTGAATGATAACGGATAATACTTCGATCATATAAATAAAACCGATAATGGCAAGGAAAACAGGAATCTGCATCATAAAGGCGCTGGAAGCAACAAATCCTCCAAGTCCAAGGGAACCTGTATCCCCCATAAACACTCTGGCAGGATACACATTAAACAGCAGAAATCCCAATAGACTTCCCACAACCGCTCCGGTTATGGGACTGATGCCGGTATTTTCCCCGATAGAAACCACGGTTAAGAAGGTCGCCACCAGAATGGTCACACTGGTGCAAAGCCCATCCAGGCCATCGGTAAAATTCACACCATTATCAGTCCCTATCACGAGAAAAAATACCGCCGGTACGAAGAATATTCCTAAATTCAGATACAGCCCTTTTTCAAAGCCTCCGGTAAAGGGAATTAACATTCCCGTTCCCACATCCTTTGAATGAAGCAGATAATAGGCAAAGATGCCTGTAATGATTAACTGCCCTGCCATCTTTTGAACAGGCGTAAGCCCCTCTGACCGCTTCATTACGATCTTAATGTAATCATCAAGAAACCCAACGATACCAAATCCAACTGTCACAAAAAGCACAGGAATGATCTTCGGATATTCCCTCACATAGAACAGCGACGTAATGATGATGCTGGTCAATATGATAAGCCCTCCCATGGTCGGAGTACCCTGCTTTTTTAAATGGCTTTCAGGTCCTTCCTTGCGGACCTCCTGGCCAAATTTTAATCTGTGAAGAAATGGTATTACAATGGGACACAGCATGGCGCTGATTGCAAATGCTATGATGATTGCCAGAATCGTTTCGTTAATCATGTCACACCTCAATATTTTATGTATTTGTATTTCAAAAGTACACAGTAAGTAGTATACGTCTTTTTGCCTGAATAATCAACCATAGATTCGAAACGCCGAAGCAGTTTTTTCCTCTGTTGGCTCTATTCCCAGGTATGGAAGAATATTCTTAAAAATGTCGGCAATCACCGGTGCAGCTATGGTTCCGCCGTAATAAATCCCCTCAGGTTCATCGATCGTAATGAGTGCAATCACCTGGGGATTATCTGCTGGTGCAAAGCCTATAAAGGATGAAATGTACTTTTTTAAACTTCTTGGAAGTTTTTCAGAGGTCGCTGTTTTTCCGCCCACCCGATAGCCGTCGACCTGCCCTTTTTTTCCGCTTCCTTCCGCCACAACTTGTTCCAGGATATAACGCATGGTCTCACTTGTCTGGGCAGATATGATCCCTTCGCTTACCGGATAAGTAAATTCATGGACCGAAGCTCCGTCGGTGCTTACTGACTTCACTCCAAAATGAGGTGTCACACGGTTTCCGCCATTAATTATAGCAGAAGCAGTCGTAATCAGCTGCAGCGGTGTAATCTGGAAGGACTGGCCAAATGAAACGGTTGCCAGCTCCACAAGCCCCATATTATCCTTTTTATGCATAATAGTGGATGCCTCGCCGGGAAGATCGATTCCGGTCTTTCCCTTTAAGCCGAACTGCTCAAAATACTTATAATAATTATCTACGCCAAGACGCTGTCCTACGTCGATGAGAACAGGGTTGCAGGAATTCATCATGCCCTGGAGAAATGTTTCCGAGCCATGGCCTCCTACTTTGTGACACCGGATTTTACGGTCTTCCACGACCCGGAAACCCGGACATGAAAAATGGTCATCAAGCTTCACAACTCCGGCTTCCAGCCCTGCGGCTGCAGTCACGATCTTAAAGGTGGATCCTGGTTCATAGGTGTCGTTAATACAGGGATTTCTCCACATCTTGTTTAGCAGATCCTGCTTTTCTTTGTCGGTTGCCGGGACTCCGGCGTCTGCACTTAGTGTAAACGGATCATTTAAATTAAATTCAGGTGCATTTACCATTGCCATAATTTCCCCATTCTGAGGATTCATAACAATAATTGACACTCTTTTTGCGCCTTTTTTCTCCATAACCTGATAGGCTGCCTGCTCACAATAACGCTGGACATTGACATCCAGGCTGATATGCAGATCCTGCCCTGCCACTGGCTCGATCCTATCCTCCGCCGCATTTTCTATTTCTATTCCTGCTGCATCGGACATGGTCAGGATCTTTCCGTTAAGGCCCTTTAAATATGGTTCGTATTTTACCTCCAGGCCGATGATGCCCTGATTATCTCCCCCTGTAAAGCCAAGAACTGTGGAGGCAAGGGTATCATAGGGATAATAACGCTTGTAATCCTCATCCACTTTTACACCGTCTAAATGGTAGGACCGGATCATGTCTCCCATAGCCTTGTCTACATTGGTTTTAATAATTTCCCTTGAACTGTACTTTTCTACCTTTTTCCGAACTTCCTCCTCCTGAAGACCAAGCTCCTTGGAAAGAACTGCCACAACCTCATCTGCTTTTTTGATCTGGTTATGTATGACCGATATGGTGCACACCGTCCGGTTGGTGGCAATGACGGTTCCATTGGCATCAATGATATTTCCCCTGGCGGCTTTAATGGTCCTTTCCCGTTCATGAAGGTCCAATGCCATGGCACTGTAATGTTCTGAACGAAAGATCATTAGAAAAATAAGCCGCCCCATAAGCCCTGTCATGGCAAGAAATAACAGGAAAAACAGGATGGCTATTTTTTCTCTGTGATGTGTCTTATTTGAACTCATGCACTGCTCCATCACCATTATTTCTACAGTATATGAATTTCAGGACTTTTTATGAGTTCTTTAAAAAAGTTCCTTATTGGGCCGTGGTCTCTTCGGTGGGAAGTGCGGCCGGGAGATCAGAACCGTCATCCCCTTCTTCCCTGTTGACGTATTCTTCCGAAGGATTTAAATACTCATCTGGAATCGGATTTCCATTTTCCATGGTAGGAGCCTGCCCAGTGGTCTCTTCTGCACCTGATTCCTCAGACGTGTTTTCTCCCTGGGATGCGCTTTCTGTTTCACTGGTTATCCCTTCCTGCTCAGGAAGTTTTGCTGCTTCTTCCGGCAATGGAGAGGTTTCTGTGTCTGTATCCGGAAATACATTTATATAAGGAAGAATCTCCGCCATGATCTTCTGGAAAATCTGGCTGGCATAGGTACTGTGAGGCTGATCCTCCACATGAGGCTCATCAACCACAACATAAACCAAAACCTGAGGATTGTCCGCCGGAGCATAGCCGCAAAAGGATACCACATAATTGGTCTTATCACGGGGGATCTTCTCCGCAGTACCGGATTTACCGGCAACTTTATATCCTGCCACCCTTGCAGCGCCTCCTGTTCCTCCCTCCGCATTGACGGTCTTAAACAGCGCTTCATTGATGAATTTGGTGGTTGATTCCGATACTGTTTCCCTGACAAGAACCGGTTCTACCTTTTTAATGACAGAACCCTGTTCGTTAAGGATCTGCTTCACCACATGAGGTTCATAATAGGAACCTCCATTGATCACAGAGCTATAAGCAGCAGCCATTTGGATCATGGTCGTGCTGAAATTCTGTCCAAAGGAGTTGGTTGCAAGATCCGTAGGTCCCGCCGTATTCTGAGTATAAACAAGAGTCTTATTATCTGCTTCTCCAGGCAGATCAATTCCGGTCTTGGAGCCGAAACCGAAAATCTGCTGATACTTGTAGAACTTTTCTTTTCCCATCTGCTGAGCAATCCGCATCATGACCACGTTGCAGGATTTCATCAGGCCTTCCTCTACAGTGATCAGGCCATGTCCATATCTGCTGACGCAGTTGATCTTATACCCTCCCACTTCAAGGAACTTGTTGCACTCATAAGTTTCCTTTCCGGTAATCGCCCCTTCTTCCATGGCGGCAGATATGGTAAAAATCTTTTCTGTTGAGCCCGGCTCAAAACCGTCACTGATGCAGAAATTACGCCAGGTCTGGTTCCATGCCACCTGAGTCCCCAGAGACATGATCTCTTCATTCGAATAGTGTTCTGAAACGTTTGCTTCGGTTAATGGCTGGGCGTTTTTATTCTTTCTCTTGTAATCGTCCATGGCTTCCTTAATCCCAAGCTGCCGCAGTACATCATCGGTGTACTCCGGTCTTAAGGTTCTAGGATTGTTTAAATCAAATGCCTTGTCATTTGCCATGGCAAGAACCTCGCCGTTATTGGGATCCATAACGATTACGCCTACCCGTTTGCTTCCTGTAGTCTGTTCCCATTCATTAATATATTTTTCTACGATCTTCTGTATGTTGACATCCATGGTGGAAACCACGGTGCTGCCATTGGAAGCAGGCTTTATGACTCTCTCTAAGTTGGAGTCATCATTTAAGTATCCGTATTCCCTTCCGTTGATTCCCATAAGAGTCGTATTATAAAACTGCTCGATCCCTCCGGTTCCATCCATGCCGTCACCGTTAGCAAAGCCAATGACATTGCAGCCCATGGAGTTATAGGGATACACCCTTTTGTACTCATCCTCAAACCAGATTCCCTTAATGGCCTTCCCGCTTTTTTTCAGCGCATCTGCCTGGTCTGCCTTGTACTTATCATATTTTTGTTTATCGTCATAAGTCAGTTGCTTCGCATAGCGTACATACTGCTTATCTTTCTTTTCCTGTATGAGGTTCATGATTTCCGTCCGGTCATAGCCAAAGCATTCTGTCAGAGCCGTTACGCTCGGTTCCAGGAAAGAATTCTGGTCTGACATGATCTGTTTGGGATCCAGGATTAAGTTATATACCTTTTCACTGGTCGCCAGATAGGTTCCGTTGCGGTCCATGATGTCCCCGCGCTTAAAGGGTATGATGCGGCTGTCATATTCCTGTTGGGACAGCACGATCTGATTGTAATCTTCCTTTTTATTTGTCATCAGATTATACAGCGTCATAACTAATGCAAACAAAGCCAGCGTAATTACCAGTACAGTAATCGCCAGCTTTTCCTGCATATAACGGGGAAATACCTTACTCTTTTTATTCCTGTTTTTATTAGTGTTTCGGGATATCCTCATTCTGTCTTACATACTCACTTTCCGTCTTATCATAGTGAAGGATCTGGTCCTTATTCGCATAGACCATACCAAGTTCCTCAGTAGCCACTTTATACACATGATCCAAATCGACAGAAGTGTTGATATTCATTTCCAATGCATTATTTTCAGTTTTCAAATGTTCCAGTTTTGATTCTAAAAGCTCAACGCCATGAATACTGGCTGTAATAGAAGATTGCAGATGCAGATAATTCACGCACAGGCAGAGGGTGCAGACTGCGGCGATGGTCAGCATAATCACATAAGGCAAATCCATCTGCAAGGCCTTTTCACGATTTCTTCTGACCTGATGGTTAACTGATGGACGACGGACTTCTTCTGGTGTATGAACCGGCATAGGAACCGGCATGGTTTTACGGACAGTATTCCCCTGTACGTAAGTGGAGCTCCCATAGGAACGCACATTCTTTCTTGCAGCCACTCTCTCTTCCTCCCTTTTTAAATTCGTTCAAATACCCGAAGCTTTGAACTCTTTGAACGTTTGTTTTCTTCAATCTCTTCCTCCGACGGTACGATTGGTTTTCTAGTAATCACCCTGCCTTTGCTCTTTTTTCCGCAAACACAGACCGGAAAATTAGACGGGCAGATACATGGGTCCTCATTGGTCTTAAATCTTGTTTTTACGATCCTGTCTTCCAGAGAATGAAAGGTGATAACGGATAACCGTCCGCCCGGATTCAACAGATCGATCATAGTATCAAGGGACTTCATTAAAACTTCCAGTTCCTTATTAAGTTCGATCCGTATAGCCTGAAATGTCCGTTTGGAAGGATGTCCTCCCACTGCCCTTACCTTTGCAGGAATCGCTCCTTTGATGATCTCCGACAGCTCTCCTGTTGTTTCGATGGGCTTTATCTGCCTTTCCCTTACAATGTGCTTTGCAATATTTTTTGCAAACTTATCTTCTCCGTAATCCCTTATGATCCGGTATAAGTCAAATTCACTGTAGGTATTGATGATATCGGCTGCTGTCTGTACATTCCTCTGATCCATACGCATGTCCAAAGGTGCATCTTCTTCCCTGTAGGTAAATCCTCTTTCCGGTATGTCAAGCTGGTAAGAGGATACCCCAAGGTCTAAGTAAATTCCGTCCACTCGTTCGATTCCTAAATCCTTTAATACTGTCTGTATGTTTTCGTAATTGCTTCTTACGACCGTCACCTTATCTTCATAAGCCTTCAGCCGTTCTGAGGCTGCCTTAATGGCGTCCCCATCCTGATCAATTCCGATTAATCTTCCGTAAGTTCCAAGGCGCTTGCACACTTCTAAAGCATGTCCGCCTCCTCCCAGCGTTCCATCTACATAGATTCCGTCTGGTTTTACATTCAGGCTGTCAATGGTCTCATATAGCAGCACTGACTTGTGTTCAAACATCATATACCAAGTCCTTCCATAGCTTCCGCGATTTCTTCCATATCTTCATAGGTATTGGCTGCGATCCATGCATCCTTGTTCCAGATTTCAATACGGCTTCCCACTCCTACAAGAACTACGTCTTTTTCGATTCCCGCATGTTCCCTTAAAACTGCCGGAAGCAGAATTCTTCCCTGCTTGTCCACTTCGCAGGCACTTGCTCCGGCCAGAAAGAATCTGGAAAACTTTCTGGCATTGGTGTTGGTCAGCGGCAGGCTTTTTAATTTATTTTCCAGGGCAGTCCACTCATCATTATCATACACAAATAAACAGCCATCCAAACCCTTCGTAACGACGAATTCTTCTCCCAGCTGCTCTCTGAACTTCGATGGGACTATGAGACGCCCCTTTGCATCGACTGTATGATTGTATTCTCCCATGAACATACCAATCACCTGCTTGTACATCGGTAGGGTTTTGGACCACTTTCCCACCATTTTCTACCACTTTGCACCACTTTCCACCACTTATGCTTTAATTCTAGTACATTTACCGTGAAATAGCAAGAACAATTTCGAAGAATTTTCAATTTGATCCAGCCTGCATGTAACTGTGAACAGCTGTTCTGTAAGGATTTCCATATAATGGAAAAAAGGCATTCCCAAAGTCAGTAAATTGGAACAAACTGACCAGGGAATGCCTGTCTTCTTCATTTTTAATTTTCTTTGCTGTATGCGACTCCCAGCTTAGCGGGTACATTGAAATTTCTTCTGGATACGGTCAATATAATGGTCAGCAGATAAGGCAGGGCAATAAATAATTCATTGGGGAAGTAGCTTCCTCCTCCCACCGACTGCATATAAATGGCAATGGCTTCCGTAAGCCCGAATACCACGGTTCCCAAAACAGCTCCTTTGGGATTCCAGTTGCCCAAAAAGCATATGGCAAATGCGATCCACCCGCGTCCGCCGATGATATTTGTGGTAAACATTCCCAAATATCCCACGGAGTAAAATGCGCCTGCAATGCCTCCCATCACTCCGGCCAAAAGGACCGTAAAGAACCGGACTGCATTTACATTGATACCGGCTACATCCACTGCCTCCGGATTTTCCCCCGTAGAACGGATCGTCAGTCCAAAGGAGGTTTTGAATAAGAGAAAATAGGACGCAGGAATGAGTAAATAAACCACATAGGTCAATATATTCTGTTGGAAAAACACCGGACCCATGACTGGAATCTTACTGAGAACGGGAATAGCGATCTCAGGCAGAGGACTGATTTTAAGGGGCGCGGTGGGAACGCCGAACAGTACCCTCTGAAGGTAAGTACAGATTCCGGCTGCCAGCACATTAATTGCGGTTCCTGTTACAACCTGGTGCTGTTTTAAATAAATACATACCACGCCATACACGGCTGCCGCAACAAGTCCGGAAAAGATGGCGGCAAGAATTCCGATGAATGCACTGCCGGTTAAATAGGTTCCCACGAAACCACCCCAGGCTCCCATAAGGAAGATCCCTTCGATTGCGGTAACCATCATGCCCGAACGCTCTGCTATGACTTCTGCAATGGAGCCAAACAGCAGGGGCGTACTCATCATCAGTGCACGTTTTAATAAGCTTATGATCATAACCTGTTTCACGCTCCTTTCTGAAGTCTGCGCTTCTCTCTCCTGTTTTCCAGATAATGCCGGAAGAAATAGGATATGATAACGAACAGCATGACAAACCCCTGCATTAGATCCACAATGCTTGCAGGAACATTGACTCCCGGCATGCGCCCCATTAAATTCCCCATAACACTTAAAGCGCCGAACAGGAGCGAGGCGAATATGATTCCGATAGGATTGGCATTAGCAAGAATTGCGATTCCCAGGCCTGCGGAGCCCACTCCGCTGTTAAAATCCTGAATCAGCATATGCTGAACACCGTTTACTTCCGTAAATCCGGCTGCACCCGCCAGGGCGCCGCTGATAAAAAACGCGGCCACAAAGATCTTGTTTGAATCAATTCCTGACATCCTGGAGGCAGAGGCATTGCTTCCCACTGCACGGATCCGGTATCCCAGGGGCGTTTTATAAAGCAGCACCCAGATGCCAACGGCCGCCAGAACCGCCAGCACAAATCCGATATGCAGCCTGGTCCCCTTTACAATAACAGGAAGCCATGCTGACCTTGTTATGGCATCAGTTTGTGGATACTCTCCTTTGGATTCTTTTAAAAATGTGCGCAGCAGATAATTCATGACTGCCAAAGCAACGTAAGTAGACATCATACTGACAAGGAATTCATTGGCTTTAAAGCGCGCCTTTAAAAATCCGATCAAAGCGCCCATAAGCCCACCTGCCAGTGCCGCAGTCAGGCACACAAGAATTAAGAGTACTGCTGCGGGAACCTTACCGTCAAGCTGCAGAGATAAGGCAATGGCAGCAATAGAACCCATATAAAACTGTCCCTGTGCGCCGATATTAAACAGATTTGCCTTAAACGTAAACGCAAAGGCAAGCGCTGTAAATATAAGGGGTGTCGCCTTTAAAAACACTTCCCCCATGGTATATTTATCTGTAAACATGGCATTGATGGAATATACAAATACTTCGACCGGGTTGATATGCAGCAGCAAAAGCATGAGGCCGCTTAAGAGCAAGCCGGCAATGATGGCAGCAGCATTTGTCACAATTAAGTCCCTGACTTTTGTATTCATGCTTTACGCCTCCTTCTCCTCTTTGTAGCCGGCCATTAATAGACCGATCCGTTCTGTGTTAAGCTGGTCATGGTCGTAGATTCCCATAAAGGAGCCCTTGTAAATAACGGCAATCCTGTCGCATAGCTGGAAAATCTCCGACAATTCGGTGGATACCAGCAGAATCCCCTTTCCATTCTTCCGCTCTGCAAGGATGTTGTTATGAATGTTATTGATGGCTCCCAGATCCAGCCCCCTGGTAGGCTGGTCCATGATCAGCACCTTTCCTGCGTTTCCGACTTCTCTGGCAAGAATCACTTTCTGCTGGTTGCCTCCTGATAATCCCTTGATCCGGGCATCCGGTCCCGGCGCCTTGATATCAAATTCATCAATGGCATTTTGAGTGTCTTTTTGAAGTTTCTTCTTATTTAAAAAGCCGTGTGAGATCCATTTCTTATCAAAGCTTGTTTTCAGCATCATATTTTCAGCCAGGGTCATCTCTCCTACCATGGCATCCCGATATCGGTCTACCGGAACGTATCCAATACCCTGATCAATGCGTTCCCTGATGGAAGTGGAGGTAATATCCGTGCCATTTAAAAGCACCTTTCCCGAGGTCACAGGAAGGGCACCGCAAACTACTTCGCATAACTCCTCCTGCCCGTTTCCGCTGACTCCTGCTACTCCAAAAACTTCACCTTCCATGATTTCAAATGACAAAGCACTTAAAAGAGGGGGTTCTCCTTTGCGCTGCACAGTGACGGAAGACAGCTCCAGACAGACCTTTCTTTCTTTTTGCTCTTCTGTCTGCTCCCTCTTCGGGGGCACCATTTCTTTTCCCATCATAAGCCTTGTCAGCTCCACCTCATTGGTATCCTTTGCAGAAAGGTCTCCCGTAAGCCTTCCGTTTCGCATAACGATGATCCTGTCCGCCACCTCCATGACTTCCTTCATCTTATGGGTGATGAAAATAACAGAATTTCCCCTGGACGTATATTCTTTTACAAACTCCATCAGCGTTTCCGCCTCCTGAGGCGTCAGCACTGCCGTAGGCTCATCCATAATCAGGAGGCTTGTCTTTAAATAGAGGGCCTTAAGGATTTCTACCTTCTGCTGTACTCCAACCGCAAGCTCCTCCACTTTTGCATCAACAGGAATTTGAAACCCGTACTGGGCAGAGAGCCCCTCAACTTCCTTTTTGCATTTTTCGTAATCAATTACACCGTTCACATTGCCTAGAATAATATTTTCCGTAACCGTATGGGCGGACACCAGGGAAAAATGCTGCTGGATCATGGAAATTCCCAAAGCCATGGCATCTTTAGGGGAAGTGATCCTCTGTTCTTTTCCATCCATCAGGATCTGCCCCTCATCCGCCTTATAAAGGCCATAGAGGATTTTCATTACCGTGCTTTTCCCTGCCCCGTTTTCTCCCAATAATGCCAACACCTCTCCCCTATTTACAGAAAAAGAAATGTCCTTGTTTGCCACGACCCTGGCAAAATATTTTGATACATTCTTTAATTCAAAAAATGGTGTATTCACGAAGCTCCTCCTCTTCAAACGATGAGGGCGACCCAGTTCAAACAATCCTGTTTTTCTCCCGTGTCAGCCCTCCGGTTATATCTTACTTCTCAAAAAACGCCTGTAAATCTACCTTGCCGTCCTTAAAATCCTTGATTCCCTGGTCCACCGCATCTTTAACTTCCTGGGAAATATTATCGGTATATACCGGTACAAAGATATCTTCATTAATACCGGCTTCATGCACCATATTTCCGGAAAGCTTGCCATCCATATATTGGCCAAGAGCCCAGATATAGAAATTCTTGAAATCAAAATTTACAGAAGCTACAACGGTATTCGGATCGATGGTTGTCTGGTCACTGGAAAAGCCTATGAACTTAGCGCCTTTTGCCTTAGCTGCCTCAATGCTGCCAAGACCTACTTCGTTGGCGTATACAAACATGGTGTCTGCACCGTTGTCGATCATCTGCTCTGCCATCTGTTTGCCAAGGGCTACGTCGTTCCAGCTGTTGGCATAAGCTCTAGTCGCCTTTGCACCGGATATGCCGCGGCTTTCTGCGATCTTAACAGAATTTTTCTCATATACATCCATCAAATGCTCCATTGGTTCATTGGGGAAGCCTCCGATGGTTGCAAAGTTTCCGTTCTTTGTTATATTTCCTGCAAGAATGGAAGCAATATAGCTGGCTTCATATTCTTTGGGGAAAATGGGAGCCACATTATCTCCGTCACATTTGGAGCCGTTTACCGCACAAAAAGTGGTGTCCTTATAATTGGGAGCTACTGCTGCTACCGCCTCGTCAAACTGGGAACCGGCTGCCATAATGAGATCATAGCCTCGTTCCGCATATTCACGGAAGGTTGACTCATAGTCAGATGCCTGCACGTTCTCTACATATTCCATTTTGGTACCCAGTTTTTCGTTACAGGCTGTAAGACCTGCATAGTTTGTTGCGTTCCAGCTCTGGTCATTGATGGGCCCGGGAAGAATGAGGACAATTTTATAATCCGCCGCGCTTTTCCCACCTGCCTGAGCCTTAGTTTCAGCTGCACCCTCTGTCTTACCGCCAGTACTGCAGCCACTGAGTACGAGTGATGCTACTGTTATTGCTGCCATGAGTAATGCGCCAAATCTTTTCTTCATACTAAGTTCCTCCTTTTTTTGCGTCCGTTCACATTAATATCTGACATTTCTTCAGTTATCGACACGGTTCACAGACGTTAGCGTGTTGTTTATAGTAATAGATTATCATTTTCTGGCAACCATCACAATTCCATAAGATTACTATTTATTCCAAAATATTAAGTTATTTGTAATTATGACTAAATAAAATAAAGACAGGAGAGACTTTTTTTGTCATTTTCCCGTCTTTTTCACACTAAATCAAATGGCTCTGACGCCTGTTCCGATACTCCAGGGGTGTGATCCCATATGCTTTCTTAAAAGCGCTGCTGAAATATTTCGCCTCTTTGTAACCTACCATTTCCGCCACATCTGCCACCTTATATTCCACATGGTTCAGGTATGACTTCGCCTTTTGCATCCGGTATTCCGTAACGTATTCCATGAGATTTTTTCCTGTATGACGTTTAAAAAGTTCACATAGGTAATTAGGGGATAAATGAAGTTCCCCGGCCATATCTGTTAACGTAATCCTGCCTCCATAGTGAACTCCAATATATTGAATGGCTTTTAAAACTAATAAATTGCCAACCTCATTTTCCCCTTCTGAAGGCCGGTCCTGCCTTTCTTCTTTTTCATGGATTGCCGGAAAAAGCTCTTGTTCCAATTCTCTTAATACAGATAGCAGCTCTCTCGGATCCGTGGGTTTTAACAGATATCTGGTCACTCCCAGCTCAATGGCCTTCTGGGCATAGGAAAAATTGCTGTACCCGCTTAAAATAATAATGCGGATATTTAAGTTTCTTTCCCGGATCTGGCGGATCAGCTCGAGGCCGGATACTTCCGGCATCTTGATATCTGTAATGATTACGTCAGCTTCCAATTCATACAGAGCCTTGAGAGCCGAATGAACATCTTCAAACACCCCTGTAACCTGAAAGCCTTCCTGGGCATCTAAAAGCTTAAATAGCCCTTTTCTGATTTTCGGTTCGTCATCCACGATGATCAGCTTCATGTCTTTCGCTCTCTCCTTTCCTTCCTCCGCCTTCTGTCACAATTTCATGGTCTTTGGGTATGCGCAGGTTTACAATCGTTCCTTCTTCATATGTGCTTTCAATAGAAATTCCATAGGCATCTCCATAATGGAGCCGGATCCGCCGGTCCACATTCCTTACTCCGATTCCTGTATGCCCTTCCTTCTCTACATCAGGTACTTCTTCCCTTAAGTGGTTAAGCTGTTCCGGAGTCATGCCGATTCCATTGTCTTCAACCGAAATAAGCATTTCATCTCCGAGATCTTTTAAGACGATGCGGATGGTTCCCTTCCTCTTTCTCGGCTCAATACCATGAGTGATGGCATTTTCCACAATGGGCTGCAGGATGAGCTTTGGAACCCTCTCAGCTGCCAGGGATTCCTCTGCCTCTACAGAATATTCCAGCCGTTCTTCCAGGCGGTTCTTTTGTATTTTCAAATAACACAGCACATATCCGATTTCCTTTTCAAGAGGTACAAAGGCATTTTCATCTTCGATGCTGTATCGCATAAGGCCTGCCAGTGAGAGGATGATGTCACTGATATCATAATCTCCCCGGTCAATCAGCATCCAGTTGACAGAATCCAGGGTGTTATAGAGAAAATGAGGATTGATCTGTGCCTGGAGCGCCTGTACCTCCGCATTCTTCTGTGCGATCTTTTCCTGATAAACCTGCCTGATCAGGGTATTGATCTCTTCCAGCATGTAATTAAAGGATTCTGTCAGTTCGCCGATTTCATCCTTTCTCTTATTGGGAACCCGAACGGCAAAATCTCCCTTCTGAACCTGTCCCATAGCCTTTGAAAGACGCTTGATGGGTCTCGCCATTGCATAAACCAGAAGAACGATGACTCCGGCAATGCCCAAAGTACTCACCACTGCCACCAGCCAAATAGCTTTTTTCAAATCTCCCGCCTGGGGAAACAGCCCTTCAAAGGGTATCGCCGAATATGATCTCCAGCCAGTGATGCCGTTATATTGTCCGCAGACATAATACCTCTTATCGTTCCATATCAGTTCAAAACGACGGATCCCCCGCTCAAACCGGTCATTAATCTCTTCCTGCCACCCATTGTTTATCTTTGGATTGCTGCAGATCACCTGGCCCTTCTGGTCTAAAATAAACAAGTACTGATACTGAAACAGTCCCTGATTCCCTAAAAGCAGATTGCTGAACATGTCAGGATCCAGCTCAATGACCATGATTCCCAGACTCTTCTCTTCATTTCTGTCCTGTATGGCCCTTACCACGGTAACTGCCTGATGATCTTCCATTGGATCTGAAAAAAGCTTTGGCATAATGCCCAGCCAGACAGTCTTATTGTTTCTGCCTCCTACGGCATCATCATAACTTTTAAATGTCTTTACCGAAATATCTTTGGGGGCCGTCCCATCGGTATCGACGGTTGTATACATCACCTGGGAGGAATTGATAATGGAAATATCCATCTGTTCCCCTACAGATTTAATGAGACTTCTGCAATAATCATCAAGGTAGGTACGGCTGACCCCCTTTTCCCCATCGTCCCATCCAGGGGTACATGCATCACGCACAAGCTGGCTGGTCACCGCATTGTCAAGGATTTCCATGATATAGCGGACCTTGACATTGATATTGATATCAATGCGGTTTATGGTATCTGACATCTCCTGTTTTTTATTCTTTACAACAATGGCCTTGCTATGGGAAAAGGAGAGACTCCCTATAATAGCCCCTTCGATCATAGCTGTAATAATAAACACCAGAGTCAATTTCATTCGGAACGACAAATGCTTCATTTCCCCACCTCCGGACATATATTACCTTTTTGTAACAGTTTTCTACAATTCATAGATAAATATTACATCCCACTGTGAATTGTGTCAAATCACTTTTGCAAAAATTGTCCATCCATAAAAAAAGACGCGGAAAGAGCTCCTTCTCTTTCCACGTCTTTCTTAAATTTGCACAAAACACATCACAGGCTCACGGTATTAGTAGCCTGCGGCAATATATTGTTCAATCAATTTATCCAGTTCTACACTCCTGTGATAAATAACATCTTCATCATCATGATCAATGCTTTTATTTAATCTTTCTCTTGCTTCTTCAATATCGTGTATTAACTCTTCTTTTGACATCATCATATCATTACTTCTCCTTTGCTCTTTTTTCGTATCTGTCTGTGTTTGCAGAAGAGCACAAGAGTAGATATCACTACCAGAATTAATGACAGTGCCTGAGACACCGGAATGCCAGTACTAAAGAATATTAGCTGGTCCGTGCGGAGTCCCTCTATCCACACTCGTCCCAAACCATAGCCAAGCAGGTATATAAAAAGCATCTCTCCATCAAATCTCTTACGTTTCCTGTACCAAAGCATAAATGCAAGTACGCAAAGATTCCAGATTGATTCATAAAAGAAGGTAGGATGCACTTGTATATATTCTACACCGTCCCTTACGATCAAATGGTTCAAAAGCTCTTTCGATATCATATTCTCATTAACCAGCGCTCTTCTGATTCTCATAGCAAACAGGCTGTCGGTATATCCGCCAAACGCCTCGCAATTAAAGAAGTTTCCCCATCTTCCTATAATCTGCCCGGTTATCAATCCTAGGCATCCAGTGTCAGCCAAGGAAAAAAATGATAATTTCTTTACCCTAGCATAAACAATCAGAGTTATAACGGCCCCTATGACACCTCCATAGATGGCCAATCCTCCTGCCCTGAGATTTAAAATTTGAAGCAGATCATCTTTATAATTGTCCCAATCAAACATAACATAATAGATTCGGGCTCCCATAATAGAAATTATGATTGCATACAGAACAAAATCCAGATAAATATCCGGGTCCTGTCCCCTTCGTTTTGCATCCCTTGTCGCAACCCAGAGACCTGCTAATATTCCAAACCCAATGATAATCCCGTAAAATGCAATGCGGAATCCAAATATTGAGATACTGTTTTGCAAATGGTCGATTGTAATCCCCAAATGAACAAAACTAATATCTGCCGTATTTGCCATTCGTCTTCTCCTTTCGATGTTTTCTTTATTTTACCCCGTGAAAACACAAAAATCAAACAGATTCGCCCGACATATTCAACTATAATTCGACAAAGCTTTGATTCTTGTGTTTTTCTCTTTTATTTTTACGGATAATATGCTATTCTATATTAGTTGCAGATAAAAATCAACTATGAATATTAACAATATTAGGAAGGTAATTGCTATGAAATTAGGTATTGTCGGATTGCCGAACGTAGGTAAAAGCACCTTGTTCAATTCTCTTACAAAGGCCGGTGCGGAATCTGCGAACTATCCATTTTGTACCATTGAT
>DEYX01000240.1 GCA_002365025.1 Hungatella sp. UBA3147 | reverse complement strand
CGCCTGTCTTACTTTTAAGCTGTCCCACGGTTCTTTTGTTACATTGAAGCCAAGATAGAACAGACGGGTACCAGGTCTCTCAAATACGGTTACGTTGTCATCAGCTTCCAGATCCGGTAAGTTGTCCATGGACGGATCGATACAGACATCAATTTCACCGTTTTGTAGGGCAATGGCTCTGGTTGATGCTTCCTTGATCGGACGGAAGGTGATGCGGTCAGAGCCCCCCTTCTTGTCTCCCCAGTAGTTCTCATTCTTTACGAAGGTTGCCTGCTCATCAGGTTCCCATTTATCCAGCTTGTACGGGCCGGAACCAATCAGATATGGCTCGTCCATACCGCTCTCATAAGCTGCCTTGGACTGAATACTCACCGGAACAGAGGCAAGGGACTGCAAGAACTCGTTAGAATAACTGTCAATAACCAGCTCCACGGTCAGGGAATCGATAGCATTGACTTCAACAAGTCCCTTTAATACGCTGAGCTCATTTTGAAGGCCCATATCATAAGTAAACTTAACATCCTCTGCAGTCAGCGGAGTTCCATCGGAGAAACACATGTTATCATACAGTTTGAACACGATGTGAGTGTCGTCCTTAAACTCCCAGCCGGTGCACAGTCGCGGCTCAATCGTACCTTCGTTTGTGAAGAAAATCAAAGTTTCGTGAGTGAGCTTTAATACAATGTTGTTGGTAGCATCCTGTTGTTTCTGTAAATCCAGGTTGTTAATATCGGCGGCGGTTCCGATAATCAGTTCCTCTTTACGGGAAGAGGTGCCCTCCCCAGACTGGGCCTGGCTCTCTGCTTTGCTGGTGCTTTGGCTTCCCCCGCAGCCCGTCAGAACGAACATAGTAAGACCTGCAGCAAACAGTAACTTAATCCATTTTTTCATTTTTTCCTCCTCTTGCTTCTTGCTCATATGTGTAGATTATACAAAGATCCATCACATATATTGATTTTATTGTTAATTTTATAATAAAATATATTTATGGCAATCATGTGGCATTTTGTGTTCAAATTTGTGAACTTTATGTCAAAAATGACATGGAAATGTCATAAATTCATATTATAGTAGTTATAGAAAGGGAGGTACATGAATGATAACTATACTGATCTGTGACGATAACCGGCAGCTTGTTACCGTGCTGGCCGAGTATTGTGTCAAGGAGGGTTACACGGTACACAGGGCTCATGATGGACAGCAGGCACTTGAGATATATGAAAGAGAAGATATCGATCTGGTACTTTTGGATATCATGATGCCGGTCAAGGATGGATTCGAGGTGTGCCGGCAGATCCGCAGCAGCTCCACGATTCCAATTATCATGATCACGGCACGGGGAGAGGACTTTGAGAAGATCATGGGTCTGGATATCGGTGCCGACGATTATATTGTGAAGCCATTTTCACCGGGCGAGGTGATGGCCAGGATACGTGCCATTATGCGGCGTATCGATCAGGCTTCGGGAAATCTGCATCAGCATCAGTTATTCATGTATGACAATCTGAAGATTTCACTGGACACCCTTACGGTAACGGTAAATGAAATCCCTGTCAATCTGACAAAGAAGGAGATTGAACTTCTCTGGCTGATGGCTACACACCGTAACAGGGTATATACCAGAAACAATCTGCTGGATCTGGTGTGGGGCGTAGATTATTTTGGCGACCCACGGACCATAGACACCCACATCAAACGTCTCCGGTTCAAGCTGTCTGACTTAAACCACCCAAACTGGCAGATCAAAACAGTCTGGGGCTCCGGATATAAGTTTGAGATCAGGCAGGATCGGTGACCGGATGAAACGAAAGCTGACCGCGCAGATCCTCCTCTATTTTACCGCAGCACTTGTTTTGATGTGCAGTACGGTAGGAGGTATTTTTCTGATTATTTATACCAGAACTACAGTACATAGCTATCGTTCAGGCTTTCTACAGAAAACAGAGGCCATCGCTCACTCTCTAAGCGTATATTTTGAGCAGGAGTTGCCAGATTATTATCCGATCGAGTCGGGGCTTAAAGAGCAAATGAAGCAGTCCAACTTAAGACTGGGCATTTATCTGGATTTCATGGATAATATTGCCTTAAGTAACCTTTGGATTGTGGACAGCGCCACACAGACGATCCACGTGGAATTTGGCAAATATAATATTACCTATTCCTCCATTCCCGCAGAAGTGCGGACACTCATCGATCAGGCCATGGAGGGAGAAACCTCCATCAGCGAACGGTGGTCTGACCGAATGCTGGAAAAAAACTTCATTATTGCTTCACCGGTTCAGTTCTCTGATGGCAGGACGGTGGCGGTGGTGGTCATCCATGCCCGCACCGGCGACATGTTCTCCACAATTATGGAAGCAGGCTGGGTATTGGCCGGAAGTATGCTCCTCGCACTGCTGGTGTTAATCGTTCCGTGTCTTATCTTCTCCCGTAACATTGTTAATCCGCTGAAATGTATGGTAGAAATTACTGTAAGGATGACCAAAGGTGATTATACGGCAAGAACCGGCGTGAAACGCCAGGACGAGCTTGGTGTTCTTGCTAATAACATCGACATATTATCTGTACGGCTTAAAGAAGCGGACCGGCAGCAGGCGGAATTAGAACAATTGCGGAAGACTTATATATCGAATATTTCCCATGAATTACGTACTCCGGTGGCAGTGATCCGCAGTTCTCTGGAAGCACTCTGTGATGGGGTTGTGACCGGTCAGGAGCAGGTGGAGGCATACTATAGGGAGATGCTTGCGGAGAGCGTTCATATGAACCGTATGGTCAATGATCTTTTGGAACTGTCCAGGCTGCAAAATCCCAGCTATCATATAGAAAAGCGGCCGATTGATTTTATGATGGTCGTAGAGGATGCGGTCCGGACTTTGAGACATATCGCTGAAAATGCGGGGCATGCCATAGAACTGAATACAAAAGACGGTGAAACAGTTCCTTTCTGCGGGGATTATGGCAGATTGCGCCAGATGTTAGGAACCGTTTTGGACAATGCCATCAAGTTTTCGATGCCGGGAGAGCCAATCCAGGTGACGGTCACTACTAATGCCAGCGGCTGCACTACAAGAATCAGCAACATGGGGACTGGCATTCAAGAGAAGGATCTGCCCCATGTGTTCGAGGAGTATTATATGTCTATTGGTGAAACCAACCGGACGGGAACCGGTCTTGGTCTGGCAATTGCGAAACGGATTGCTGACCGCCATAGCATCGGCATTGAGGCTGCATCAGTGCCTGGCGGGAAAACTTCTTTTATCTTCCGGATCCCCTTGCAGAGGTAATTGCAGAACTTACCAAGCCAAAAACCCGCAGAGTATGATTTCTCTGCGGGTCTTTATTTATCCTTAATTTTTAGCTTACCAGATATAAATACATTGGATCGGACAACTCTCTGTTACATGATCACAACTGACTGTAATTGATCAATTGGACCGAATATTTTTGCAGCATGTCTTTTGTTTTATTGCTGACCAGGAAATCCAGTTCTGCAAGGCGCTGCAAATTGTAAGAGGAGGATTGAAGCAGATAAGAGTCCACATAGGCCGGGTGGCTCATCAGCTCCACATATGGCCTTAAAGAAATATCGTCCATATGATCGTATACGTAAGACAGCCCCGGTTCCCCGTGGTACGTGCGGAATTGTATAAAATCCACGTGGGGAAAACCTGTTATATCGTGGTTTCTCAGCGGCAGCCGGTATTTTTCAGCCAGTGTCCTGGCGGCAGCAGCCATAACAGGATTGCTGTCCGTTGTAAATAAGTGAGAATCCAGGTGGGTCGGGTTTTTACCCATTACCTCCATAAACCGTTGGTACTGAGCCTCCAGTTCTGCCAGGATATCTTCCGGAAGATACTTGTGGGAGGAGGATAGATTTCGTGGTTTAATAAAAAACCCGTCTTCTCCGGTCAGGGTGCTGCCTTTGGTAAGAGGCTGCCCAAGGGCGATGTTTAAATGCAGGCCAACTCCCAGTGAGGGACATTCTTTTGACAGGCCGGCAGCGTGCTGGAAGCCTGGAGTGTTGGTTAAAAGTGTAGTGGATGTAAGTACCCCTTGCAGATGAGCATCTATGATCCCATAATTGACAGCCCGGCAATAACCGAAGTCATCTGCATTTATTATCATTTTGCACATAGATACAATCCTTTCTGTCAGGTCAGTTTGGGCCAATAGCCTTTGTTTTCTTCAATCAGGCGGTCCAGGATCTTTCTCGCTTTCTTGGCGTCTGTGACAGTGCGGTTTAACGTCAGCGCCTGCAATGCTTTTGGGTAACTGCCTTCAAAATAAGCTTCGCAGGTCAGGCGTTCGTAGGCATACTGGTTTTCCAGCAATGCTTTATAAAAAACAGAGACAGGTCCGGTGTGGAATGGTTTAGGTCCGCGGCTGCCCAGCAGGCAGGTCACTTCCACGACTGCATCATCCGGAAGGTTCTCGATGATTCCTTCATTTTTAACCATGATAATATAGTACGCATTTTTATTTAAGTAAATAGCTTCCGCTATGGAAAGGATCATATCACCGTGAGCTTCATTTTTTACTACATGGATTCCATCCAGACTGTTTTGACTGACTGCGCGGCGGCACTCGGAAAACACCTGTTTTTCACGGCCATCCATGACTTCATTTGCTCTGGTATAATCTGGGTTTAATTTGGAAGCCTTGTACTCAGGATAGATATAGTATTGGAGGTAAGTGGAAGGCACATACTCATCAAAATCATGTACCATATCCTGTACCAGTGCATAAGTATCCAGCCAGGAAGGGTCGCGCTCGGCGGCATCGGCAGGCAGAAATCCCTTATCCTTTATCCTCTCCTTCAGAAGAGGAAGCAAATCCTGTCCATTCTGGTTGTAAAGATGGGTAAACCATCCAAAATGATTAAGCCCGAAATAGGTGGGTTCCAGGGATTCGGCCGGTACATCGAGCAGCCTGGCGAAAGAATGAATCAGGTTGATCGGCTGGTCACAGATATTGAGAATCCGTTTGTCATCAGGAAACTCCCGCTGCAGGCCGTAGGCTACGATGGCGGCTGGATTGGTATAATTCAGGATCCAGGCATTTTTACTGTGTTTGCGCACATCCTTTACAATTTCAATCATGTCTTTTAAGGAACGGATCCCGTAGGCAAAACCTCCGGGACCGCAGGTTTCCTGACCGAGCACTCCGTATTCCATGGGGATTTTTTCATCTTTTTCCCGCATAGGATATCCACCTGTACGGATCTGAACCATAACAAAATCCACAGAATCGTAGGCCGCGTCTTTGCTTGTTGTGTAAGTGACTTTTACTTTAGGAGCGTGCAGGCGGAATAGCAGCTGCGCATATTCTCCAATAGGAGCCTGACGTTCTGCGTTAATATCAAAAAGTACCAGCTCTGTGACCGGGAGAGAATTCATGTGGCGGATAAATGCATTCAAGATTCCGGGGGTCCATGTGGAACCGCCTCCCACGATCGTAATCTTTAACTTATGTTCCATTTTTTAATCCTTTCCTGTATGCTTCGCGTGATATAATGCTTTCACATCTCTTGCAATGCTTTCAACTTTCAATCCGTAGATGACCTGTATTTGATTTGCAGAAGGACAGACAATGCCTGATGCGCCGGTCGATTTTAAATTATGCTCCTGAACCAGAGACATATCCTTGATGGTAACACGCAGTCTGGTAAAGCAGTTGTTGATTTCACCGATGTTCTCTCTGCCTCCCAAGTATTCAAGGATCTGTTCCGCCAGCTTTGTGCCGCTTCCGGAATTCACAAGTGCCGTTTCCCCGTCTTCTGCATCAGCCCCTTCATTTCTTCCGGGGGTTGAAATATTAAACTTTTGGATCAGGTAGGTAAAGCCGTAGTAGTAGATAACCGCCATGCCGATACCGATCAGTACCACAAGGTACCACTTACTCTGTGCTCCCCGGAAAATCCCGAAAATCGTAAAATCAATCAGTCCTGCCTGTACGCCCCCAACGCTGCAATGGAGCAAAGCGGCCGCCATATAGCCGATCCCTGTCATAATTACATGGAACAGGAAAAGCACCGGTGAGATAAACATAAAGGAAAATTCCAGCGGCTCTGTAACACCTGTAAGGATTGATGCGGTAACACTTGCGGAGAGCAGTGCCTTGACTCTTTTTTTATTTTTATCATCTGCGGACCGGTACATTGCAAAGGCAGCAGCCGGAAGGCCGAAGATAACAATAAGGGAGTGCCCCTGGCCTACGTAGCGGGCGCCCATCTGGAATACATCATTTGGAACCTGACTGTTTGATGCAATGGCAGTATTAAAAATATTTAACGCGCCCATGACAGTCTGGCCATCTATGGTTGCTGTTCCGCCTACCGGTGTAAAGCGTACCACCTGGTTTAGAATATGATGAAGGCCGGTAGGGATCAAAAGCCTGTTGGCAGCACCGTATACAAAAGGTCCGAATACGCCAATGGAGTTGATCCAGTTGCCAATCAGTCCGATGAATGTGTTAAAGAACGGCCAGATGAAGTAAGATGCGATTCCTGCCAGTGGGATGGTGATAATGGTAATCAGCGGGACAAAGCGTTTTCCCCCGAAAAAATTAACGGCGCTTGGAAGTGTGATGGTGTAGAACCGGTTATGTAAAGCGTTTACAAGAAGTCCTACCAAAATGCCTCCGAATACATTCATGCGGAGTGTGAAATATCCCAGCATGGTCTCATACTTAGCATTTACAATGGTTGCATCCACCTGTGACATCCCCTGTTCCATAAGCTTGCTGATGCTGGTGGATTCAGCGGTAATACCTTTCAGTCCCAGAATGTAATTTAATGTGTAATGGAATACAAGGAATCCCAGGACAGCGGAAAATGCCGCGGTCGGTTTTTCATCCTTTGCCATGCCTATAGCGATAGACATACAGAAAAACAAAGGCAGGTTTCCGAATACCAGTCCAGCCAGCTTACGGATAAAGCCAATAAAATTCTGAACGTAAACGAGATTTGCAAAAGTTTCCCCTACAATTGCGCTGTTTTGCATTGCTGCCGCAAGACCGCTGAATATACCGGCGACTGCTATGGTAGAAATGGGCAGAAGCAGCGATTTTCCAAATTTTTGCCAAAACTCTTTCATTTAAGATCCTCCATCTCCTTAAAGTTATGATTTCAATACCGGTATGAAATTATAACTTTATAATAATGGAATAATTTTAATTTACAAGTGTTTGGAAGTATATTATTATTTATATACGAAAGGTATAAATAAACACAAAATGTGTAATATTTCACATCAGGAATAGGACTCCGGAGGGGGAAAGATGAATTTTTTTGACCAACTGTCAAACAGGGGAATAAAGCTGAATCCTACAGAAGAAAGAATTGTCAATTATTTACTGGAACATTACGGCATATTGCAAGATTTAAAGATCGCCAAGGTGGCGGAAGAATTATATCTGTCACCAAACTCCATTGTGAGACTTTGTAAAAAACTGGGCTATCACGGGTTCAGTGAGTTGAAATACCAGATCATACATGAACGGAAACAGTATGGAATAGAGGCCGCTGAGCAGCAGACCACTGTTATGGACAGCTTAAAACAGACACTGGCCATTAATTCACGACAGAACATTGAGAAAACGGCAAGGCTGATTTATGAAAGCCGCCAGGTGAT
>DEYX01000239.1 GCA_002365025.1 Hungatella sp. UBA3147 | reverse complement strand
CCCTCATTTTAATACCTATAATTCGATGATTGGTTCCAGTTCCTTAACCTGCATCCCTGTATGGCATACCATATCCGGATAATTCGGCGTATTACATACGATAACCGGAGTAATCACCTCATATCCTGCTTCCTTTATGGCTGCCATGTCAAATTCAAGAAGAAGCTCCCCAGCTTTCACTTTTTCTCCTTGCTTTTTATGAGCAGTATAATGCTCCCCTTTTAAATTGACTGTATCAAGTCCTACATGGACAATGATCTCAGCGCCTTCCGGAGTCGTAATGCTGATAGCATGCTTTGTCTCAAAAACCACTGTCAGGATTCCGTCGGCCGGAGCCACAATTCTACCTTTTGCCGGAATAATGGCGACCCCTTTTCCAAGGATCTCCTGGCTGAATGTGGGATCATTTACTTCACTTAAGGGTACTACTGTTCCTTCAACCGGGGCCAGAATTTTTTCTCTTTCTTTTTCTCCCCCTCCACCGAATATTTTTTTTAATGAATCAAACATATAATGATTCTCCTTTCTGCTATAGCCTCATTCTCTTGATGTGAACCGCCAGATATGCGGTCTCTTCTTCCGTTACATCGTGATGGTATGTTTCCATGATATAATCCTTAATTTTCAAACTGCACCTGTATTCCTCCGGGTACATCTCGGATATCAAATGGTTAAATTCAACATTCCCGCTGTTTAACAGCTCCTTAGTAACGATTCTTTGTGCCAGAAACCTTAAATGGGTAACAAACCGCTGATAATTTAAAGACATTTCATCAGGTTCCATTGAAAAATATTCTTTCACAATCCCTACGGTATTCTGGATCAGGTTTGTGATATCAATGGTATCACGCATGGCGGTATTAAATTCCGCATTGACGATGTGAAACGCAATGAATCCCGCCTCGTCAACAGGAAGGGATATTCCTATCCTCCGCTCAATTAATGCGATGGCGTATTCACCGATTAAGTATTCCTCTTTGTAAAAGGTTTTTATCTCATTAAGCAGAGGGTTTGAAAATTTCATCTTCTGCTTAAATCGGTGAATGGCAAAATTGATGTGGTCCGTCAGCGTTATGTATATGTTTTGATTAAGACTCCTGTTTAATACGCTTTTCGCGTAATTTATGATTTCCGTAGAAACCTGGATGTGTTCAAGGGGAAGGTTCACCAGCAATTCTTTAAATTTGTCAACATTGTTCTGGCTGTCCAGACGGAATACTTTTTCAACTGCGCTCTCCGGAATCTCTTTTCCAGGCTTCATACCGAAACCGATTCCCCTGCCCATGACTATAATTTCTTTTCCATCCGGCTCCAGCGCACTGACAATATTGTTGTTGATTATTTTGTCAATTTTCATACAATGTCCCATCCTATAAAATAAAAAACCAACTTCGACCACGAAAATAAAATTTCATTTTCCATAATCAAAATTGGTTTTGCCTGCTTTCCAGTAACAATCCACTTTATATATCCTTGCTATAACTATACCAGTTATTTCAAAAAAGTCAATAAAATTTTATACATTATTTATATTTTTTATAATCCCTTGATTTTTCAGCCTAAATCCTCTCTCCTTTAACTTCCCGAAGGATCAAAAGCATCTCTTAAAGCATCTCCGATGAAATTAATACTGACGACCAGCAATATGATCATCAATCCCGGCGGTACCCACAACCATGGCTTGGAAGTGAGGATGGAGATGGATTGAGCTCCGTTTAACATATTGCCAAGGCTGGACTGTGGCGGTTGAATACCCATACCAAGAAAGCTTAGGGCTGCTTCATCTAACATCGATATGGCGATAACCGAAGTCGCATATACCAAAATGGGTGCGACCGTATTGGGAAGTATCTCAGAAAACAGGATATAGCGCTTTGGCATTCCTGCGACGCGGTCCCCCTGAATAAAATTCATCTCCCGGATGGATAAAACATTCCCTCTGACCAGCCGGGCAATTCCGGGCCAATCAACAAAACCGAGAATCAGAATAATATTTATAAGGCCCGGGCGAAAGATCGCGGCAGAAACCAATACAAGCAGGATATAAGGAAAGGACATGACCATATCAGTAAACCGCATGATAACCATATCCAGGATTCCTCCGAAGAACCCGGATACCAGGCCCAGAACCACCCCCACAACCGTGGATACGGCAGTAGCAGCAAATCCTACCAACAATGAGATTCGGACGGCGTATAGCATTCTGCTTAATACATCCCTTCCCACCTGGTCGGTTCCAAGCAGATGCTTTAAGGAAGGCGGATCGCTGAATCCGCCGACCACCTTATTCGGGTCATAAGGCGAAAGAACCGGCGCCAGCAGCGCACATAGGAGGATTATCGCCAGGAATACGGTGCTGGCCACAGCCAATTTGTGTTTTAAGAACCGCCTCATTACCGTATTGCGGTATGCATTATCTTCAATGATTATTGTTTTATCTCTATTCATTTATTTTCTCCTGCTTTTAATACGTAATCGTCGGATCTACCAGTGCGTAGACAATATCTGTCAGCAGGTTTGCCACCAGAACAACAATGGCGGACATCAGACAGACGCCCATAATGACAGGATAATCTCTGCTGATAATTGCACTCATGGTCATCATGCCGAGCCCTGGCCAGGAAAATACCTGTTCTATGATGATGGCTCCGCCAAACAAGATCGGTATATGCATCCCGAATACAGTAATGACCGGAATTAACGCATTGCGAAGCGCATGCTTATTAATCACCAGAAAGCGGCCAATTCCCTTTGCCCTTGCCGTTCGCAGATAATCCATCCGAAGTATCTCAAGCATGGCGCTGCGGATATAACGGACATTTGTCCCCGCCATGGAGGTCGCCAATACAATTACAGGCATGATCATATGCCTGAGGACATCAATGGCACTTTTCTGCGCTCCCAGGGTATACATACCGCTGGAGGGCAGCCAGCCAAGCCTGACGGTAAAAAAATAGATCAGCACCAATGCCAGGAAAAAACTGGGAACACTGCTTCCAAGGAAGGAAAGCGTGACTACGGTATAGTCCTGCGGTGTATATTTGTGGACTGCGCTGTAGATTCCTGCCGGTACCGCAATCAGCATACTGACAAATAACGAGACGGACATGAGAAGTAACGTTGGCCCAATGTAGGTTTTAATCATTTGGCTTACCGGCTGGAAACTCTTCATGGAATATCCCATGTTACCCTGAAGAAGATTTGTCAGCCAGATCCAGTATTGTACATAGACAGGCTTATTAAGGCCTAAAGCGATTCTTTTCGTTTCGATGGCCGCCTCGGATACTCTGGGGCCCTGGAGCAGTTCCAATGGACTTCCTACCATAGTCATGATCAGAAAATCGATTACAGTTATGCCTATCAGGACCGGGATAGCGATAAGAATACGCTTGATAATATATTTAAGCATCCGTACCCTCCTTTGGCCGTTTACCCAGGGTCAGCACCGGACAGGCCGCCAGGTGCCCGCTTCCTGGCTGGACCTGGATCAGCGACGGTTCCGATCGTTTGCATTCCTCTATGGCATAGGGACACCGGCTGTGAAAATGACAGCCGGAAGGAAGATCCTTATTGGAAGGCAGTTCCCCTTGCAATATTACTCTTTTTCTGCCTCTGGCCTCGGGATCGGGAATCGGTGCTGCACTGCATAATGCCTGCGTATAAGGATGCACCGGATTATCAAACAGTTCCTTTGCATCCGCAAGCTCCACAATCTTCCCAAGATACATGACGGCAATTCGGTCACTGATGTATTTGACCGCATCAAGACCGTGGCCAATAAACAGATAGGTAAGCTTTAGCTCCTTTTGAAGATCACGAAGCAGATTAAGAATCTGAGCCTGTATTGATACATCAAGGGCACTGACCGGCTCATCACAGATGACCAGCCTGGGGTTAAGAGACAGCGCTCTTGCAATCCCAATTCTTTGCCGTTGCCCGCCGGAGAATTCATGAGGATAACGCCCTTTCGTATTCTTCGGAAGTCCCACCATATCAAGCAGGCGTTCAACCTCCCTATGAACATTCTGTTTTGTAGTGACGCCATGATACAGCATGGGATAGGATAGAGTTTCAAAAATACGTTTTTTCGGATTAAGGGAGGTATAAGGATCCTGAAACACCATCTGTATCTGGGTACGGATTTGCCTCATTCCAGCCGCCGACCGGTCCGTGAACGGCTGTCCTTCATAGACAATACTGCCCTCTGTTGGAGTTTCTAACGCTACCAGCTGCCGCCCTATGGTGGATTTGCCACAGCCGGATTCACCTACCAGTCCCAGAGTTTCTCCCGGATATAGTTCAAAATCCACACCATTCACAGCATGGATGAATCCAACTGTATGCGGAATAATACCGTCGCGAACCGGATAATATTTTTTTAATCCCTTTATCTCTGCCAGAGGTTGTCGTTCCTTTTGCATTTGTTAATTCCTTCCTGACGCCTGCGTCTTCTTCTCCCGGATTTCTTCTGCACGCCAGCATCTTATCCCGTGACCATCTTCTATTTCAACCAGTCTTTGCTCCAGATCACAACCATCGGCCATATACGGGCAGCGGTTTGCAAATCGGCAGCCGGTGATCTCACCGTAAAACTCTGGAACAGTACCCTCAATCGTCAGCAGTTCTCTCTCTTCTTTATCTCTGATACTGGGAATGGATTTCAGCAGAGCCTGTGTATAAGGGTGTCCCGGCTTTTTAAACAAATCGAGAACGCCTGCCTCCTCCACAATCTGTCCGGCATACATAACCATAACCCGGTCCGCCATTTCAGCAACCAGTCCCATGTCATGAGTAATTAAAATGATTGACATATGAAGCTCTTCACGCAAGTTCCTTAAGAGTTCCATGATCTGTGCCTGAATTGTAACATCCAGCGCAGTGGTTGGCTCATCTGCAATGAGAAGCTTCGGATCACAGGCAAGCGCCATGGCGATCATTGCCCGTTGCCGCATTCCTCCAGACAGTGTATGCGGATATTTGTTCATAATAGAAGAAGGATCCGGAAGCCCCACCTTATCCAGGAGGAGCAGTGCCCGTTCCTTCGCTGTTTTCCTGTCCAGGTTCATATGAATTCGCATGGCTTCCATGATCTGGTTCCCTATGGTGAATAACGGATTTAAGCTGGCCATGGCATCCTGAAAGATCATGGTCATCTTACTTCCGCGAATACGGTCCAATTCCTCTTCCGGGAGATTAAGCAGTTCCTGACCGTCAAAGACCACCTTACCTCCTGTGATTTTACCATTCTCTCCAAGCAGACCCATGACCGACAGAAGCGTAACGCTCTTGCCGGAGCCGGATTCTCCAACGATGCACAGGATCTCACCTTGATTTACATGAAGACTGACCCTGTCTAAGCATTTGATATCTCCGGCACCGGTGGAGAACGCCATTTCCAGCGAATCTACTTCCAGCAGCGGTATCATTGTGTCACATCCCATTGATGGATATTATTAAAAGAGCCATATACATCCGGCGTTGCATTCTCCAACCTTTTATTCACAGCTCCGATTGCACTTATGATATAGGCAGAAATCATTGGGGCCTCCTGCTGCATTACGGTATCGATCTTTCGATATTCCTTCTTGATTTCACCAATGTCACTGGTAGCCTGGGTTGCCGCCAGAGCCTGTGTTACGGTATCATTCACATAGCCGGTCCAACCGTCCGCAGATAATAACCAGTTAACGTCCGGATAAGGATCTACCGGTGCATAGGTATACTGCACTGCCAGCAAATCAAAATCCTTACTTCCTGCTTTGGTCATTAAGCTGGATAAGTCCACGGTTGTCACCTGAATTTTAAGTCCGATTTCCTGCAGCTTCGCTGCAATATAATCTGCAGCCTGGCAGAATGTGGAATCTCCACTGTTTACATAGAAGTTCAAAGTCTTTGAAGCATCCCAACCGTCTGCGGCTGCCTGGGCGACTAATTCCTTTGCTTTTTCCGGATCGTAAACAGTGGGCGTCAGGCCCTCGTCATAGAAAGGTCCCGCGCTGGACAGGAAACCGTCAACCACTTCGCCTTTTCCGTTTAAAAGCCCTGTTATTATGGATGGGCGGTCAATTCCATAAAGAATCGCCTGACGGATGCGGGGGTCCGTTACCGTGGTGGTATTAAAGAAGATCGACTGGTTGATAACAGGAGCACCATAGTTGACCGTCACATTCGCAAGGGCTTCTACGCTGGCATAATCCTCCTGCAGGATGTTACCGGTGGTCTGCTGTACAAAATCAATCTCTCCTGATTGCAGCCCGGTCAGCAATTGTGCCGCAGGTACGATCTTGATATTTAATCTGTTAATTTTTGGAGCGCCCTTCCAGTATGTATTATTTGCCTCATAGGACACATAATGCTGCAAATCAACGGAAGTGATGCGGTAGGGTCCGTTAACTACCGTCGGAGCGTTGAACCAGTCATAACCTGCCAGGTCCTCATCCGCTACGCTCTCAAGAACATGTTTGGGCAGTGTCAGTATATAGCGTCCATATGTATTCTGGAAGGTGGTAAGAGCCATCTGATATTTGGTCGTGAATTCGACGGTTTTATTGTCGATTGCCTTAACACCGGATATTTCCGTAGCTCCCGCCTCCGAAAAACCATCGTCGCCCACGCCTTCAATGGCATAGAGCGCCATGCTTGCATTGGCACGGACTGGGCTTGACAGCTTAAGAACGGTGTATACGACGTCATCCGCAGTTACTGCCTGGCCGTCGGACCAGCTTGCGTTCGGATCAATATTCACTGTAAAATGAATATTGTCCTCCGTAGTAATAGAAGAAGCCAGCATACCCTCAAACTCCAGATTGCTGTTTAATTCAACAAGAGGCAGGAATTCCATTGCCGTGGAGGTCTTCATGATCTCAGTTGCATCCATCAACAATGGGTTGACGCTGCTGATAGAATCGGTCATTCCAATATTAACGATCTTATCCTCCGTATTCTCACCTTTTGCGGAATTATCCTCTGCCGCATTTCCCTTAGCCGGATTCTCAGCTCCCGGATTGGAATTTGGTTTTGCACAGGCCGCAAGAGATACTACCATGCCGAAAACAAGCATGGATCCAATTACCTTATGCAGTTTTTGAAAGACTACTTTTTTCATAATTGTCCTCCTCCTTAAATAAACATAATTTTCTCAGATATTTGTCCTGCGCATTGTACGCATTTCTTATATTAAAGAATACATATATGTTTAGTATGAAATATCCTTTTTTACATAGTATTATGATTTTGTTTTTTTGTCAACCATATTAATTACAATCTGCAGTAAGTCCTTATAAGAACACCCTAACCGTCTTATACACTGTTTCATGACAGCAAAGAAGTCCGGAACGCCCTGTTTATCGGGCCTCCCAGACTTTTTACTCAACCATCAGAGATGGGACAATTTAATAATGCTTCTTTTTAAATACAATTCTTTTTAAGTTCGTCTCTCAACCGCTCCAAAGCCTTTTTTTCCAGCCTGGATACGTAGGATCTGGATATTCCCATGACATCCGCGATCTCCCGCTGTGTATACTCTTTACCTCCATGCAGTCCGTACCTCATTCCGATTATGGTTTTTTCATTTTCCTTAAGACAACTGTCAAAGGCCTCATACAGTTCCTTAATATCCTGTTTTAAAATAATAGATTCCAGAGTCTCCTTATTTTCCATTTCAATGACATCAACTAAACTTACAGTCTCTCCATCCTTGTCTACGCCGATGGGTTCAAACAAAGAAACCTCTTTTGAATATTTCTTGTTCGCACGAAGAAGCATTAGGATTTCATTTGCTAGAGTCACCTTGCGGCTCTGGTAATTCAGGCACCTTCGAGCCAAACAGATACAGATGAACATTCTCACCATCCCATATGACCTTATCCACAAATGTACGGACCGCTGCCCGTCTGTGCCGGACATCCATAAGGCCGATCACCTGTTGAAAGGAAGACAGGGTCTGCTTTATGAACTGCAATTCTGTATCGGAAAGCTCCTTATTTCCTGTGTCAAGGGAAAGCTCAAATAACCGCTGTTCCATTTCCCCTTTTCTTTTATGGAGCCCTTCGATTTGCTGTATGATATATCCTTCTGCCCCGGTTCCTCCGGCTTTTCCAAGGGAAGCCGCCAGTCCGGTTATTTCTCCTTCCATATTCTTCAGTTCTTCCTTTAAACGGGATATATCCCATTCCGCTTCCTCTTTGCTTTCTTCCACTGCCTTTTTGCTCCGGCAAAGCTGCTTTTGAAATTCGCTCCAATCCACAGATATCTTTTTAATTTCCTCCAAGACCATCTGATCCAGCATATTTCCATTTACATTCTTCATTCCGCAGCATTTCATACGGCTTTTTTCCTTCATGGTGCATAAATAAGAATAGATCTGTTCCCCTTCGTCATTGTACCGGCCAGACAGCTTTGGCCGCATATAACCGCCGCAGCCACCGCAAATGAGGATTCCGGACAGCAACGCCACATTACTGCGGGGTTTCCGGTAATTCTTTGATTTGTTTTGGTCCAGCAGTAGTTGAACCTTGACCCACATGGAGCCGGAAATTACTCCCTTATGCTTTCCAACTGCCACGATCCATTCTTCCATGTCTTTCATCTCGTGAGTTTTTCCGGCTCTTTGAAGGGTACGGTTATATGCGATCACCCCATGGTTTCCGTCAAAGGCTTCTCTTTCTGCAAACAGATCCACATTCTTTTCCCGTAAATACTCATAGGCCTCCTGATCTGCAATCATATAAACCGGATTGGTCAATATTCCTTTTATCGCAAAACGGCTGAATAATCGGCCATATTTTGTCCTATGACCATTCTGTAGCAAATAGGTTTCGGTCTGAGTCAGTGATCCTGTCTCTAAGAATTTCTCGTAAATCACCTTGACCAGATTTGCCTCATCCGGAATCATCTTAAGCTTAAATGCTTTTTTCACCTTACCGTCTATGGTCACGGAGGACACGCTCTCCGACGTATAACCCGTAGGAGTATTTCCTCCCAGCCATCTTCCGCTTTTGGAGAGCTCCAGCATATTATCCCGGATGCGTTCCGCGATTGTCTCCCTCTCCAACTGAGAGAAAACAGAAGCAATGTACATCATAGCCCGCCCCATGGGAGAGGATGTGTCAAATTGCTCTTTTATGGAAATAAAGGAAATGTGAAGTTCATTGAGTTCTTCAATCAGATTTGCAAAATCACCGATATTACGGCTTATCCGGTCAAGACGGTAGCATACCACCGCCGTAAATTTCTTCTTTTTTGCTTCCTGCATCATGACTTTAAACTGAGGCCGGTCAAGGTTTCCTCCGGAGAACCCCTCATCCTCATATACACAGGCGCTGTCAGCGAAACACGCTCCATAATGTGCGAAAATATATTGTCTGCACAGTTCGATCTGGTTTCCGATGCTCTCTCCTTTTCCGGTAAATTTTGATTTTCTTGAATAAATTGCAAACCGCTCTTTCCCGGCTTCCACCTGGCCCTTCCTCCTTACTAAAGCATAACGCTGCGTTTTGCCCCTTTAATCCCAAACATAGAGGACATGGGAGGCAACATACATTATAATAACAGTGTATATCAGGTCCGTGTTATGAATATGATCGTATATCAGCCCAAAACAGAAGACGACAGAAAAGAATTGAGAAAAAAAGCTGCACTCCTGCATAGTCAGGCTGTCCTTCAATATATCCAGCAGCTTTCCTGCCCGAATGACCAAAAACAGGCTCTTATAGAAGAGCTTCACACAACCTGAATTGTATTCATATACTTCCCGCTTAAGAAAACATGAGTGGCGCAGGACACGCAGGGATCAAAAGACCGTATGATCCTTCCGATTTCCACAGGCTCTGTTATATCTTTTACAGGTGCCCCCATCAGTGCCTGTTCTCCGGTTCCCTTCATTCCATTTGTCTGTGTTGACAGATTCCATGCAGACGGGGTTATGATCTGGTAAAAGGCTATCTTACTGTTGTCAATATACAGCCAATGGCCCAGGGCTCCCCGTGTCGTATCCACCAGTCCTTTTCCCGATGCCTGCACAGGAATCTCATATTCCCTCTGCATGGATACACCCGGAATCAGATGATCGATAAGGGTCTGCATAATTCCCACAATTTTCTTAGCTTCCAGCACTCTTGCAATGGTCCGGTCCATAGAAGAGATCCCGTTTCTGTACTCGCCGGAGAGCCACTGCCTTGCCAACGGCCCCACCTCATAAGGAATTTTATTGTATCTTGGCGCTTTTATCCAGGAATATGCCTGGGGTTTATTTCTGTCCGGTTCATCATTTTCGTCGAACCATGCGTATTCGTCTTCCTGAGTTATAAGGGCAGGATCAAAGGGGGATGTCTGGCCATTGGAATAAACCAGAGGATCCACATAGAGCGTTCCTAAATTTTTATAATGGTTAAAGCTCCCATAGGAAAGTAAGTTGCCGTAGCCTCCGCCGTAATGATAATACTCCGGATAAAAGGTTCCGATTGTGTATACGTCCGGAATCATTTTTTCAATGATAAATTGTCCAATGTCATATAGGATAGATTTTATGGTAATGATCTTATCCGCTGTTATCGGTGAAGTGATCCCTCCAATGAATATTCCGTGATTATGAGGAACTTTTCCTCCAAGAATGGACAGGATCTGATGCGCAGCCCTGCTGAACTGAAGGGATTCAAAATAATCGTTTACCATTTTATCGTTTATGTCCTTTGGAAGCCTGTAATCATTGTGATCTGTCTTAAACAGCGGATAATCCTCAGGAAGCTTTACAAAATCCGGCAAGGTAAACTGGTAGAAATGTCTTAAGTGATTTTGCAGGAACTCGCAGGCATGAAGAAGGTCCCTTAGATATCTTCCCTGTTCAGAGGGGACAATGTTCAATGCTTCTTCCAGGGCAAGAGCAGAAGCCATGGAATGTGCGGTTGAACAGATACCGCAGATGCGCTGAGTAAAATAAACAGCATCAAAAGGACTTCTGCCCTGAAGCATTTTTTCAAATCCACGGAACATCAGGCCTCTCATTTTTGCATCAACCACTGACCGTTCTTCAATATCCGCATCAATTTCCATGAAGCCGCTGATACGGGTCACAGGATTAATGGTTATTCTCTCCGCCATATTTACTCCCCTCTCATGGTGTCATAGGTGATAAAAGGTTCCATTGCATCAGGAAATCCAAACTGAGCACACCCGATGCAGGGCGAATCATCTCCTATGGGCCAGTTGACATGCCCGTTCCATTGGCGAATGGGACAGTCGATCTGGGTAACCGGACCTTTACAGCCCATCATGTACATACAGGTTTCCTGCCCGAGCTTCGTTGCAAAGATTCCGCTGTCAAAATAAGATCTCCTTGGACATCTGTCGTGAATGGTAATGCTGTAAAACATCAAGGGACGGTCCCTGCTATCAAGCAGGGGGTCCCCATATAATATCAGATAGGCCAGAGTGCCCATAAACCAGTCCGGATGGCATGGACAGCCTGTTAATTTAATCACTTTTCTCTGTAAAACATCCTGTACTCCCACACACTGAGTTGGATTGGGCCTTGCTGCCGACACGCCTCCGTGGGAAGCACAGGCTCCCACGGCAATCACATGGGCCGCCTGTTCTCCCAGTCTTTTAACCGCCTCATATCCGGTAATCTCTCTGCCGTTGTGCCGGCCGATGACGTTATAAGAACCGTTGTCTTTTAAAGATACTGCACCTTCCACAGCAAGGATATAATCACTGCCTATCACGTCGAACAACTGATCCATGGCCTTGTTTCCATAAGAATTCATCAGGCTGTTGCTGTATATAAAATTGGTCATTTGAGTGAGCAGATACTTAAAATCCGGATTTTGCCCGTCCAAAAGGGAGATGGTATTACCAGAGCAGCCATTTAATTCAAGCCAGACAAGATTCCGCTTTTGCCGTGTCTCACCAACGATTTCATCCCTTACCCTGTTCACAAGACTTTCCGTTGTTTTTAGCCTGCTTTCCTGATAAGGACATTCAAAGCTTCCGTAATCCAAACGTTTCACCAACTTTACTCTGTAGCCAAATAGCCGATGATTGGTAATCTGGTCAGTACCATTGCACCAGGATGACATGTTGCAAAATTAACTGACAAATCATTTCCGGGATTAAGGCCAAAATGGCTGTCACCTTTCCAGACGGAATTATTTGTCACATCATAGACCACTCCGTTTACCGCTACATAAGCCGGAGCTCCGTTCTTTCCATTATATCTGGATAACTCTTCCAGGGTAAAGTATCTTGGAACTTCCTCCTCCGCTTGATTTGCATGGATGTTCTGATATGGATACTGTGTTTCTTCCATATCCACTTGACTTGACTGGCTAAAATATTTGATATGACTTTCCAGCATAAATACTTCGCTGCTCAAATGATCCAACACAACGTTATTGTTGTACTGGTTGGAATGTAGTCTCTCTATATCCTCGTTAATGTGCTTGATGCAGTTCCCGATATAATTCAAAAACATATTTAATTCCATGAAATAACCTCCCATAATAAAATGATGATTGATATTTTTGCCGTGCTGGAGTCAGGCCTTTCTCATTGGGATATCTCACCTTCAATTTCATCTATTACCGCAGTAAGCGGCTCTATTTCCCGTTTAAGAACCTGTATGTTTGTCCAGTCTCCAATCAGCATATTATTTCTTTCTAAAAAATAATCATGGATGCTGTCTTCACTTATATGGCTGTTTGTATGTACCGTAATTGTCAAATAAAAAATCTTCTCAATAAAATTCTCCCCGCATATTTCGACAATTGCTTCATATATATTTTGATTTAGGAACGTATCATGCATTAGTGATTTCCTCCGATATGATTTTTTTTATTGCGCATTCAATTACCCTGCAGATCTGGGGCAGTTTATCCCTTAAAACAGTGCTTAGCTCCTGGCCAAAGCCGATTTCACAGATTTCTATGCCCATCAGGTACCCCTTAAATGGACTGCCATATAGCTTCATGAGTTCCACCATACTCAAATCATGCTGCATGGAGAATAAGGATGGCTGTGACATCACATCCTCAAGGCTGGTCAGATGAACGCTTCCCGGCTCCGCTCCGGAAGAAAGTGCATCAAGGATGAAAACAAAGTCCTCCTTATTTAGTAGATAAAAGCAGTTTTGAAAATCGGTTTCACCAATGATCACATGAATATCCTGGCGGATCAGCCGGTCTTCCAAGATTTCGGCAGCTTTAATTGCTATGGCGTCATCCTTCATAAAACGATTGCCGATAGCAACTAACTTCACCATACCCTTGCCCCCTTCTCAAAATTGTTATTTATCAATATATATGTTGGACAAATTTAAATATTCTTTTCCGGGGGATTATTGGCGGAAAGGTAATATAATCGTCAGGAACCGGTGTATGCTCTGCTGCTGCAGGCATACACCGGTTCCTTGATTTCGCCCCGTTTGGAGCCGCTATGATAGGATACCATTCTCCACACACTTGGCCGCATAAGTGGCCAGTCTGGAGCCTCTGTCCGGGTGAAAGGTATTGACGGCTTTTATAAGTCCTATGGTACCTACGGAAAGAAGATCTTCCATATCATAATCTGTATTCTGATATTTTTTTGCCACATGTGCCACTAGACGCATATTTCGCTCGATGAGTGTGGCTCTCGCCTCCTGATCCCCTTCCTGGTATCGTTCCAGACACTCTCGTTCTTCTCGCGCAGTTAAAGGTTTGGGAAAAGTTTTCAAAGAAAGCCACCTTAAACTTACTTACTCTCATTTTATGCCGCCCTTCTCTTTAAAGTGCTTTTACAAAAAATATAGGCTGGTACTTATTTTCCTTTCCCGTTAATGATGGAACAGACGAAGCCCTGTAAAAGCCATGGCCATCCCATATTGGTCACAGGTTTCAATTACCTGGTCATCACGGACCGATCCCCCAGGCTGGGCCACGTACTTTACACCGCTTCTGTATGCTCGGTCAATGTTATCGCCAAATGGGAAGAAAGCATCAGATCCAAGGGAAACCTCAGTCAGCCGACTAAGCCAGGCCTTCTTTTCTTCTCCAGTAAATACGGCTGGCTTTACCCTGAAAATATTATCCCATCTGCCGTCAGCAATAACATCCATATAATCTTCTCCAATGTAGACATCAATGGCATTGTCCAGGTCCGCACGGCTGATGCCATCCACAAACGGCAGCTCCAAGACCTGTGGTGCCTGGCGAAGAAACCAGTTATCCGCTTTATTTCCAGCCAGCCTTGTGCAGTGGATGCGGGACTGCTGACCAGCCCCGATCCCAATCGCTTGTCCGCCCTTTGCAAAACAGACAGAATTGGACTGGGTATATTTTAAAGTAATAAGAGAAATAATCAGGTCAATTTTAGCTGATTGGGGGATATCCTGGTTCTTTGTCACTACGTTCTTTAAAAGATCCTCATGAATCTTCTCTTCATTTCTTCCCTGCTCAAACATAATTCCAAAAACCTGTTTTTTCTCAAGCGGCTCCGGCTGGTAATCCGGGTCAATTTGAATGATGTTGTAATTGCCGTTTTTCTTTGACTTTAAGATTTCCAGGGCTTCCGGTTCATACCCTGGGGCGATAACGCCATCCGACACTTCCCGTTTGATTATTCTGGCAGTATCCGTATCACAGATATCCGACAAGGAAATGAAGTCTCCAAAAGAAGACATACGGTCGGCACCTCTTGCCCTAGCATAGGCACAGGCCAGGGGAGAAAGCCCTTCCATATCCTCTACCCTGTAGATCTTTGCAAGGATCCGGTCAAGAGGCAGTCCCACTGCGGCGCCGGCCGGAGACACATGTTTAAAAGAAGCCGCCGCAGGAAGGCCGGTCGCTTCCTTTAATTCTTTTACCAGCTGCCAGCCATGAAAGGCATCCAGGAAATTGATATATCCCGGCCGGCCGCTTAAGACCTTAATTGGAAGTTCTTTCCCTCCTGGCATAAAAATCCTTGAGGGCTTTTGATTCGGGTTACAGCCATATTTTAATTCCAGCTCGTTCATCTTTTGTACTCCTGTCATTGATTTTTATTTACAATCCGTGTTTCATAAGCTCCGGATTCTATGTCAATATATCTTACAAAGAGAGAAATCTTATTCTCCTCATTGAGGCTTTCCCATATCATGGCAGTAAATTCATCAAGGTCGTCAAGGGTCGCTGCCAGCTTTGGTTCCCCTTCAAAGCTTGGCAAGGGACTTCCATCATGCATATAGGTATGAATGAAATGGGATTCACCTGCCTCAGGATTATCATAGGCAAAGGTATAACGGTTACAGGAATCCGGATTCCCATGATTGCTCTTTATGATGGACATGGCGTAGTTGAAACGCCCGCCTTCTATATGCATGATCCCGGAAATACGGGGTGTATAATTAGGACTATCCGGTTCAAATTCCCGGCAACGTAAGGACTGTTCAAACGTCAGCTGTATATCCATTCCCTCGTAAATGGTATCGGTCTGATCTCCGTTTGTCACGATGGTCTTATTCCCCATAACCCGCACCGGAGCGTAAATAATAAGGCTGGGGTCTGTGACCTTAGAGGGATCAAAGGCCTGGGTACGGATCCCTTCCCCTTCCTCTACGAATACGCGGTTACGGCTGTTATCGCTTCTTCCCATAATAAAATACGCGGCAACCGCCTTTGTTCCATCCGGCGTTTTTCCCATAATAATGCCTCTTCCCGGATAGGAATTACTCTTTAAATCGTCTTGTAAAGAAATCAAACTCATCAGATCTGGTCTCCTTTCTGAATGAAAACACAATGAACTCATTTGGCTCGCTGCTCACGCAAAAAACCGCCTGGGCATCCCATAGGGTGCCCAGGCGGTCGGCTTTTTACGTATCGTGCTCCCCGTGGTGAAAATCCACTTATCCGCCAGTCGCACGTACCTTGTACATCATCATATAATATTCTCTGAAAAAATGCAACCCTCTTTTTTAACCGCTATTCATTTCTTATTGCTGCAAGAGGACTTAGCTTCATGGCTCTTAAGGCAGGGAAAAATCCTGCGGCCATTCCTACAAAAACAGCAAAACCAACGGCTGTTAGGGAAAGCCAGGGAGGAATCCTGGAAAGATCTCCAGGCATATTGGACATAAAACGGCCCGAAAGGAACCTGTTAATAAGGAATGAAACCCCATAGCTGAACATGATTCCCGTTATGCCTCCTAAGAAGCCGATAAAGCCTGACTCCAGCAGGAACATGTTCCTGATATTGTTCATATCGCAGCCAAGGACCTTTAAGATTCCGATTTCCTTTGTTCTTTCGTAAATGGACATCATCATGGTATTGGCGATACCAATTGCCGCCACAAACAGGGATACAGCTCCGATTCCTCCCAAAAGAGCCTGAACCATCTTGGCCTGCTTCTGTGACTGCTCCAGCCACTCCATGTTGCTGTTGGCCTGAAAGCCCATATCTGTAATCGCTTTTTGTACCGCTGTTACATTGTTCATATCATCCACTTCCACAACCGCCTGCTGATAAATAAAATAGTTGTAGGGTTTTCCCTTTTTATTGGTTGGCTGGTTGGGAATGGGCTTCTTTTTAAAAATCTGTTTTAACTGGGACTTTAGCGCTTCTAAATCCACATAAACGCTATAACTGTAGTTATTCCAATCCTCCGGCCCGCCTTCCACCAGGCCGGCCGTTGGTATGAGATACTTTTTGGGCGGTTTGACGGTTGCACCGCCTTCCCCAGTTCCCCCGTTTTGGGACTGATAATAGGCATCCATATCAAAAATCACAAACATAGGCCTATTTATAAAATCAATGTCAGGAATGCTGGAGGGATCGTCATAATAGTTGTTACGATTGCTTTTAGGGTTGCTAAAATTCCTGGCAACCATATTCCCTACAATCATCTGTAAGTCTCTTTTTCCCGCTTCTGGAATTTGCCCTTCCTTTAAGGGGATATTTTTCATGTACTCCTGGGTGACTCCGATTAGGTTGATATAAGCCTGGTAAGCACCCTGAGTCATCATAACATTGGTTTCCAGAAGGGGGGATGCTGCATTCA
>DEYX01000157.1 GCA_002365025.1 Hungatella sp. UBA3147 | reverse complement strand
TGTGGTTTTGAGGGTATATGCAGCAGATTATAGTGCATAGAACAGAATTAATGCGTAAATCCAGGTATGGGTTTGCGCTTTTTTTGTTTTATTATTTTTTTAAAAAATAAAAGAGTTGTATGAGATGAAGAGATCATGTTACCCCCCTTTCGGAGATGGACCGCCCAGCAGTAGGAACTGCCTGTATTAATTATACAAGATGGCAGACGGGCCAAAGAGTTGGATTAAAAAGCAATGCTTGTTCTAAGTATAAATTTATAGTAAACTTTAACTATAAAAATAAAACGGAGATACGACGTATGACTAACCAAAACCAGAATACCATCAACCTCTTATTTGTGTGTCATGGGAATATATGCAGATCTCCCATGGCGGAGTTTGTAATGAAGGATATGATAGAAAGGGAGCACTTAGGCAATCGCTTCTATGTAGCATCAGCAGCCACAAGTATGGAAGAGATCGGAAATCCGGTCCACCGTGGAACAAGAGAAAAACTTAGGGAATATGGAATATCCACAGATGGAAAATATGCGGTGCAGTTATCCAGGAAGGATTATGACAAATACGACTACCTCATTGGAATGGAACAGCGGAATGTGTCAAATATGCTTAGAATCCTGGGAGGTGACCCGGAAGGAAAGGTAAAGCGCCTTTTGGACTATTCCTCTGATTCTAGGGATATTGCGGACCCGTGGTATACCGGGGATTTTGACCGTACCTATGATGATGTGTATGAAGGATGCAAAGCACTTCTGACCTTCATTTTGGAGCAGGAAACGGAAGGGAAATACAGATAACAAGGGGGAATTATTTATGAAACCACTTAGATTTGTCGTAATAGGCTCCGGCTGGAGGTCCCTGTTCTATGCCAGGATAGCCAAAGCTTATCCGGATTGCTTTCATCTGGCAGCATTCCTTTGCCGGTCAAAAGAAAAGGCGCAGTGGCTGCAGGAAGAAACCGGAATAAAGGCTGTGACAAGCCCAGAGGAATGCCGGTCCGAAAACCCGGATTTTGTTGTGGTTGCTGTAAATAAGGACGCTATATTTCAGGTGACAAGGGAATGGGCGCTGAAAGGATATCCGGTGCTTTGTGAGACACCGGCTGCCATGGAATTAGAAGGTTTACAGGAGCTTTGGCGCCTTCATACCCAGGAAGGAGCCAGGATACAGGTGGCAGAGCAGTATTTTCACTATCCGGTCTTTCATGCGGCTATTGAGATCGCAAAACGGGGGTATCTTGGTGATCCGTATATGGTTAATATCTCTGCAGTTCATGACTACCATGGAGCCAGCTTAATCCGGCGGCTATTAGGAACCGGTTTGGAGAACATGAAAGTGTATGGAAAGAAATATGTGTATCCGGTAGTGGAAACGGATTCCAGGCAAGGATTTATTGAAGACGGCAGGATGAGTGATAGAGAACGGGTCAGGCTGACCTTTGAATTTGAAGGGGGAAAAACAGCTTTTTATGATTTTAATGGCATACAGTATCATTCCAGAATCAGAAGCCGCCATTTAAATGTTCAGGGAGCGAGAGGGGAGCTGGATGACTGGACGCTTCGCTGTGTAGGAGAAGACAGCCGGTCCAGGGAATATCAGATTATAAAAGCACCTTTTGATACAGGAAATGGAATCAAAGAAATTTATATGGGACAGGAATTGCTTTACAGGAATCCGTTTTATGAGTTAGGTAAAGCAAATGGACTACCACAGGATGAAACGGCCATAGGAACCCTTATGCTTGGAATGAGGCGGTTTATTGAGGAAGGCTTGGAGGTTTATCCTCTTTCAGAGGGGCTTCAGGATGCCTATGTAAGAATACTTATGGAGCAAGCCCTTAAAAGCGGTCAGATGGTGGAATCTAAAACCCAGGTTTGGAGCTGATGATAAGGGGCGGGTTTTTCTATAGATTAAAAAGCCCGTCCCAAGCTGATGGGCGATAAGGATTCAGCATTCATCATCATCAATGATAGTGAGATTAAATAATTCGCAGGATAAGTCCACATCTATGCCTGCCTTTTGAGGAGGACTGATGAAGCGGATAATGGGGCGCAGAGAAAATCCCGGCGTGTTATCCTTTACAACTGCTGAACTTCCGTCGCTAAGGTGGACAATGGTACCGATGGGGTATGCGGAAACACAATGAAGGAAAGCTGTCAGCAGTTCCGGATCAAAATGAGTGTTGGAACAACTGGTTAAATAGTCAAAAATCCGTCTGGGAGACCAGGCTTTCCGGTACGGCCTTGTGGAATTAAGAGCGTCATACACATCCGCAATAGCCAGGATCCGGGCATAAAGGGGGATATCCTTACCTGAAAGACCAAAAGGATATCCGGTTCCGTCAAACTTTTCGTGATGGGTCTGAACCCCCTGCAGAACTGCTTGGGAGATCACGATGTGATCGCTCAGCTTTTTATAGGAAAGGCTGGGATGCTGCTTCATGATTTCAAATTCTTCGCTGGTTAAGGGCCCCGGTTTGTTGGTAATATCAATTGGAATATCTGTTTTCCCAATGTCATGAAGAAGTCCGCAAAGTGCCAGGTCATTTAAATTGGAAATGGAAAGTCCGATGTACTTTCCCAATAAAACGCTTAAAATACCTACATAAAGGCTATGGGAATAGGTATACCCATCATAATCCCTGATATCTATCATCTGAAAGAGATACTTGTCCTTGTTTAAAACATTCATAACAACGGACTCGGCCACTTTAGCAATCTCCTCGTAAACCTGTCTGCTGGACTGAAAGGTAAATTTTTTTAAACTCTGGTCAAAGACATCGCGGATGCTTGTCAGCATTTTGGTCTTTAACTCCGGTTCCACAAAATCTTCCGGTTCAATGCCTTGCGTAATCGCTGTGCAGATATAAGCCCCTTGTACTCCAATGGTTTTCATGCGGCCAATCATACGTTCACTCAACTTGCAGCCGGTTACCGCAAAAGGAAGCATTGGGTTTATTCCCGGGATGTTTCGGGCTAATTCCATACCTTCAGTCAATTTCTCTATAGGAAGATAAATCAATTCTTTCACCTCAACAGACCAAAACGCAGTCTCTTCTTTCTGTTCCGTAAAATACCTTTTTATGTTAAAGTTGGAAATATATGCACAATGACACATTAAATTATAGTGTGAATTAACCAATGCGTCAATGGAAATTTTAATTTTAAACACTAGTATGGCAGAGAAAAATCAGGCAATATTTTATGCAAATATTCTTTAATCTTTACAAATCACGAAAATTCGGATTGGTTCAGGAATGGACATAGAGAAGGGGTATTTTATGATTGAAATTTTAAATGGAATTCATGAGACCATTCATTATGAATGCTCACTGGGACTTAGGCTTTATCATAATAAAAATTTTGAGGATTATCCGGAGCATTGGCATGGAGGAATTGAAATGATCATGCCGACAAAGGGTGGATATGAGGTGATCGTAGGGGAGGAACATTTTCCCCTTGAAACAGAAGATATCATTCTGATCCATTCCGGTGTGATTCATTCATTAAGGGCACCCTCTCTGGGAGAACGCTATATTCTGCAGTTTGATGCGGCCCTTCTTTACCATTTAAAGGAGATGGAGACCCTGCTGCACATAATTCCCCCGGTTATATACTTAAAAAAGAAGGACAGAGATTCCCTTCATGGGTCTATTAAGAAGAAGCTTGATAAGATCATTGAGGAATATCAGGGAAACAGCGGATTCCGGGAAGCCTCCATTTATGCGGCCCTTATTGAAATCTATGTGGAATTAGGGCGAAATAAGGTATGCCTTAATGGATCCGGCAGGCAGATCCGTACAATGAGGCAGCAAGAATATTTTGAAGCCGTTATGAATGCCAGCACCTTTGTTAATCAGCACTTCATGGAAAATCTGACATTGGGGGAAGTGGCCAGGATCAGCGGATTTTCCAAATATCACTTTACCCGGATTTTTAAACAGTATATGAATATGACTTTTTATGAATATTTAAATTCCAAACGAGTGAAAAGAGCGGAGGAGCTTTTGTATAATACCAGGGAAATGAGCATTACGGATGTTGCTATGGGTTCCGGCTTTTCATCCATGAGCGCTTTTAATCGCACTTTTAAAATGATAAAGCGCTGCTCACCAAGTGATTACAGGAAGATCCGACAGCAGATGTATGAAACAGAAGAATAAAAACAAAGGGAAATTTACAGTTCCTCTTATGGTAATACCAGGTTTATGGGTATTTCTGTGAGAGGATTTTTTGTAGAAAAAGCAATATATGCGCCATTGGAAGCAAGAAGTGGGATGCCTGATCTGCTTTGAAATGCTATGATGGAATCATGGAAAAAAAGGCAAGGAAATGTCAGGATATAAGATTAAAAAGAAAGGATTAGGTGAATTCCATGAATGAGGATAAGCGGAAGGAATACCGAAAAAAAGCAAAAGAATTAGTTTCAAAAATGACTCTGGAGGAGAAGGTTTCACAGACCGTACACAGCGCGGCGGCGATTCCAAGACTGGGAATTAAGGGTTATAACTGGTGGAATGAAGGACTTCATGGTGTGGCCAGGGCCGGTGTTGCTACGGTGTTTCCCCAGGCCATCGGACTGGCAGCAAGCTTTGATGAGGAGCTGCTTTATGAAGTGGCTGATGCAGTTTCCACAGAGGCAAGGGCAAAGTTTCATATGCAGCAGAAATACGGAGATACGGATATTTATAAAGGACTTACGTTTTGGGCTCCTAATGTTAATATTTTTAGAGATCCCCGCTGGGGAAGAGGACATGAGACATACGGAGAGGATCCATATCTGACTTCACGTATGGGGGTTCGTTTTATTGAAGGGCTGCAGGGAGATGACGAAGATTATTTAAAGACCGCAGCCTGCGCCAAACATTTCGCAGTCCACTCAGGTCCGGAGGATGAGCGACATTCCTTTAATGCTGTAGTGACAAAGCAAGATATGTTTGAAACCTATTTGCCGGCGTTTGAGGCCTGTGTAAAGGAAGGAAAGGTAGAGGCAGTTATGGGTGCCTATAACCGGACCAATGGGGAACCCTGTTGCGGAAGCAAGACCCTGCTAAAGGATATTTTGAGAACGGACTGGGGATTTGAAGGGCATGTAACCTCAGATTGCTGGGCAGTAAAAGATTTTCATGAACATCACGGAGTTACAGGTTCCGCTCTGGAATCTGTTGCCATGGCAATGGAAAACGGGTGTGATCTAAATTGCGGAAGCCTGTTTTTATATCTGACGGAGGCAGTGAACCGGGGATTAGTGTCTGAGGAACGGTTAAATGAAGCAGTTGAGAATCTGATGATGACCAGACTGAAGCTTGGACTGTTTGAAGAGCCGGATGCTGTGGAATACAATAAAATTACTTATGAGGACAATGATACCAGAGAGCATAAGGAGCTGAATTTTAAAGCTTCCAGAAAAACCTTTGTTTTACTTAAAAATGAGGGGAATATACTTCCTCTTAATAAGAGCAGTCTGAAAACCATTGGAATCATCGGACCCAACAGCGATAACCGAAAGGCACTGATAGGAAATTATGAGGGTACCGCTTCCAGGTACTATACGATTTCCGAAGGAATCCAGGATTACGTTGGAGAAGACGTCCGTGTTATAGTCTCAGAAGGATGCCATTTATGTAAACCTAGGGTGAGCGGCCTGGGTCAGGAGAATGACCGGTTATCAGAGGTTCGTGGAGTGTGTGAAGCCAGTGATGTGATCATTGCCTGCATGGGTCTGGATTCCAGTCTGGAAGGAGAAGAGGGTGACGAAGGGAATGAATATGCCAGCGGTGATAAGCCTAATTTGTCCCTTCCAGGATTACAGAAACAAGTGCTGGAGGAGATTTATAAGAGCGGAAAGCCTGTGGTTTTAGTACTTTTATCCGGAAGCGCCCTTGATGTGTCCTGGGCAGATGCCCATATTCCTGCCATCTTGGAAGGGTGGTACCCAGGAGCTCAGGGAGGCCGTGCTCTGGCTGCCGTGCTGTTTGGTGATTATGCGCCGGAGGGAAAGCTTCCCGTTACCTTTTACAGGAGTACAGAGGAGCTTCCGGCCTTTACGGATTATTCCATGAAGGGCAGGACCTACCGATATATGGAGCAGGAAGCTCTCTATCCCTTTGGCTATGGACTTTCCTACACGGATTTTTCCGTAAGGGATGTGTCCTTAAGCCATGACCGGATAGGGGCAGGAGATACCTTAACCATAAAAGCAGTGTTAAAGAATGAGGGGTATAAGAAGGGGGCAGAAACCCTGCAGGTATATGTGAAATCCTGTGCACCTCAGACACCAAATGCTCAGCTTAAGGCACTTTTAAAGGCAGAGCTGGAACCGGGGGAGGAAAGAGAAGTGCAGGTGACGCTTTCCGACAAAGCCTTTGCCTTAAGGGATGAACAAGGAGATCTGGTAATGGAAGCAGGTACATACAACGTGTATGTGGGAACCCAGCAGCCTGATAAACGAAGCCAGGAGCTTACAGGGAAAGCACCGGAATACATGACCGTATCCATAGATCAGCGTACCGTTCTGGAAAAATGCTGCATATAAAAAACAGCAGAAGATCCAAATACGGGGTATATATGGCTGTTACAAAATGAAGGAATTTGGAAGATTTTCATGAAATATTGTATAGCGCTGTCTGCAGGCTTAAAAAGCCTGAGGCAGCGCTTTTTGGTTACAAACGACAGAATTAAAATAAAAAAGTGAACCGAAAATTTCCGCTGCGCAGGGAAAGCGTGACAAAAATCCTTAAAAAAATTATTTGGTGCTGGAAGAATTTTATGAAATTCTGCAAAGCGGCACGCCTGAAAAAACGGATTAAAGGTCTTAAAAAATTTCATCTGTAATCAGAGGGGATAACCATTCATACTTGCTACTACTCCTGCATAAGTATGTAAAAACGTCCTAGCAGGGGGATTTTCTTGAAGGAATATATTGAAGAACGCGCGGTTGCGATCGCCAACTACATCATAGACTATCATGCGACCGTGAGGCAGACAGCGAAGAAATTTGGGATTTCCAAATCTACGGTACATAAAGATGTTACGGACCGTTTGGAACACATTAATCCGTCCCTGGCAGCCCGGGCCAGGGTAATCCTTGATATTAACAAATCCGAGCGTCATATAAGAGGCGGCCTTGCCACCAAAGAGAAATACCAGCATCGCCTTCAGATGTGCAGCAAAAAGAATTGATAAGACAAAAAAGTGAAGAACAGCCGCTGATGGGAATAATAAAGATTCCCATCAGCGGCTGTTTTCAAAAAATGTTAAATTTTTTATTGACATGAAGCTGTAAAATATGTTATTCTTTACCCCGATATGAAGAGACATTATCGTTTTCATACAAATATTGACCACTTCGTAAGAAGTTAAGCCCAGACGGACAGGCGGGTCAGCTGCCGAGCGTGGGAAACCACATTATTGATTGAGTTAAAAGCTCAAATTTTATAAGTTGATTACTTTATAATCCGTGCGAATGCACATCACTTGTGAAACGATCAATAATAGCAGGGACAACATATTTGCTATGTAGACTCGAAAACGATAATTGTCATGAATAAAAGACGGGTAAAATGCCCTTACTTGAACTATCATTCATGAAATTGCAGGCAGGTGATGAATAATCACCTGCCTTTTTGCTATGAAAAATCTGCGCCAATTAGGCGACACTTACGTTTCAGCGACAAAAGAGGGAGTAAAATTCCCGTAACAAGGAGAGGTAAGAGCCATATGAACAAAGAAGATCAGATGAGGGCGCCTATTTACGAAGCTCTTGAAACATTTCAAAAAAAGAGGGTAGTACCCTTTGATGTACCGGGCCATAAACGGGGAAGGGGAAATCCGGAGCTTGCCCGCCTTTTGGGGGAACGGTGCGTCGGACTTGATGTGAATTCCATGAAGCCTCTTGATAATCTATGCCATCCGGTGTCTGTGATCCGGGACGCGGAACGGCTGACAGCAGATGCTTTTGGAGCAGCAGATGCATTTTTAATGGTGGGAGGAACCACGTCGGCTGTACAGAGCATGATCCTGTCTGTCTGCAAAGCAGGGGATAAGATCATTCTTCCAAGAAATGTCCATAGAAGCGCTCTAAATGCTCTGGTATTGTGCGGTGCGGTACCTATTTATGTAAACCCCGAGGTGAACAGCATGCTGGGCATTTCCCTTGGCATGGAGATCGGCCAGGTGGAAAAGGCAATTATGGAAAATCCCGATGCAGTCGCGGTATTTGTTAACAATCCCACCTATTACGGAATCTGTTCTGATATCCGCTCCATTGTCCGGCTGGCTCATGACCACGGGATGAAGGTTCTGGCTGATGAAGCCCATGGTACCCATCTCTATTTCGGAAAGGGTCTTCCGGTTTCCGCTATGGAAGCGGGAGCGGATATGTCGGCGGTCTCCATGCACAAGTCAGGAGGAAGTCTGACACAGAGTTCCCTTCTCCTTTTAAACAAAGGGGTGAACGGGGATTATATGCGTCAGATCATAAACTTGACCCAGACAACCAGCGCCTCCTACCTGCTTTTGTCAAGCCTTGACATATCAAGAAGGAATCTTGCTCTGCGGGGGGAAGAGTCCTTTGCAAAGGTGGTGGAAATGGCGGAATATGCAAGGGGAGAGATCAATTCCATCGGCGGTTACTATGCTTATGGAAGGGATCTGATCAATGGAACCAGCATTTTTGATTACGATGTGACAAAGCTTTCTGTTTATACCCTGGGAAATGGGCTGGCAGGAATTGAGGTCTACGATCTCCTCCGGGATG
>DEYX01000156.1 GCA_002365025.1 Hungatella sp. UBA3147 | reverse complement strand
GTACCGGGCACGCTGGGCAGGGCTCCGGGGTTGGGCAGGGTGGTGGTACCGGACATGTCGGACAGGGTTCCGGAGTAGGACAAGGTGGTGGTACCGGACAAGGTGGGCAGGGCTCCGGGGTTGGGCAGGGTGGTGGTGTCGGACAAGGGATTGGTGCCGGACAAGGGATTGGTGCCGGACAAGGTGGGCATACCTGTTCTTCCTGTCCTGGTGAAACCTGAGGTACTTCCGGAGCTGGTGCTGCAGCTGGACATATCACTCCTCCAATAAATGGGTAATAGTGAAATTCAAAGCCGCTCTCAGCATTTACGGCAAAAGATCCTAAGGCAGCATTGCCGCTTACATGGCCGCCGGTAGGATGAGCATGGAACATAGCCTGTGGTGCCAATATACTTCCCCAGATATCAGAAGACTTTTCCATATAAATATTAGTTGCATCTTCAAACACATATAATGTCTGATTAGCTTTACTTCTTTCCCCATAAACACCGTATTGCAAATGGGCATTTGCTCCTGTTCTCAGCCTTACAATAACTCTGCTTCCTTGTGGAACTTCTGCACGAATTCCTTTATTGATTAAACCATTTGGTCTTACATCGATAAGGAATACATTCTGTACAGGATCATTGCCCCTTAAAATCCACTCGTAATTATTATCCACTACATTTCCATTTGGAGTTAAAGACTCAATACAATCTTTGTAGAAACCGATGCTTTCCCTGGCATCACTAAAAAATCCAGGTAAGTCAGCACCTATCCTGCTTGCAGGTATATATCTTGGTACGTCATAACTGGGAACCACATAGTGATCACCTTTATCCGATGGTGTCCAATATTGGCTGCCTCCATTGGCCTGGTACAAAAATTTCAGTTCTTGTATTCCATCATTCATTCCATCTTTTCCGATTAAATAGGTACTTCCCTTGGCTGCACGGAAACCTCCGCCCACAACCACATGACCGATCACAACCAAAGGGCCGGTCATAGATACATTACCGCCAACTAAAAAGCGTACTAAATCCGGTGAGTAATTGACTGCTTTGTTACCTTTAGTGGCAAAGCCAACACTCAAACCCCTGGGGCTGTAAAAACTTCCGCCTATTGCTACAGGCCCTTCAATATCTATAATGTTATTGGCATCATTAAATACAATAACATTAAATCTAGAGGCAGTACCAAAAGGCTGACCCGCAATGTTATACCAGTTTATATTATCATAAGGTAATCCTGCACTTGTCATTGCTTCATCACTATAGCTGATATTGTCCATATAAACTCCTGCAAACTGCTCGATTTGCAACGCATTTTCATTCTCAATTCAGTTTATTCTAAAGGAATTAGTTCTGTGCAGTTTTCTATGCAATTGGACGAATTTTTATGTTAATTTTCTGAAATTCATAGGAATTTATGTAAATATGGACACGAAAAGTATAAGACAATAAATCCATTTTTCCTGTGATCAAGCCTAAAAGAGAAAAGAGATTGACCAATTAATCAGTCAATCTCTGAGGTTCACACACCACTGAAACCTGAAAGTGGGTTCAACCCAGCTGGCATCTCAAAATGTTAATCCATAATATATCATTTTAAATTTTATCCACTGCCTTCGTCACCTTCAATTGTTTACCGCATATCATTGTATTTTTCATTGCTTCCAGTACCAATGGGCCTTTCCCGTTTAATATTTCAATATAGGTAAGGGTATCCTGTATGGTTATTATTCCGATATCTTCTGCATTCACACCATCCAGATTGGATATGACTCCGACAAAATTAGTTGCTCTAAGTTTCTTTTTCTTTCCACCGCTGAAACGTAATTTCATTATATCCTTATTTAATTGATCACTTTTCATCTTTTTAATCTTAGGGGCCGTATTTATTTTATCATCAAAGGAAGATTTTTGATTGGCTACTTCCTCTTTGGAAGGTTTCGTTTTTTCCTGAATTCTAAACCCGATCAGATCTTCGATGTCGTGCAGGTATCTGGTTTGAGTCGGGACAACAAATAAGATGGCTTTTCCTTTTCGCCCTGCACGCCCTGTTCTTCCTGTGCGATGAACATAGTTTTCTTCTTCCAAGGGGATGTCATAGTTAATAACCAGAGAAATATTCTCTATATCTATCCCTCTTGCTGCTACATCTGTAGCTATTAAATAGCGGTACTCTCCCCTTTTAAAACGCTTGATTGCAGATAATCGATCGTCTTGGTCCATGCCGCCATGCATTTTATTACAGGGATAGCCTAAATCATTCAGACGTTCACATATCATATCCACCCGGTCCTTTGTACTGCAAAAAATAATACAGCTATCCGGATTTTCAATCATCATAACATCGGTCAGTAAGTCAAATTTTTCTTCTTCATCCGTAATATAAAGAACATGATTAATATCTGCCGTCACGACACCGGCCTCGCTGACATCTATATTGATAGGATCTCTCATATAATTTGATGATAAATTTTTTACTTCATCGGATATAGTAGCAGAAAACAACATTGCCATCCGTTCCCTTGGCAGTTCTTTCATAATTTCTTCTACCTGTTCAATAAATCCCATATCCAGCATTCGGTCAGCTTCATCAATGACTAAGCAGTTAATCTTATTTAAAGGTAACGTACCTTTCTTAATATGATCCATGACACGCCCCGGCGTGCCAACAACCACATGTGTTTTTTGCTTCAAATCGGCTTTCTCAATAGAAAACTGGTGACCTCCGTAGATTGCTGCTGCTTTTATTCGTTTAAACCGGCCTATATTAGTAAAATCCTCTTTTACCTGAACAGCAAGCTCCCTTGTTGGAGTCAAAATAAGCGCTTGTGGTTTATTTTCCAGCCATTCAATAAATTCACATATCGGAATTACGTAAGCGGCAGTCTTACCGCTGCCCGTCTGGGCTTTGACAATTAAATCATTTTTTTCCAAAGCGGCGGGAATGACTCTAGCCTGAACTTCCGTAGGTATATCATACTCCATACCATTAAGCGCCTTTACAATATCCTCACCGATTATATAACTATGAAACTTTCTAACATCCATATCCAGCCTTTCTTTCCATTCAAAATCTTTATAATAATGAAAAAGATTCCTCAATCTTGGGTAAGTTACGTGCTAACCCATTTTACATGAGAATACCGTTCAATGCAATAACTACTGTTTTATTAACTTCCATCCGGGGTAGACTTGATTTTTCCTACAGATTCATATATTATGCATTTGCTATTATGACATGCATTTGATATCATGTAATGTGTAAGAATATTTAAAGCTGTCCGCTTCTTGGACACTTTGGATTATAGATAAAAATAGATATTAAAAAGGTGGTAACAAAAATGGATAATCAAGAGCAAAAACATCAGCGTCGCCCAAGATATAAAGGCACTCACCCAAAAGCTTTTAAAGATAAATATAAGGAACTGCAACCAGAACTATATGCTGATGCTGTGGCAAAGGTCATTCAAAAAGGAAATACTCCTGCTGGTATGCATCGCTCCATTTGTGTAAAAGAAATATTAGAAATTTTACAAATCGCCCCTGGCCAAACTGGATTAGATGCAACTTTAGGTTATGGCGGTCATACTTTAGAGATGCTTAAATGCTTAGATTCAAAGGGTCATTTGTATGCTACTGATGTAGATCCTATTGAATTACCTAAAACCAGGGAGCGTTTGGAACACTTAGGTTTTGGCCCGGAAATTATAACAGTCAGGCAAACAAACTTCTCCAATATAGACCAGATTACTTCTGAATCAGGACCATTGGATTTTATATTGGCAGATTTGGGCGTCTCTTCCATGCAAATAGACAATCCTGAAAGAGGATTTTCTTTTAAAACAGAGGGACCGCTGGACCTACGGCTAAATCCATCGAAAGGTGTCTCTGCAGCGGATCGCCTTAAAACCATTTCACAAGACGAATTACATGGTATGCTGTTAGAAAACGCGGATGAGCCCCATTCTGATGAAATCTCCCGTGCCATTATTACCGCAATTAAAAAAGGAGAAGAAATTATAACAACTAGTCAGCTCCAACAAATCATCAAAGATGCATTGAATTTCATTCCGGAAAAGGATAGAAACGAAGAAATAAAAAAATCCTGTCAAAGATGCTTTCAGGCGCTGCGAATTGACGTCAATAATGAATTTGAAGTGTTATATACTTTTTTAGAAAAACTTCCTGATGCGATGGCTGAGGGCGGGCGCGTTGCGATCCTTACCTTTCATTCTGGCGAAGACCGCCTTGTTAAAAAATCATTTAAACGCTTCTATCGTGAAGGGATCTATAGAGAAATTGCTCCTGAAGCTATTCGGCCATCGGCCGCCGAATGCAATTCCAATGGCCGCGCCCGATGTGCAAAATTACGTTGGGCTATAAAATCTTAAAAAAACGGGTAAGCCATTACAGAAAAATAGTACAAATTTCTGTTAGGCCTACCCCTTTTTCATGTATTGAGCTAATGTGTAACGTGCCGCGAAACTTCTTGAGGTCTGCGATTATCTAAAGCTATTTTTTATTAAAATTTATTATCTTAAGACTTACTTCTTTTTGCTGTTTCAATGCAGATAAAGAAGCATACGGTAGAGTTTCTAATAAATCTATCACTAATTAGATTTTTTTATATAACTATTGATTAAACTAACTAGTCTTTTTTTGCAGCATGACTTTCTTGTACATATAAAATCCTAATAAGTCTGACAAAAACCATCCTACAACAATCGCCCAGCAAACACCCGAAAAGCCCCTGACAGGTGCTAATGAATAGGCCAGCAATACTCTCAATCCCTGTGATACTATGGTCATCAAAATTGATATTTTAATGGCTCCAAGACCCCTGAAAAATCCATAAAACATAACAATAAAGCCAAGTAATACATAAAATATGGAAACAATTCTAAGATAGCCGACACCGACAGCGATCACCTCTGTTGCATTTTTGTTTACGAAAAGAGTGATTAAGTTTGGGGCAAAGATAAATGCGACAATGCTGATTACTGTCGACAGGATTATAATAATCCTTGAAGTTGCATGAAACCCCTCCCGGATTCTTTTTGTTTCTCCAGCACCTACATTCTGTGCAGTATATGTAGAAAAAGAATTACCCAGATCTTGCAAAGGAGCATTGGCGACAGAGTCGATTTTAGAGCAAGCTGCAAATGCAGCCATAACCGTTGAGCCAAAGGTATTAACCAATCCCTGAATCAGCATCATTCCGAAGCTGGAAATTGACTGTTGCAGCGCTGTCAAGACGGAAAAAGTAGCGATCTTATGAAATGCAGACTTGCTGAATATTAAGTCCTCCCGTTTGAAATTCAGAAATTGCATTCGTTGTATTGTATAAATACCGCAGCCTATAGCAGCGAAACCCTGTGTAAGAAGCGTGGCAATCGCTGCACCTGCGGTCCCCATATGAAACACCACTACAAAGATCAAATCTAAAATGAGATTTGATACACAAGAGGCAATCAAAAAATATAATGGAGTTTTTGAATCTCCAAATGACCGTAATAGAAAAGCAAATGCGTTATACATACCGACAAAAATAAAACCATAAAAAACAAATTTCAAATAATCTGCAGCATAAACGGCAGTCTTCTCTGGCATTTGATAAAGGGCGATAATCTGTGGTAAAAAAACTGATGTTACAACCGTAATCAATACGCTTACACTAAACAGGAAAATTAAGGCTGTGGAAATCGTTTTTTTCAGTTCATCATACTGCCCGCCTCCATATAGCTGAGAAAAAATTGCCGAAGCACCCATAGCAAGTCCCAGCAAAATAGATGTTATAAACACGGTTACAGCACTTGAAGACCCAACTGCTGCAAATGCATCTGTGCCTACAAATCTCCCTATTACAATTGCATCAATAATACTGTAAAATTGTTGAAGCAAATCTCCGATAAACAACGGAATGAAAAATTTCAGAATAATCCGTGATGGATTTCCTTTGGTCATATCAATTTCCATCTTTTTATTCCCTCCTAGTCCTATTAGCAGAGGACAGGTATGCGATTGCTAAATCACCGGTAATCGGATTGGGGTAAACCTCACAATCAATTTCAAAAACCTGCCTGATAAGATATTTCGTCAGCACTGCTTTTGGATTTCCTGAAGCTATGATCTGTCCGTCTTTAACTACATAAAGAATGTCGCAGTAAACAGACGCCATCGAAAGATCATGCAGGGCTGCAAGAACACCAATATTTAATGATTTGACAACAGATAGAATCTGAAGCTGATATTTAATATCCAGATGATTGGTCGGCTCATCGAGGATTAGAAACTTTGGCTCTTGAGCAATTGCTCTGGCCAATATTACCCGTTGTTTTTCACCGCCGGATAATGTTAAATAGCTTCTGTCTGCATACTTTTCCAGGTTAACTCTTTCTAACGCATCGGCTGCGATTTTATAATCCTCCATATTGTCAGATTCCATGAAATGTTTGTGCGGTGATCTCCCCATCATCACCATCTCACGGACAGTAAAATCAAAGCTCAAATCATTAAATTGGCCTACCACCCCCATATCTTTAGAGATAGAACGTGCAGATGATTTTAAAACATCCTTATCTCCTAAAAAGACAATGCCTTTCTGTGGCTTGATAACTTTATAAATACTTTTCAGCAAGGTGGATTTTCCGCACCCATTTGGTCCAATAATTCCAACAAATTGTTTATCATCCACTTTCATGCTGATGTCTTTTACAATATCTGCACCCGATAGGGTGACTGATACGTGATCTACTTTTAAATTCAATTATCTTCCTCCGAATCCATAGCTTTTTCTAATCAGAATATACATAAACACAGGTGCACCAAAAAGTGAAGTGACGATACCTATTGGCATTTCTCCATTTGGAATTACTGTTCGGGCAAAAATATCTGCCCACATCATAAACAAACCTCCGAAAAGAATCACCGCAGGGACTAGCCGCTTATGATCTGACCCTACAACACTACGTACAATATGAGGAATGATAAGACCTGCAAATCCAATAATTCCGCAGCTGGAAACCAGAACACCTGTTACTACGGAGGAAATCACCATGTACAACCGTCTGTAAAAATTCAAATTAACACCCAAGGTAATCGCGGTATCTTCTCCCATCAGCATCGTGTTCATTACTCTTGATTGGAACAGGAAAAAGATAATTGCTGCTATTACTACTGCAGACACAAGAAGCAGAGTATCCCATTCCGCTGATGCCAGACTTCCCATTGTCCAAAAGGATACAGAACGTATGCCCTCTGAGTTTTTCGCGAAATAAATGATAAAGTTTGAAGAAGCACTGCAAAGGGCATTAATTACAGTTCCAGCTAAAACAAGCTTGACAGAAGATGTTTTTCCTCCGATACTGGCAAGCACCAATACAAGTGCCGCAGCATTCAGCGCACCAATAAATGCCCATATCGCAGCCCCGAACTCTCCGAGCATTCCTCCTGCCCCAAATCCAAGCATAATTGAGAAGGTTGCCCCTAAAGCACCCCCAGATGAAATTCCTAAGATATAGGGGTCAGCCAAAGGGTTTTGTACGGAAGCCTGCATTACTACTCCGCAAAGTGCCAGCCCAGCCCCCACAATCATTGCCAGCAGAACCCTTGGAAATCGGATTTGCCAGATAATATCTGCAAACATACTGTTTACCAACTCACTATCATCACCGATTTTCCCCCCAGTCAATTGATGTATCAATATCTTAAATGATTGCTGAAAGGGTATTGATACTTGACCAATGGATACTGAAATTACAACCGTTGCAACGACAGCAACGAGTAAAATCATAAAAATTATTGAGAATGAAGATTGTTTATGCAAGCTGCATTTAAAGGTCTGCCAGGCATTCTTTTGTTCTTCTTTTTGTATTGAAACCATCCTTATTCCTCCCTAAACAATTCAGGATGAATAAACTCTGCAACATCCTCATATAAATCCGCAAGATTAAGGCTGCCGCGAATAGCATTCGTATAATCAGCCACCATTACACTCCCTGTTTTAAGTGCAGTAACATTTTTTAAGCTTGAATTATTAAGTAATAAATGCTTTGCAGCGTCGCTGTCGGATTTCTGGAATTCGGTGATAATAATTTTATCAGGGTTAATAGAAAGGATGGATTCGGCAGACATCTCTACATAGGTATCCTCTGATACTTTTATGTACTCACCGCCTGCGCCTTCCACCATTTCATCTATGACACAGAGGGTAGGACCATAATAGTAATAAGTATCCTTTTGACCTCCAGCAAAAAGCAAAATCCGTGGCTTATTAGCCGACTGTGAGGCTTTGTCCTGAATCATTTTAATTCGAGTTTTCTGATCCTCTACAAAAGCATCTGTTTTATCTTTAATATTTAGTACCATTCCCAAATTGTTGATGTCGTCAAAAACACTGTTAATTGTACGGCCCATGGTATAATTAATACCTGTAAGAACAGGAATTCCTCTTTCATTCCAAAACGAAATGTCACCAAGACGTTCATCGGTAAACGTCGAAGACATGGCAACAATTAAATCCGGCTCCAGTGCGATAATAGATTCCTTAGAAGGCCACGTATCCGTGAGCAGCGGAATCTGTCTGATCTGGTCCTCATATTGGGAATAGGATTTGTCTAAATAGGCCAGCCCTGCAATCCTGTCTTTTTCTCCGAAGTGAATCATCAACTCTGCAAGGCCCTGCCCAATTACGACAGTTCTCTCTGGCTCCTCATTAACGGTTTGCCGAATTTCATTTCCTTTATCGTCATAAATAGTAAAATTTAAAGGATAATAACCGTCCTGTTGTGAGGTACTGGTCTGGTTGGTTGATACTGGTTTTGAAGCTTCTTTTTCGTTTGTTGACTGTTGTGAGCAAGCCGCCAATGCGGTACAACAGATGAATGCCAATAAAATTGATGTTGTTTTTTTTAGCATGTATATCCCTCCTGTATTAAATTGGTTAGTTTTAGCTAACTAGTAGTATATTGTACTTCATAAACGCTTATGAACTATATTGCTTGCGATGCCGACTTATATTGAGCAAAAGACTTTCAATAAATGAATATGGAAAAAACAAAAAAACCACAAGTATGTACCTGTGGTTTAAGAACAATGTTTTTAAATTATTTTAGCTAAAACTTATTCTGCACTACGCAGCAATGAGGATTCCCGATATTTTAATGGGGTAATACCATATTGTTTTTTAAATGCTGCACAGAAATTGCTGGAGCTTGAATAGCCAATATCATAGGCAATTTCATTAACTGTTTTCTCTGTGTTCAGCAGCAAGGAAGAAGCCTGTTGCAACGAAAATTTCCTGTGATAGCTGAAAATAGTATCTCCATAAATAAGCTTGAAACCTTTGGTCAGTTTTTTAGGATTAATGACCAACTTCTTAGATAGCGAAAGAATGCTTGGTAATTCAAAAGGCTGTTCAAGCAAAATACGGGGAATTTCCTTTATTTTTTGTAATTCATAAGGAGTTAGCGCTGTTGGCTCAAACTTATCATACCTCATAATCTCGTTAGATACGATCATTGATAATATTTCCATAACTTTACTTTCGTAAAATAAAGTGCGGGTTTTTGCAGGGAGGCGGCAATGAAATATCTGCAGAAAAGCAGTGGCGATTTCAAGGGGAGTATCTAAACCTAAATAATACTCCGAGCGAAGCTGGTCTTCCAGCTTTTCTATCGTATCATTCCATACATCGACCCCTGTGCTTCCAAAATAAGAAGGAAGTACATGCCTGTTGGCTGTTATGGAAACCCCCTGATACTTTTGACCTGCACAACGCTTGATGATACCTTTCATATCCTGTGATAAAGAGATGGATAAGTTGTTTTGGCTAAAGCAAGTATCTCCTGCCCTTTCTTCTTCTATATACATGCATCCGTCTATACAGTATTCAATCTCGAAATAATTGTGGGTTAAATCAAATGCTGTTACAATATCATTATTAAACACAAAATCATAGATGAGCAGCATAACATTGCCGAGCAGATTATATATTTGAATGGTTCCCTTGCCATACTCCGGTTTTATATCATAAACGGTTCCCTTCCTCATATCGTGGTTAGGCAAGAAACGAGCATCCCCTATTTGCTCATGCATGGCTCTATATTGCTCTAGCATAGCGGCATATCCATTATTGGAATTAATATAGAATTTATGCTCCATTTATAAGCTCCTTTCTTGTTTTATTATCAAAAAACTATATTTACTGTTAGTACGAGCTAACTATATCATACTAACAGGCAGGCGCAAGAATGCAAGGCACTGTTTGCCCTTAGCAGCAGGGTATATTTTTCAGATCTATAGTTTTGTTATGTGGTATATGTGTTGCCATCTATGTAAATAGATAGCTTGTCATAGACAAGGACCCCATCATGCAGCTGTTGTTATAAGTTGATATCTTATCTTCATTATCAAAGGCGCCAAGTATATATAAGATTGGATTAAAATGATCCGGCGTAGGTACGGCTAATTTTGCTGTTTCTCCCAAGCTCAGATAATTAATGACATTCTCATGATTTCTATTTTCAATATTTTCTTTTATATAATCATCAAACTTATATGCCCAATCAAAGCCTTTGTCTTCTATCCCCCAATCAATCATTCGCAGGTTGTGAACGATATTTCCGGTGCCAAACAATAAAACGCCTTGATGCCTTAAGGAATTTAACTCCTTGCCTATCTGATAATGAACTTCCGGCGGCGCGGAGGCATCTATGCTAATTTGAATAACGGGGATATCCCTTTCGGGGTACATATGGACCAGACCAGACCAGGTACCGTGGTCAATGCCCCAGGAATTATCAAATACACTTTGTTTGCTGATTAAACTTTTTACATTCTCCGCAAGTTTCGGATTGCCGGGTACATTATATGAAATCTCATATAACTCTTTAGGAAATCCGTACATATCATAAATTGTCTTTGGATTTTCCTCATTCATAATCTTTGTGCCATTCGTATACCAATGTGCCGATATTGATACTATTGACTCAGGCTTAGGTATTTTCTTGGCCATTTCCTTCCAGCTCCTTGTATAGCGGTTATCTTCTATTGCATTCATAGGCGAACCATGGCCTATAAACATCATCGGCATTTTAGACATATTGTCAACTCCCTTTCATTTTATAAACATCAATTGATATTTGATAATTTATCTCATATTCCATATGCAGAAATATCTATGTATCCGTCCTCAGTCACCTCTATTCCTTCCGATCTAAGAAGTTCTCTTTGAATATCTGCATATCTTTTATCCGTGATTGATATTTTGCCTTTGGAGTTAATGATCCGGTGCCATGGGAGGTTGTACTTCTCAGACATAGAATGAAGTATCCTGACTACCTGCCTCGCACCTCTGGTATTTCCTGCAAGTCTCGCAACCCGTCCGTAGCTCATAACTCTCCCATATGGTATTCCCTTTATTATTACTAGGACTTCCTCAGTAAACTGTGTCATATCAAACAAATCTCCTTATCAATTGGCATATCCGACACTCAAATTATATCATATTTTTCGAGTTAATGAAATGCATCCCTCAACTGTATTACCTAAATCCCGCAAAACTCCAGACTGCAATTGCATACAGATGTATTAATAAATAATCTGTGAGACAGCCATTACAAAGAAAAATACAGCATTTGACTTGCAAACAGATATTTAAAGAACTATAATTTTATATTGTTTGCAGATGAAACAAAATACAGCTACAGGAGGGATGAATATGCAGACTGAATGTCACACGGTAAAGAATACCATTCATCGGTACCGAAGTTTTCGCTATGCTTTAATATTGGAAGGAATTGCTGTTGGTGCAATTTCAGGCGCTTTTGTTGTGCTTTTCCGGTATCTCCTGACCTATGCGGAGAAATTGCTTAATACAGTTTTAAACTATGGAAAAGATCACATATGGGTGATACCGGTTTGGTTTATTTTTTTGACAGCCGCAGCTTTTGTTGTTGCAATGCTGTTAAAATGGGAATCCTTTATATCCGGAAGTGGGATTCCCCAGGTAGAAGGTGAGATGATGGGGGAATTAGACCCCTGTTGGTGGAGAGTCCTGATCGCAAAAATGGGCGGAGGTCTTCTTTCCATTGGATGCGGTCTGTCACTTGGGAGGGAGGGGCCAAGCATCCAGCTGGGTGCAATGGCTGCAAAGGGCTTGTCGCGACTGACCAAAAGAGCCAGAACAGAGGAGAAGCTTTTAATTACATGCGGGGCCAGCGCTGGACTTTCTGCTGCATTTAATGCTCCCATTGCCGGTGTTCTATTCTCCTTGGAAGAGGTTCACAAGCATTTTTCACCGGAACTGCTTTTATCTACCATGGCCTCCTCCATTACGGCTGATTTCGTTTCCAGAAATGTGTTTGGTCTTCAGCCGGCTTTTAATTTTCAGATCAGCACTATGATGCCTTTATCTACATATGGCCACGTGATTCTCTTCGGGGTAATCCTGGGAGCTATGGGAGTTCTTTATAACAACTGCCTTTCCATGACTCAGGATTGGTATATGAAAATCCGGGTTCAGGCAGTCCGGGTTCTGATTCCATTTTTACTGGCTGGAATTTTCGGTTTTACCTACCCATATGTACTAGGCGGAGGTCATTCTCTGGCGGAAACACTGACCAGCAGTCAGATGGCACTTGGAGCATTGATCGTACTTCTGATCGCTAAATTCAGTTTTTCCATGTTAAGCTTTGGCTGTGGTGCGCCGGGTGGAATCTTTCTTCCTCTTCTGGTAATCGGAGCGTTGAGCGGAAGTATTTATTACCATGCAGCTGGATTGGCAACCGGTTCCTTAAGCGGACTTCTGGATAATTTTATCATCTTGGGAATGGCAGGTTGTTTTTCTGCCATTGTCCGCTCTCCCATCACCGGAGTCATTCTGATCAGTGAGATGACCGGCAGCTTCTCTCATTTGCTGACACTGTCCATGGTGGCCCTGGTGGCCTATATCATCCCCGATATGTTTCATACGGCTCCCGTCTATGACCAGCTTCTACACCGGTTACTGGCAAAGATGAAACCGGAAATTCATTCTTCTCTTAACAAAGAAAAGGTACTGGTAGAAGGAATGATATTTCACGGAAGTGATGCAGATGGACAGAAGGTTTCCGAGATCGACTGGCCCCAGACCTGTCTGCTGGTATCGCTTATGAGGGGCGAAGCGGAGTTTGTTCCGCGGGGGAATACGACATTATCGGCCGGAGATAAGATCGTAATCCTGTGCGATGAATCCGCTCAGGGGAAAATCTACAGAGTCCTGCAGGAAATGTGTGAAACAGTAAAAATATCTTCACAAAAATAAAAGTAAGAATATCTTCCATTCCCATCACGCTGCGCCTCATATCCTTTTTTCGATGACTATATCTGAAAATTGTATCCTCTATAAAAAATTGCACCCCATTCGTCTAACATGCTGATTTTATCACATGCCAAACTTTTGGAGTGCAGTTAAATCGTGGGTTGATATCGCAGTATTGTTTAAGCTGGTTTTGCCGTTACTTTTGCATAATATGGATGGCAAAACCGCCAAACTCGCCGTTTAAATAGACGTTCTTCAGTTTGCCTTCCTCGGAATATGCGGCAGTATCCATGTTGAAAGAGAAGCCTTTTTCTTTCAACTCTTCTGCAGCAGCGGTCAAATCAGGTGTACGCATAGCAATATGGCCGTTCGCCCCCAGAAATGGAGCCTTCATACACTCAAAGTAAGGACCGCCGAATTCGGACTTTTGTCCATGACGTGGCTCCAGATTAAACATCATGCTCAGAAGCTGAGCCAGTCTTTCTGCCTCCTCAGCATTTGGGGTATTGATGCCGATATGCTCCAGTTCAAATTTATTATTCATAATTATACCTCCTTCTCAAAATGTCGGTTGATGATCTGTTTCATATAAAGCCGTATATTTTTTGATACACATTGAATGCGTTTGGTCACTGCTTGCCATTCATTTAAGTAATTTAGAATCTTACATAGGGAACAATAGCAAAGCTCCGGCAGTTAAAGCAAGCAGGCGGATAAAATACATCGGAATTGTGTATTTCCAAAACTCTATTAGCTTATACTTACCAATACCCATTACCATAGCTGGCATACCGTCAATTGGTAAGAAATGGCCATTCCAGCCCGAAACTACAATTGCAGCAGCTGCTGCTGTTGGATTTAGACCCAAGCTCATGCAGGTAGCAATAGCCATAGGTGCAAATACATACACAGTACCTATAGTGGATCCCGTGAGGGTTGCAAGCACACTTGTTAACATACAGAAAACAAAGATCAGGATGAAAGGATTGATATTAGTGCCAAGCATATTAGCTACAGTTTCGCCAACTAAAGCAGTTAAGCCTGTACTGCCAAGAGCATCCGCAACACCGATGACGCCGGCAGACATCAAAATAATTGGAGCACCGATGTTGTTACGAATTTCATCGAAATTAAGAACACCGATAGCTAAAATCAGACATGCAGATAAACCTGGAATCATATATCCTGCATCGCCAACTTTACTTTGAAGAATCATACCAACAACAGCTGCAATAAAGGCTGCATATGTTGTATTTTCTTTCCATTTTGGTAAATCGTAAACCGTTTCCTTAGACTTAACAGCGTCGATTTCTTTATCTTCAACATTTTTGTCAGGCAGAACTTTATAACCAATTAAAGCCCATACTACATAAGCTAATGAAAGTATAAGATTTACAATTGAGAATTTTGCTAAGGAAACGCTGGCAATACCTGAACCAGCAGCTCCTAAAACAGCAATAACAATCCCATATTGTAATGTAACATTTACAGGAATTAATGGATGGTTAGCTGCGAAACCAGCAGCAGCAATAACTTTACCACGTGGTAACTTGTCAGTATACTGTATAGTAGATAATATACCTAAAGTAAGTACATAGAATGCAGTTGAGCCCGTACCAAAGATACTGCTAGCCAACATAACGATAATAAATAACAGTATATATGCCTTAAATCCACCTTTGTTAGCCATATTTAAAATTGTTTTTCTGAAAGTACCAATAAGGCTGGTTTTTTGAAGAGCGGCCACGATTGCCATGAAAGAGGCAAGCATAATAATGGTAGCGTTAGAAAAACCGCCGAATGCAGTCTTTATATCGGTTATTCCAAAAAGAACCATTAGCAGACATGCGAGAATTGGAGGTGCGCCGAACGGAAGTTTTTCTGTCATGATTAAAATAATCATGAATGCAGTGATAGCAATGGCAATAATCATTGGGATAGTCATTTGATTGAACTCCTCTCTATTATACAGGATTATTTTTTGCATTTGGGACAATATATCAATTCAATCGTTCTGTTTGGTGAAATGCGTGTACAGTGTATATACCATACTATATCAGGCTTCTTTCCTGGCATTAACCATAAGAATAGCATAATCTATGGCATTGACCAGGCTCAGCTCGCTGGAACGGCCGCTGCCTGCAAGGTCGATGCCGGTGCCATGGTCCACGCTGGCACGAATGATAGGCAGACCCAGGGTTACATTCACACCTTCGACAGCCTCCCAGTGCTTTTCCTCACGGTTATATACAAAGCCTTTCACTTTTAAAGGGATATGACCTTGATCATGGTACATGGCCACAACAATGTCATACCATCCGCCCAGTGCCTTAGAGAACACGGTATCGGGAGGAGTAGGCTTCTTTTCAGGAATCATGATGCCCTCAGCCATGGCAGCCTCGATGGCAGGCTGGATTTCTTTGACTTCCTCCCAGCCAAACATGCCGTTCTCACCACAGTGGGGATTCAGCCCTGCAACGCCAATTTTAGGTTCTTTAATTCCCAGTGCTTTACAGCCTTCGTTGGCAATGCGGATGCAATCCAGGACGCGATCTTTCTTGACACGGTCACAAGCTTCTCGTAAAGACACATGAGTGGAAACATGGACGACCCGCAGATCGCCGTGAGCCAGCATCATGGTGTACTTAGGGGTATTCGTGTAATCAGCATAAATCTCGGTATGGCCTGAATAGTGGTGGCCAGCCATGTTAATGGCTTCCTTGCTCAGGGCATTGGTAACCGTAGCATCGATCTGGCCTTCCAGAGCCAGCTGAATAACTTTTACAACATACTGGAAAGCTGCCTCTCCGCCCAGGGCACAGGCTCCCACGCCAAAAGGCTCAGGTACATCCAGTCTGGAGGTATCCGGAATTTCGTCTGCAGGAATCAGCTTCAAATCCATTAAGTCGATGGTGCCATAGGTATACTTGCCTTCGTCGGGTGTGGATACCACATTCAGCTCCAGATGAATGCTGTGAACTTTCCCGGCCACCTTCAGAGCATAACGCATGGAAGTCTCGTCGCCTACTACTAAGGGTTTGCAACGCTGGTAGATTTCTTCATCTGCCAGTGCACGAACAGTTATTTCCGGACCATTTCCAAAGGGGTCCCCCATAGAAATGCCTATCACTGGTTTAAATTTTATACTCATATTAACACATCCCTTTGTCGGTGTTTTCCTTCAAAACTTGTTTTAGTGCGGTGGCTCCTTCGTCGCATAGGTAGTTGAATGGACGGCGGCAGTCGCCTACAGGATAACCAAGCAGAGAAACAGCCTTTTTAACAACCGTGTTCGGATTGCCATATTTGAATACGGCACGGAAGGAGGCGATGGAGTCCTGGGCAGCTTTTGCCTCTTCAAGCTTACCAGCTTTGAACAGTTCATAAATAGATGCAAGAACATGAGGGTATACGTTTGCACATCCTGCGATGCCGCCTGCACCTCCTGCCTCCAGGCAAGGCAGAATCAGTGAATCGTTCCCGGACAATACACGGAAGTCTTTGTCTAAGTCCTTTGTAAGGTTGATGTAGGCAAGTAAGTTATCCCAGTCACCGCTGGAATCTTTGGCGCCCATGATGATGTCTACATCTTTAGCCAGCTTTGCAACGGTTTCAGGAAGCAATTTGTTGCCTGTGCGTGCAGGGATGTTGTACAGCACGATTGGAATGTCTACATGCTTGGCAATTTCCACGTAATGGTCGTAAAGCTCCTTTTGAGAAGCAAGCGCAAAGCTGGGGGTGATAATGGATAACACGTCGGCACCAAGCTCCTGCGCTTTCCTGCTGATACGAATGGTATCAGCCGTGGAAATGCAGCCGGTACCTGCGTACACCGGAACGCGATGCTTTACTTGATCGATCGTAGCTTCCAGAACCTCAATTTTTTCATTTTCACTTAGGATGTACCCTTCGCCGTTGGTACCAAACGGGAACAGACCATGGACGCCGCCCTCCAACATGCGTTCAATCTGGTTTCCCAGCTCCTTCAGATTGATCGATTCATCGGGATTCATCGGGGTCAGAATCGGCGGGATAATGCCTTTTAATTCAACATTCTTCATAATAACGCTCTCCTTTTTATTTGCATTATAATTATAGGATTTCTAAGTACAGATTTCTTGCGTCCTCTGCAGTTACAAGACGCATATTATTTACCAGCAAGCGCTGCACTTGCATACCAGCCTCTACTAAACCATCCAGATCCTCG
>DEYX01000268.1 GCA_002365025.1 Hungatella sp. UBA3147 | reverse complement strand
CTATGATACATGGGGATACGGCTTGTCTTCCGTACGTTTTATCTGCGGAACCCAGGGGATACACAAAGAACTGGAAGCAAAAATCTCTTCCTTCCTGGGCATGGATGATACGATTTTGTACTCCTCCTGCTTCGATGCTAACGGAGGCCTGTTTGAGACATTGCTGACAGAGGAGGATGCGGTGATCAGCGATGCATTAAATCATGCCAGCATCATTGACGGCGTGCGTTTATGCAGGGCAAAGCGCTTCCGTTATGCCAATAATAATATGGAGGAGTTAGAACAGTGCTTAAAGGATTCTCAGGATGCCAGGATACGTCTAATTGCCACAGACGGTGTATTTTCCATGGATGGCATTGTGGCTGATTTAAAAGCTATCTGTGATCTGGCTGACAAATACGACGCACTGGTGATGGTGGATGACAGCCATGCAGTAGGATTTATGGGAAGGCTTGGCAAGGGTACACCGGAGCACTGCGGCGTCATGGGCCGGGTGGATATCATCACCGGTACACTGGGCAAGGCTCTGGGTGGAGCCAGCGGCGGATATACCAGCGCCAGACAGGAAATCGTGGATTTGCTCCGTCAAAAGAGCAGACCGTATCTGTTTTCCAATACTGTAGCTCCTGCAATCGCCGGAGGTGCCATAAAGACTTTTGAAATTCTTGAGCGTAGTACGGAGTACAGGGACCGCGTTCATGAAAATACCCGTTATTTCAGGGAGAAGATAAAAGAGGTAGGTTTTGATATTATTGAAAGTGATCATCCGATTGTAGCGATCATGCTGTATGACGCAAAGACGGCCGTGGAATTTGCAGCAAGGATGCTGGAGCGCGGCGTTTATGTGATCGGATTCTGCTATCCGGTGGTGCCAAAAGGAAAGGCCAGAATTCGTACACAGATATCCGCCGCCCATACAAGGGAGGATTTGGATTTTGCAGTAGAATGCTTTAAACGCGTAAAGGAAGAGATGGGAATTTAAGAAAATAGTGGAGTCGATTTTACTGTAAAATGAAATGGACGAGAGCGGGGAACAGGATTATATTTTATCCTGTTCTCCGTTTTTGTGCGCTGACTGTTCTATTAAAATTATTTTTTTGTTGACTTGACAACAAAAAGTTGATGTGTTATCATGAGATTGCTTACCAGGAAACAAAAAGGAGATATAAAATGGAGCGGGAAATACTTCAACAATTTACACAGCTTTATAACAATCAAGACTTACTCAGCAATCTTATAAATAGTGGTTTAAATTCACGATATAGTAATTCAGAATTGCATTGTATTGAAGCGATCGGAAAGCTTGAACACCCAAATGGAGTGCAACTCGCTGTGCTTCTTTCTATGACTCGAGGTGCAGTTACAAGGCTGGCTAAGCGCTTGCTGCAGGATGGTCTTATCGAGCGTTATGTTCTTCCGGATAATAAAAAAGAAATTTACTATCGGCTGACCACTAAAGGAGAGGTTCTGTATAAAGAACATGAGGTTGCTCATAGGAAATGGGAAGAGCGGGATATCGCCTTTTTATATTCTGTTCCAATAAAGGAGCAACAAGTAATACTTGACTTTTTACAAAAGTTCAATAACTATCTGAAAGAAAAAATACAGGAGGAATCGCTATGAAATATGATTTGACAACACAAGTGGATCAGCGCTTAATAGAGCAATGGCTCTCCACGCAGGAAAACCGCCATATAGCTACAGGACACGTGGGAACACATTTGGATACCTATGAGAAAAGCGTTATCCCGCTAGACTACATTACGTGCCCGGGTATTCTTTGGGATGTATCAGATATTGCAGAAGATCGTGAGATCTCCCTCTCTGATATTAAAAATTTACACATACCAGAACATGCCTTTCTTTTCATATACACGGGTCGAAGTGAAAAAGAAAAATATGGTACCGCTGATTATTTTCGTGATCATCCGCAGTTATCCAATGAGTTGATCCAATGGCTTACGAAACAACCGCTTCACTTTTTGGGAATTGACTGCTCAGGAATACGCCGTGGAAAAGAGCATGAACCTGCTGACAGGCTGTTGGAGACGAATGGCATATACGTTATCGAGAACTTAAGTGGTCTTAATCAATTGTTAGACATTGATGTCTTTAAAGTCTATACTCTTTGGTTTGATGATCCTGTTGCTACCGGACTACAATGCAAAGTGGTGGTGGATACTGATATCTCAACTTAAATGCGAGTGAATTCGCTTGTTGCGTTATGGGTTTAACTGGAGCTGTGTGATAAAATTTAATTATGAATTTAGGGGGAGGTTATTATATGGCAACAGTTAAACTTAAAATAGCAGAATTGAGAAAGGATAAGGGGATAGGCCAACAAGTTTACATACCACGGAACACTGATCATCGTGATCATTGGAATGGAAGGACGTCATCTAATTCTTTTGACGATGGCCTAAAGACAGTGATTGCCTGCAAATAGCAGGATAGAAAAAGACTCCTGAGAGTTTCTCTCAAGGAGTCTTTCTTACGTGCCGAATTTCACCGTATTAAATTGAAATTATGTAATAACGTTAAAGTTTTGTGGCACAATGTTATAGTGTACCACCCAGATGATCTGCCAGGAAAGTTTCAGACCTTTGCTGAACCGATAATAATGAACAACCATCAGCTGCCATAAACTTTCGTATTGTGACTGCATAATATAAAAGGTATAATACAATCTGAAAATATATTGACAATAGTGTACTAAAATGATACAAATAATGCTTATAAGAAAGAGATATAGTATGTGAGTTTAACCTCATCAAGCAGGGGCGAGGATTGCGAATACCCGATTGACTAAAGAATATCGTTTGATTCCTGTAATGGTAAAAAGCCATTATAGGTATACCGGTTTTTTTAACATATGACTGGTAACCGTGTATGAAAATCTTTGAAGGAAGTGAATCCAATATGAAAAATCCGCTAAATTATCAGGTCACGGAATACGACTGCGGCCCGACTACATTACTGAATGCAATGAGTTATCTCTTCACCCGGGATCAGATTCCGCCGGATATCATCAAACATATTATGCTGTTTTGTCTTGATTCCTATAATGCCAAGGGGGAGTTCGGGAAAAATGGAACCTCACGTATGGCTATGATGTTTTTTAGCAACTGGATCAACCAATTCGGAAAGATGAAAAAATTCCCGGTTCAAAGTGAATATCTGACTGGGGACGAAGTGTTTATAGGAGAAAACAGCAAGATCATGTATGGTCTGCAGCAAGACGGAGTTGTGGTGGCGCGGGTGATGTTAGGCTGCTGGCACTATGTACTGGTGACAGGGGCCGATGAGGAAAATGTTTATTTATTTGATCCTTATTTCAGAAAGAAACCTTTTAAGCAAAAGGGATTGGAGCTGATTACAGATATGCCTTACCATAGGAACCGGTGTGTGCCATGGGAAATGTTTAATGACACGGGAAAGGGTACTTATGCCCTTGGACCCAAGGAAACAAGGGAGGCTGTCATCATATTTAACAGAGTGACGCAGAAGAAACCGGCAGATACCATTGAATATTTCATTTGACAATATACGCTCTTTGTGATAACCTGAATCAAATTATAAATGGAGGCGGCTATTATGAATCATCATCAACAACTTAAACAGTTGAATTGGGACGACGATTGACAGCGCTTGTATCTGTGACGAACCACAGGTGCAAGCGCTAAAAGCGTTGCGCCTATGTGGATGGAATATTTAGGACCACATTGGTAAATTTAATTTGCTCGTGTGGTTCTATTTTTTTACCCATACGAGAAAGGGAAAGGTTGTGATCGTATGGGACATATTGATGATGTCCTCATGGATATATTTATAGCAATCAAAATAAAATAATCATAATCCAGGAGGAAAGACAATGAAGAGCATCATTGGAGAAATCAAAGAGGTAACTGTTGAGGCGGAGGAATTAATAAACCATATCAGTGAAACTATAAGAATTCATGGAAGCATCTATAAAATAAGAAAAATGAGCGATTTTGCTTTTGTACTATTAAGAACGAAACGTAACGTGGTTCAGTGCATTTATTCAAAGGAAATTTCCTGTTTTTCTCTTGATGAAATAAAGGAGGAGAGCAGCGTAATCGTAATAGCCTGTGTCAAAGGGGAAGAAAGATCCAGAACAGGCTATGACCTTCAGATGATTGACATAGAGATATTATCAAAGCCGGAAGAGCAAAGCCCAGTTGTAATAAATAATAAATGTGTAGATACTTCTATGGAAACTCTGCTTAATTTCAGGCCGCTTACGCTTCGTAACGAAAAAGAACGTGCTATTTTTAAACTGCAGGAAGGGATCACTTATGGAATACGTGAGTTCTTAAAAAAGGAAAAATTTACAGAAATCCGTACGCCTAAAATCGTTTATGCAGGTGCTGAAGGCGGAGCAAATATTTTCCGCTTAGACTATTTTGGCAGAGAAGCATTTTTAGCTCAAAGCCCGCAATTTTACAAGCAGATGATGGTAGGCGTTTTTGAAAGAGTGTATGAAATTGCTCCGGTTTTCCGGGCGGAAAAACATGATACCTCCAGGCATTTGAATGAATATACAAGCGTAGATTTTGAAATGGGGTACATTTGCAGTTTTGAAGACATTATGCAGATGGAAACGATGATGCTGAAATATGTAGTGGAATATTTAAGTGAACAATATGGAGATGAAATAAAGCTGTTAAAAGCGAAGCTGCCTGTAATCAAAGAAATTCCGGCAATTAAATTTAAAGAAGCAAAAGAATTGATTTCAATGGAATATCATAGACCTATAAAAGATTTTGAAGATTTTGAGCCGGAAGAAGAAAAACTTCTTTACGAGCTGATAAAGCAGAAAACAGGAAGTGAATTTGTATTTGTAACCCATTATCCAAGCAAAAAGAGACCTTTTTATGCCATGGATAGTATGGAGAATGAAGAAGAAACCTTAAGCTTTGACCTTTTGTTCCGTGGACTGGAAATAACAACAGGCGGTCAAAGAATTCATGGGTATAAGGAACAGATTGAGAAAATGGAACGCAGAGGCATGAACACAGATTTATTTGAAAGCTATCTTATGATGCATAAATATGGGATGCCGCCACATGGTGGACTGGGGCTGGGCCTGGAACGTTTTACAAGTAAGCTGCTTGAACAGGAGAATGTGAGGTTTTCCACCTTGTTTCCAAGAGATATTAACCGGCTGATTCCATAGAATCATGAAATGGATTTCATTTATTAAATAACAGACAATGGGGGAGGATAAAGAATAATGACAAGGGTATATTTTGTACGTCACGCACAGCCGGACCATTCCTGGGAGGCTGACAGGACCAGACCCTTGACAACGGAAGGAAGTGAAGACTCCAGGAAGGTGCTTAAAGTTTTGCAGGATAAAAATATTGACTCGTTTTATTGCAGTCCATATAAGCGGAGTTTGGATACCATAGGGGAAACGGCAGCGCATTATGGTAAGGAAATCATCACCGATGAACGTCTCCGCGAACGTGAAAGCGGGAGAAACGGGAATCATCATGAATTGTTTCGAAAGCGTTGGGAAGATCATGACTTTCATGAGGAGGGCGGAGAATCAATTGCCATGGTTCAAGGCAGGAACGTGGCGGCTTTAAAGGAAATTCTTCGAAACAATGATGGCAGGAATATTGTCATTGGAACCCACGGAACAGCGCTTAGCAGTATCTTAAATTATTATGATACAGACTATGACTGTGACTCTTTCCTGCGGATTCTGGATTGGATGCCTTATATCATTGAGCTTGATTTTGAAGACGGAGAACTTATGGATAAAATCGAGCATTTGCATATAAAAAAAGAATTTTTGGGAAAATAAAAAATGAATATGAAACAATGATTCTTTCCGCAACCATAATTTTCCTGGAATTATCATCTTTCCCATGAATGGTATGGTAAGGAAGAAGAAAAAGTATTATAATAAAAACTATCATAGAATCACCGGAATTGATAAAAATATCAGTACTACAAAGAAAATCAAAACATACTTGCGGGAGGTATCTTATGCAGACATTTAAGCAGTTGTATGAAAGTTTGGTGAAGTCCGTACTAAATGACAATTTGGATCCGGAGATGGATTTGGAAACCTCGTACGACCCCCATCATCTGGACTGTCTTTTGAACCCTACGAAGCACCCGGTAGTGATCCGTACAGGAACCTGCACCTGTTCCAAAGAGGAACGGGAGGAATGCTTAAAGCGCTGTCCTTTCGGGGCATTGGAGATCGGAAAGGATGGGGTCACTGTTGATCCGGAGCTGTGCCTGGGCTGTGAAAATTGCATTGAAGGCTGCGCACCGGAAAAACTGACAGCCAGTACGGACATTATCCCGGCTTTAAAAGCCATAAGAAGCTCCAAGGGACTGGTATATGCAATGATAGCTCCCGCATTTTTAGGCCAGTTTTCAAAAGAGGTTACTCCCGGAAAGCTTAGGTCGGCATTAAAAGCCGTAGGGTTTGACGGAATGCTGGAGGTTGCCCTGTTTGCGGACATCCTTACATTAAAAGAAGCCCTTGAATTTGATAAAAATATCAATGATATCAATGATTACCAGCTGACAAGCTGCTGCTGCCCCATGTGGATCGGTATGATCCGTAAAGTCTATCACCAGCTGGTTCCTCATGTGCCTGGCTCGGTATCGCCTATGGTTGCCTGCGCAAGAGTCGTAAAAGAACTCCATCCCGATGCTCTGACCGTATTCATTGGACCATGCCTTGCCAAAAAGGCGGAAGCCAGGGAAAAGGATCTGGCCGGTGCGGTTGACTTTGTTCTTACATTCCAGGAGGTAAAGAATATATTTGATGCCCTGGGAATCGACCCGGCTGTCATGGAAGAAAGTGAAAAGGACCATTCTTCAAGGGCCGGAAGGATCTACGCCAGAAAGGGCGGAGTCAGTGAGGCGGTAGAGAGTACGGTAAGAGCGATTAATCCCAATAAAAAAACAGAAATCCGTACCAAACAGGCGGATGGAGTACCTGCATGCCGGAAGATGATCCAGGATATTATGGATGGGAAGATAGAAGCAAACTTTTACGAAGGCATGGGCTGTAAAGGCGGCTGCGTCGGCGGACCAAGGTCCATTTTAGGAGTGGAGCAGGGAACAGAACTGGTCAATGATTATGGGGAAAAGGCGACTTATATGCATCCGGCAGAGAATCCATATGTGATCGAGCTGCTGCACCGCCTGAACCTGGACAGCATTGAAAGCCTGTTGGAAGAAACCGATTTATTCAGCAGAAATATAACGTAAGGCAAATTGCTTTCAAAAGTTTAACTTAATCAGGCAGGGACACGGATTGTGAATATCCGATTGACTATCATTTCAATAAAATCAGTACCTGGGAACCATGGCTGGCGGCTCCCGGGTACTGATTTTCGGTTTTCTTGTTTGCATCTTGCTTTTCACCCCTTAAAAATGATAATATAAAAGAGTATGCATGGACAAGACAGGCAACTGAAAGAAGGGAAATGGTATGGCAACAGGCAGAATGAATCAGCTGTTGGTAATGGTCAATTTATGCAGCAGTGTTGTGGAAGGAATCGAACACCTTATGGCCTATAAGGAAAATGAACGGCTGAAAGAGGACACTGTCACAGGGCTTCTTACTCTGGAGGAGAGTTTAAGGGGATTTATGGCAGATAAGTCGGTGATCCATGAAACAAAATGGATGGCGGAAGTCATAAAGACCAAGCTATTTGTTTTCGACCAGGAATTTAAAAACAGACTGTACCGCTGGTATTTTTCAGCGTTAAAAGAACTTCGGAACTTAATGACGGCAGAAGTAGAGCGGTGCCCCGTCTGCTCAGGAAAAGGTGTCCCCCATTATGGTGCAGTTCTCTATATGGAAGGCGGAGAAGCGGATGAATATGTGCTGGAGCCTGTCCGGGTCTTTATGAAGTGCATGGATTGCGGGAATTATTATCTTGCAAGGGAAGAAAGCCGTTTTGTAAACAGAAAGAAGGGCTCTCACCGCACAAAAGCAAGATGCGAGCGGCTTTTAGCCGACATCGGTGAAGTTGCAGCAGAAGGAACCATGCTGTTCATCGGAGAAGAGAAAAGCCCATTATATAAAGAGGCCAGAAAGGCCGGATATAATCCTCAGGCCATGTCCTTAGAGGAAGCCGATGAAGGGATAGAAGGCGGTAAGGAGGCATACCGGATCGTCCTCATTGACCGGATCTCCCGTACTCAGGATTTAAAGCTGATCCTGACTCGTGCGGCAGAGTATCTGGCAGAGGACGGGATTCTCTGGTTTGATGGTCCGGATCTTGATAAATCCATTAAAAATCTGGAAAAAAAGGGAGCTTCCATGTGGAAGGGAGAAGCGGCAGAGGTTTGCCTCACGGACAGCGGCATAGAGGCTCTGGCGGAAAAATGCGGACTTTCCATAAGGTCATACCGTCATGTGGGGACTGCTTCCGGGCGTATTGAAGTAATTGCCCAGAAAAAGGAATGACGGATCCTATAGGAGAATGTAGAAAGAGGGAAGGAACAACGTGTTTGACAAATTAACGGATATTGATATTAAGAAAATGCAGGAAGAAATAGACCACCGGAAGCTGGTCGTTCGGAAGGAAGCTCTGGAAGCGGTAAAAGAAGCAAGAGCTCATGGGGATTTAAGTGAAAACTTTGAATATCATGCCGCAAAAAAGGATAAGAACCAGAATGAAAGCAGGATCCGTTATCTGGAGAAGATGATAAAGACGGCTCAGGTCATATCCGATGAATCCAAAGACGATGAGATCGGGCTCTATAATACAGTTGACTTGTATTTTGAGGATGATGACGAGGAGGAGACCTACAAGCTTGTAACAACCGTCCGTGGAAATTCCATGAAAGGCCTTATCAGCTCTGAGTCTCCTTTGGGAAAGGCTGTTATGGGACATAAGGTAGGCGACCGGGTCTATGTAAAGGTCAATGACAATTCAGGCTACTACGTAGTGGTGAAACGCCTGGAAAATACAAAGGATGATGGCAGTGAGAAGCTAAGGAGCTATTGATCCGCCAAAGGGGCAGGATGATATGATGAAGGATATGACAAGAGGAAATATTTCATCTCAATTGATACGGTTTTCCATTCCGCTTGTTTTGGGAAATTTATTCCAGCTCACTTATAACGCGGTGGATTCCATTGTGGTAGGACGGTTTGCGGGAGAAGAGGCTCTGGCAGCAGTTGGTGCCGCAGGCCCGGTCATGAACATTGTGATCCTGGGAATTACAGGGATCTGCATCGGGGCTTCGGTGCTGATGAGTGAGTATTTTGGAGCAGGAAGCCATGAAAAGTTAAAGCAGGAGATAGCAACCACCCTTTTATTTGGATTTTATTTTTCCCTGGTCATTGTGGGCCTGGGGGTGCTTTTTTCCGGCGGGATCATAAGGCTTCTCCGTGTACCGAAGGAAATCTCAGAAGATGCGGCTGTTTATTTAAGGGTCATATTAATAGGAACGCCCTTTACCTTTTTTTATAACGGAGTGGCTTCTGCCCTCCGGAGTGTGGGCGATTCAAAGACTCCGGTTCACTTCCTGGCTATGGCCTCGGTTTTAAATGCATTATTGGATCTGGTATTTGTGGCAGGGTTTCATATGGGAGTTTTTGGGGCTGCATTTTCTACGGTCATTGCGGAGGCGGTTTCCGCGCTTCTGTGTATCTCCTACATATATAAAAAGGTTCCCATTCTTAAACTTAAGCCAAAGGAATTCCGTATGGACCGGGAGCTTTTAAGCCTTACGGTTAAGCAGGGTGCGGTCACGGCATTGCAGCAATCCTGCCAGCCTATTGGCAAGCTTTTGATACAGGGAGTCATAAATCCTCTGGGAGTCAGCACCATAGCTGCGTTCCAGGCAGTGAACCGGGTGGATGATTTCGCTTTTACTCCGGAACAAAGTATTTCCAGCGGTATGATGACCTTTGTGGCACAAAACCGGGGAGCCGGTAATGGAGAACGGGTAAAGAAAGGTTTTCGGACCGGACTTTTTATAGAAGCAGGCTATTGGGTGATCATATGTATTGTCATCCTGCTGGTGAAGGAACCGGTGATGAGATTATTTGTGCCCAATGGGGATGGGACCATGGTAAGGATTGGGGCGGAATATTTACACCTTATGGCTTTTTTCTATCTGCTGCCGGCATTTACCAATGGGATTCAGGGTTTTTTCCGGGGAATGGGAAATATGTCCATCACCTTGATCTCCACCCTGATCCAGATTTCTGTCCGTGTGGCATTGGTCATCCTGCTGGTTCCGTCTATGGGAATGAATGGCGTTCCATATGCATGCCTGGCCGGCTGGGCCTGTATGCTGCTTTATGAGGTTCCTTATTATTTCTGGTTTAAAAAGAAAAATGAATTATTACAGGAGAAAAATCATGATTAAAAATTTAGTATTTGACATGGGCAGAGTGCTGGTACATTACGATGGAGATATTGTCTGCAGGCATTTTATTGAGGATGAGGCAGAGCGCAAGGCCGTAAGAATCGCTGTATTCGAGTCTCAGGAGTGGCTGTTTCTGGATATGGGGCTGATCTCAGAGGAAGATGCCTTAAAGAAGATGCAGGCGCGTCTGGATACTGCCCATGCAAAGGAAATGGCAGCTCTTTGCCTTGAGCACTGGCATGAATATAATATGTGGCCTGATAAAGAGATGGGGGAACTGGTAGGGCAGCTTAAGGAGATGGGATATGGCATCTATCTTTGCTCCAATGCATCCCTTCGTCTGCTGTCATGTTATAATATCATTCCGGGAATTGAACATTTTGACGGAAGATTATTTTCCGCTGAGGTAAAGTGTTTGAAGCCTCAAAAGGAAATGTACAGCCATTTATTTGAGCGGTTCCACTTAAAACCGGAGGAATGCTTTTTTATTGATGATTTGCCCATGAATATTGAAGGAGCAAGGGCCTGTGGCATGGATGGGTACTGTTTTGAGGACGGAGATGTGAAACGGCTGAAAGAATTTCTGACCCATTTGAATGATAACTAAGAATGACCTGGAAACATTTGGTCTTAAGGCTTTGCAATGAAATGGAGAAATGCTTATTATGTACCGGATTCAGATAAAGGATATGGATTTTGAACAGATCGCAAGGTCCGGCCAGTGCTTCCGCATGGAAGGCCGGGAGGGCGAAAACGGAGTCTGGTCGATCGCAGCTGCGGTAGAATATGTGGAAGCAGTCAAAGATGGAGACAGCTTCTTATTTTCCTGCGGGGAGAGGGAGTTTAAAGAAACATGGGCCGGCTATTTTGACTTACAGACCGATTACGGCGGCTATAAAAAACATGTGGACTCTGCAGATGCATATCTTAGGGAAGCCATGGAATGGGGCTGGGGTGTCCGGATCCTTCATCAGGATCTATGGGAAATGCTGGTGACCTTTTTGATCTCCCAGAATAACAATATCACCCGTATCACAGGCAGTGTTAAGGAGCTGTGTAAACGGTTCGGAGACAAAAGGAAGGGGCTGGGGCTGACCATGTCCCCTGATGGGAGTTTGAAAGAAACAGTAAGAAGCTATGATGCCTTTCCGGAGCCGGAGAGCCTTTCTTTGGCGGGCCTTAAGGGATTGTCCGGTCTGGGTCTGGGTTACCGGGATAAATACATCCTGTCAATTGCTGAAATGTGCAGCGGTCCAGAAGGAAAGGAATGGCTTTTACGCTTAAAGGTAGCAGATTATAAAAGCGCCCACAGCATTTTAATGGAGCAGTATGGGATCGGAAGGAAGGTGGCAGACTGCATCTGCCTGTTCGGGCTTCACCATGTGGGGGCTTTTCCT
>DEYX01000269.1 GCA_002365025.1 Hungatella sp. UBA3147 | reverse complement strand
TGCTAAAAGCTTGTGATAAAAGTACCTCTTTTTTATATCAGTAGAGATAATACCGGCATTTGGCAGAGGAACATTTGGCTTCCGGCATGATTTTGTAATAATGATTTGCTTTTTCCTTCATATTTTGATATTATATCATGATATTCCAGTATTTTCCTATATAATACTTCTGAATACTGATATGCAAGATCAAAGGTTGAAACAATAGACAATGGATGAGTAATACATCTATAAATTTAACGGGGTGACGGAATGAGCGATATAAAACACAAGCTGGCGGTATTAGCTCGTATTGCAGAAGAATTTAATCACAAAGATGTTACATGGGCCATTGGAGCCTCCTTGCTGCTATACTTCAAAGGAATTGTATCTGAGTTTCATGATATAGATATTATGATTGCGGAAGAGGATGCAGAAACAGTTAAAGATACCTTATTATTTTTAGGTGATATTCAGCAGCCTACTCCAAATGCCAAATACAAAACAAAAAGTTTTTTGGAGTTTCATGTTGATGGTGTAGATATCGATGCAATGGCCGGATTTGTTATTGTGAATCAAGATAAGGAATATTATTTTCCATTAAAAAGGGAAAATATTAAAGATTTCACTGAAGTCCATGGAATTAAGATCCCCTTGCAGTCGGTTGATGAATGGCGTAAATACTATGAATTGATGGGACGGAATGATAAAGTAAAAATGATCGATGCATATGCAGATCCCTACTGAGAAAAACCCGCTTACGGCTGCCTTGTCAGACCTTCCGTCAGCGGGTTTTTGTGTTAATGTTCCGGTGTCATCTGCGGCATAATAGAATTTCATCAATTAAGCCATACTCCTTTGCCTCCTCAGCTGTCATATAACGATCCCGTTCCATATCTTCCTCAATTCTTTTTATCGGCTGGCCAGTCAATTCGCTGTATATCTCATTGAGCTTTTTCTTTGTTCTTTCAAGCCAATCACTATGGATTTTAATATCCGTAGCCTGCCCCTGCAGCCCTCCGGATATTGACGGCTGATGGATCAGAATCTCGCTGTTTATAAGGGCAAAGCGCTTTCCCTTCTTCCCTGATGCCAGAAGCAAGGAAGCAGCGCTTCCCGATTGGCCTATGCTAATGGTGGAAACATCACATTTAATGTTATTCATGGTATCCATAATAGCGAACCCATCTGTTACAGAGCCTCCGGGGCTGTTGATATATAAGTGAATATCCTTATTAGGGTCAGCGGATTCCAGAAAAAGCATCTGTGCTATCATCAGGCTTGCTGTGTCATTGGTCACTGTGCCATTCAGCATGATAATACGGTCGTTCAGCAGCCTGGAAAAGATGTCATACGACCGCTCTCCCCGGGATGTCTGTTCAATAACCATTGGGATAAGATTGTTCATAAAAACCTCCTGGATTATTATGCGGCCATGTTCATGATTTTGCTGGAACGGCAGCCTAAATCGATCACATGATTGGAATTGATACTATACCTTTTCCGGTATTTTCCCGGCGTCAGTCCATAAATCTTTAAAAAGGCCCTTGAAAAGGATTCCTGAGAAGCATATTGATATTCCAGGGCGATATCGATGATCGGCCTGTCTGTCCGGGCAAGCTCTCCGGCTGCCTTTTCCATCCGCCTTCTGGTGATGTATCTGGTAACGGATTCTCCTGATACTTTGTGAAAAATCCTATGATAGTGATATTTTGATAAATAGGCTCTTTTTGCAAGATCATCAAGATCAATCTTACCATTTAAGTTTTCCTCAATATATTTAAGCGAGTCCCCCACTTTTTTATGATAATCCATATACCTGCTCCTTTCCACAAACATATTATCATTATATACTCTTTCGGAAATAAATTCTTGATAATTTTTGCTTTAATCAGGTCTGGTCTTTCCCATCTATTTGTTTCCATGAAGGCCTGATATGGACTGTGGAATTGTGCTGCGGGATATGATATGATAAATACAACCGAAAACTCATATAAGCCAATAAGGAGAATCGATTAAAATGAACTTTGAAATAACTGATAAAATTAAAGAACAAGATGAGGAAATCATTTACCAGGGCTTATTGAATTATAACTTACCCAGAATTGAGGACAAGAACCCAAGAGATTTAGGAATCTATTTGCAGGACGATACAGGAGAAAAAGTCGGAGGACTGATCGGAAATACACACGGCAACTGGTTGTTTATCAAATATTTATGGGTCAGGGAAGACTTACGAGGACAAAATATTGGCAGTAAGCTTTTAAATCAGGCCGAAGAAACAGCCAAGGAACGGGGATGCAGATACGCATTTCTGGATACTTTCAGCTTTCAGGCGCCTGCCTTCTATGAAAAGCACGGATATAAGAGCGTGTTTGCACTGGAAGAATATCTTGTGACAGGTAAACGTTACTATTTTACTAAAACTTTGTAAATGCTTTTCTTACTGTCACTTGTTTCTATAACAGAGAAAGAGGGATACGATCATTGAGGAACATTTATAGAATAGAATTCCATACAGGAAGCAAAGAAGAATTATTACCTGATTATGCGAAAGACTTTCCATACATTGCCTCCTGCTCCCAATTGGACAAATTTATAGGGCGTTTTGTTCCATGGCATTGGCACAAAGCTGTGGAGTTATTTTATATGGAGAGCGGGAGAATGGAATATTGTACGCCTAAAGGAACCATGATATTTCCCGCAGGTACCGGCGGTATGGTCAATTCCAATGTACTCCACATGGCAAGGCCGCAAGCGGAATCAGAAAAAAACATCCAGTTTCTCCATCTTTTTGACCCCTCTTTCATAGCTGGCCAACACGGTAGCCGGATAGAGCAAAAATACGTTACGCCGATTACCACAGCCCCGCAGGCAGAAATTATCGCCTTATATCCTGATGATCCGGAACAGGCAAAAGTTTTAGATATCATTCGGGAATCTTTTCACCTTTCTGAAAATAATTTCGGATATGAGATAAAACTGCGGGAGACGTTATCTGACATATGGATCCGGCTTTTCGACATAGCGCGTCCTCTATTGGAAGAAAAAGGGCTTTCTGACAAAACAAATGATAAAATAAAATCGATGATGGTATATGTCCATGAGCATTATGCAGAAAAAATTTCTATTCCAGAGATTGCTGCCGCCGCTTATTCCAGCCAACGTGAATGCTTCCGGGTATTCCACGACTGCCTGCACATGACACCGGTGGAATATATCAAGAACTACCGTTTACAAACTGCCTGTCGGATGCTGACAGACAGCAGGGAAACAATTACCTATATCAGCCATGCCTGTGGATTGGGAAGCAGCAGTTACTTTGGAAAGGTCTTTCGGGAGTATACCGGCTGCACACCCCTGGAATATCGCCGCAAATGGCAGGAAAATGATATATAAAGGCAGAAATAATATATTTATTAAAAAAAGATTGCACTATAATGATACCTGTAAAGGTAATAGGGCAATCTTTTTATTATAAAATTATTGTAGAACTTAATAATCACTGTCTTTATAATGGAGGGTTTGTAATGATAAAACTAAATATCTTGAATATGGATAACTTTTTACAAACAGTAAATGCGTGCAGTGATGCGGTTAATTTGCTGTACCCTGACGGTAGTAAGGAAAATATCAACAAACACTATGGACTCCAGAACAAGCTGCTTCATCAGTACAGAGAAAATAAAAACTTCCTGAGTCTTTCACTGGATATTCCGGCTCCAAAGGATTATATGAGCATTATCTCCTACTATACAGGAGATTGCTGACCATTTGCTTGCAACTAATTCATCATAAAGGGGTCTGACCGATATTTGGATCAGGCCCCTTCCCCATTCACCGGCGGGTGTATTTCAGTGCCCATTCTTCTGCATTTCCCGGAACCGTTACTTCCTTCATCAGAAAAATAATGGCAATGATGTTAGGAAGCGCCATCAATCCATTCCAGATATCAGAAAATTCCCACACTGTCTCAAGCTTTGCCAGACACCCAAGGAACACGGCCCCCAGATAAAGCATGGTATAAACCTTTCCCCTTAAAATGCGCTGCAGTATGTAAAGAGATCTGCGTTCTTTTAAACGCTCCGCCAGATATATGGCGGCCTGGCGGCCCAGATAATACCATGCAATAATAGTAGCAAAAGCAAATATCAGCATAGCTCCTGATACCACATATTCCCCAAGTAATCCTAAGCGTTTTGAAAAACAAAAGGCGGTGAGAGCCGCTCCGTCATATCCTGAGCCGGCAGCATCTCCTTCCGTCATGCACAATATCACAAAGGCGGTCATGGTGCAGATCAAAATGGTATCAAAAAACACCTCAAACATTGCCCACATTCCCTGTTGCTCTGGAGTCGTATCCTCTGCTGCACCATGAAGGACTGCCATGCTCCCAAGTCCTGCTTCATTGGAAAATACACCTCTGGATATGCCGTATTGCAGGCTTTTACTGATTTGATAGCCTGCAACTCCTGAAAAAGCAGAAACCGGGCGAAAGGCATCCTGAAAAATGCATTGAAAAATATATGGGATCTGATCGTAACAGGACATGATCACAACCATGGAAAACAGCATATAGGCGCCGGCTGAAATAGGAATGAGCCGCTCGGAAACAAAGGCGATTCTTGCAATCCCTCCCAGTACCACCAATAATACAGTTCCAGTCAGCACGATCCCGATAGGAACCGGCGGTATGCCAAAGGAATATTCAAGGGTTTCCGCTATGGAATTGGACTGCACCATGCTTCCCATTCCAAGAGAAACCATGATACAAAGAAAGCTGTATAGCATTCCAAGTACGGGAAGCTTAAGCCCCCTCTCCAAATAAACCATAGGCCCGCAGATCCAGGCACCGTTTCTGTCCCGGTAACGGTAACGGATCCCCAGCATAGTCTCCGCATAGCCTGTCATCATGCCGATTCCGGCAGAGACCCACATCCAGAATATAGCACCAGGTCCGCCGGCCGTAAGTGCGGTGGCCACACCGGCGATGTTACCAGTCCCAATGGTAGCTGCCAAAGCCGTACAGGCTGTCTGGAATTTTGTCACTTCCCCTTTTTCTTCTCCCTCATCCTCCTGTATGCTTCCAATGGTATGCTTCCACCAAAATGGGAATTTTCTAATCTGAAAAAAACCTGACTTTACCGTAAAAAAGATTCCGGTCCCCAAAAACAAAACCAAAAGCCACGGTCCCCACACCATTTCATGTATACGATGTATCATTGGCTCAGCTCCTGAACGCTCTCCTTAACACTTATTCGACCTACCCGGCTAGTATGAAAATTTCCAATGATTTTTACACAAAATAAAATCTGATATGGTATAATCTCCATATAAGCAATGAGCAGTGCGAATTAGAACACAAAAAAACTTTCGTCGTGCTAGCACGTAAGAAATTTTTTTTGCGTTCTAATTCATAGGGCGAAAGCCCGTGAGCGAACGAATCCGCAGGATTCGCGAGCTGCACTGCGGACTCGCGGAATACACTACAGATTTTGCGAGCTGCAAATAAATGCGAGGTGAACAATATGCCTGGTTTTACCACTCACTATCTGCTGGGAGTCAAAGTTTTCAATGATATGCCTAACACCCCTTTAAAACGCATAATCTCCAAGTATCGCTGGCTTTATCAGCTTGGCCTCCAGGGACCGGATATATTTTTTTATAACATACCCATTCTACGCCACCGGGATTACCGCAATGTAGGTTCCTATATGCACGAAAACCATGTACATGACTTTTTTGTTTCCTGCTTAAACCACTTATCCCAGATCGAGTCCAAACAGCAGAGAGAGCAGGCCATTTCTTATATGAGCGGTTACTTCTGCCATTACATCGGAGACTCCATCTGCCATCCTTACGTGTACGGCCGAATCGAATATGATATAAAAAACTCCAGCAACTATCATCATGGGCTTCATGCCATGCTGGAAAATGATATAGATGCATTGCTATTGATGAAATACAAAAAGAAAAAACCATCTCAGTTCAATCAGGCGGCCACCATTTGTTTAAACGGCCAGGAATTGCAGTTCATCTCCGGATTTTTGTCCGTATGCATCAATGAAGCCTATTATCCTTTAAACTACCGGAATAATTTCCGTGTAACATCCCAGATGGTATCCCGTTCCATCCTGGCTATGCGCTTAGGATGCAGGACTCTTGCCGATCCGTCCAGCCGCAAGAAAAACAGCATAGAATTTATGGAATCTCTTTTCTTGCGCACGCACCTTGCCTCCCGGAAGCTGGTTACAGACATCCCTCCGGATCCCGTCGTCACCATGAATTTAAACCATGAAACCTGGTGTAATCCCTGGAACCGCCGTCTTGCATCCCAGGCCTCATTTCCCGAGCTCTTCCATCAGTCCATGGTAAAATGCAATGATGTGTTTTTTCTGCTGAACGAGGAACTGACCTCGCCGGTCCCGCTAGATAGCCTGGATCACAATAAGCTTTTAAAGGAGCTTGGTAATTATTCCTACCACAGCGGATTGGCAGTAGATCCATAACACACAAAAAAGGAACAAAAAAACATGGCTGAGGAGCGATTGACAACTCAATTCCTCATCCATGTTTTTTAATACTTGCATCAAAAATTTATTGATCCGACTCCGAGCTTTCAGTATCCGTCTCCTCATCCTCAGCGGTAGCCTCCGTGATAACTGCACCTTCCTTTGGAACAATCTTTTCATCAGATCCCTTAGGGATATCCATGTCTACCAGCCAATACTGTTGTTCATTCATCTTATAATCCGGCATAACAATAAGGTGCAAATCATAATCCTTGAAAAATCCTCCATAAGAGGTATCGCTTGATTTTTCATAAGAAAAATCCTGCATAGCAACCTCGTCACCTAAATGCCGAACTGCTGCGTTTGCAAATACGACTGCTTCCTCAGGTGTGGTTCCATCCTTAACAAGCAATGTCAAATCAATGCTTTTCTTCTCCTGTTCTACCTTGTAATTAACGCTTAACGCCATAGGATATTCTTCGTTGTCTACGAACTCTTCATCCATATCATTTCCAATCTGAACCCAATCCAGAACAATCCCCTGCTGAGTTTCAAAAACAGGCTCTGCCGGAGCTGTGGAATTAAGAATATGTTTTTCCGTGCATCCGGTCAATAACAATACCGACATCGCACATATCAATAGAGCTTTGTTCTTCATCATAATCTCCTCCTTAATGAACATCTAACATTATATCGGATGTAATACTTTTTTTGTAGTGGTTTTAGCAAAATGTCAGAAAATCTTCACAAATACGTTAGTGTTTTTACTGGAATAAAACCCATACATTTTCTAAATCCACTTATTTAATTCTTGCATTTTCTGGTTATCCATGGTATTATGTTCAATATCAATATTAAATTTATTTTTTTGAACACTTTAGGAGGCTATGTACATGGACCACAATGAGAAAAAGGCTTTGTTTAAAAAGCTGGATTGGATAACGACCCTGATTCCCTTTATAAGTATCATAATTTTATGCCTTGTTTTTACCATATATCCCAGCAAGTCTGCGGATACGCTGGCTGCTATCCGGTCATTT
>DEYX01000272.1 GCA_002365025.1 Hungatella sp. UBA3147 | reverse complement strand
TATCCGTTGGTGGATGGTCATGGAAACTTCGGTTCCGTGGATGGAGACGGCGCGGCTGCCATGAGATATACGGAAGCCCGCTTAAGTAAGATTTCCATGGAGATGCTTGCGGATATAAACAAAGATACCGTTGATTACAGCCCCAACTTTGACGAGACAGAGAGGGAACCGGATGTCCTTCCGGCCCGTTATCCCAATCTTCTGGTAAATGGTACCTCAGGCATTGCCGTTGGTATGGCTACCAACATCCCACCTCACAACTTAAGAGAGGTCATCAATGCGGTCGTTCATATTATTGACAACCAGGTGGAAGAAAACAGAGAAACCACCATGGAAGAAATCCTGGAAATCATCAAAGGACCTGACTTCCCAACCGGAGCAACCATCCTCGGAAAACGGGGAATTGAAGAAGCATACCGCACAGGTAGAGGAAAAATCCGTGTCAGGGCTGTCAGCGATATTGAGTCTATGGCAAACGGTAAAAGCCGGATCATTGTAACCGAGCTTCCATACATGGTCAATAAAGCCCGCCTCATTGAAAAGATTGCAGAGCTTGTGAAGGATAAAAAGATAGACGGCATTACCGACTTACGGGATGAGTCCGACCGTTCCGGTATGAGGATCTGCGTTGAGCTCCGCCGGGATGCCAATGCCAATGTAATACTTAATCAGTTGATCAAGCATACCCAGCTTCAGGATACCTTTGGCGTGATCATGATTGCACTTGTTAAAAACAGTTCCGGTGTTCTGGAACCAAAAGTGTTAAACATCCTTCAGATGTTAAATTATTATCTGGATCATCAGAAGGAAGTAGTTACCAGAAGAATCCGTTACGATTTAAATAAAGCAGAAGAAAGAGCCCACATTTTGCAAGGCTTGCTCATTGCCCTGGATAATATTGATGAAGTCATCAGGATCATCCGCGGTTCGGCAAATGTCCAGGCAGCCAAGGCAGAACTCATGAGCCGTTTCGGCTTAAGCGATGTCCAGTCTCAGGCAATTGTGGATATGCGTTTGAGAGCTCTTACAGGTCTGGAAAGAGAAAAGCTTGAGAACGAATTCAGAGAACTGGAAGCCAGGATTGCAGAGTTAAAGGCCATCCTTGCTGATGAGAAAAAGTTATTAGCAGTGATCAAGGAGGAAATATCCATCATTTCCGCAAAGTACGGAGATGACAGAAGAACCTCCATCGGCTTTGATGAATACGATATGTCCATGGAAGACTTGATTCCCGATGAAAGCACCATCGTTGCCATGACAAAACTGGGATACATTAAGAGGATGTCTATTGACAACTTCAAGAACCAGAACCGGGGCGGCAGGGGAATCAAGGGAATGCAGACCATTGACCAGGATTACATCGAAGACCTGATGATGACTACAACCCATCATTATCTGATGTTCTTTACTAATACAGGCCGTGTTTACCGGTTAAAGACTTATATGATTCCGGAAGGAAGCAGAACCTCCAGAGGAACCGCAATTGTGAACCTTCTGCAGATGCTTCCAGGAGAAAGCATTACTGCTATCATCCCCATGAAAGAATATGACGATGATAAGTTCCTCTTCATGGCAACCAAGAACGGAATGGTAAAGAAAACACCTATGAGGGAATACGCCAATGTCCGTAAGAACGGCCTTCAGGCCATTGTCCTTCGGGAAAATGATGAACTGATTGAGGTTAAGGCAACTGACGATACAAAGGATATTTTCCTGGTAACGAAAAAGGGCCAGTGCATCCGGTTCCATGAAAAGGATGTCCGTATCACAGGACGTGTATCTATTGGTGTTATCGGTATGAAGCTCAATAATGATGACCAGGTTGTTGGCATGCAGAAGGAGTCCCAGGGACCAAAGCTTTTGATAGTTTCTGCTAACGGTATGGGCAAGCGTACTCCTATTGAAGAATTTACTCCTCAAAGAAGAGGCGGAAAGGGCGTTCTGTGTTATAAGATCACAGAAAAGACCGGTGATATCGTAGGAGCCAAGCTGGTTGAGGATGACCATGACCTCCTTCTGATCACAACGGAGGGTATCGTGATCCGCATTTCTGTCAATGATATCTCTGTGATAGGCAGAAATACGTCCGGAGTGAAGTTAATGAACATTGACCAGGATTCTGATATTAAAGTTGCAAGCATTGCCAAAGTACGGGATGACGGAAGCAAGTCCGATGGAGAAGGCCTGGAAGAATTGGATCTCCAGGATGAAGAGATTTTGGAAGAAATCACCGAAACGGATGAGGCTCCAGTAGAGGAATAAAAATTTTAACACGAAAGATATTGTAATATTTTATTTTTTATATTATAATGTTTACCATCAATAATTCAGTAAAAGACTTTGAATGCAGAAATAATAATTTTACTGCATTCAAAGTCTTTTCCTTATTGAAATTTAGCAGGAAATAACTGCTTGGACAAAATATGTCCTAAAAAAAAGGAGGAATACCAGCTTGGACAGTGACCCAGGCGCGGCGCAGATAGCCGCACAGATTTTATTATTAATTGCTTTGACCTTAATGAATGCGTTCTTCGCAGGAGCGGAAATGGCTGTTGTATCAGTCAACAAAAACAGGATCCGGATGCTGGCTGACAGCGGAAATAAGAAAGCAGCTCTGATTCAGAAGCTTTCCGAGGATTCAACCGGTTTTCTTTCAACCATCCAGGTAGCCATAACCTTTGCCGGTTTCTTTTCCAGTGCATCGGCTGCGACAGGAATTTCACAGATACTTGGTGGAAAGATGCTGGCTTTGGGAATCCCTTACAGCCGTAGTATTGCCATGGTGGTAGTAACCATCATCCTGTCTTATTTTAACCTGGTATTTGGTGAACTGGTACCGAAACGGATTGCATTGCAAAAAGCGGAATGGTTCAGCTTATTCGCTGTACGCCCTATTTATGGCGTATCAAAAGTCATGGCTCCGTTCATTAAGCTTCTTTCTGTGTCAACCAATGGAATCTTAAAGCTTCTTGGCATGAAGACAGACAATCTGGAGGAAGAAATTTCTGAGGAAGAAATTCGTTCTATGCTTCAGCTGGGTCGGGAAAGCGGAGTGTTCAATAAAATCGAAGAAGAAATGATTACTTCTATTTTTCTCTTTGATGATAAAAGAGCCAGAGAAATCATGACTCCCAGACAGGATATGGTGGCAGTGGATATCAAAAATCCTATGGAACTTGTCCTTAATGAGATATTGGACAGCAGACATTCCAGAATTCCGGTTTATGAAGAAGAAATTGATAATATTATCGGTATTTTATCCATGAAGGATTTTATCATTGAAATGAATAAGTATGATCAGGCGGGTATTGATATCCGAACCATCATGCAGAAGCCTTATTTTATACCGGAAAATAAAAAGACAGACGATTTATTTCTGGAAATGAAAAAAAGTAAAACCAAAATGGCTATACTGGTGGATGAGTACGGAGGAGTTTCCGGTCTTATCACCATGGAGGATTTGATAGAAGAAATTGTAGGAGATATCCCGGATGAATATGATGATTGGGAACCGGAGCTTATAGAAGTGGAACCTAATGTCTATAAAGCAGCAGGAAGTATATCCCTGTATGATTTGGATGATGTGCTTCATGAAGAAATAGAAAGCTCCTGTGATACATTGTCAGGATATCTGATAGAAATACTTGGTTTTATACCAAAGAAATCTCAGCTTCCATTGGAGCTTGAGGATGAAAAGAATCTTTATACCATTTTAGAGATGGATGATAAAGTAATAAAAAATGCCATTGTCCGGATAAAAGAAAAATAATTTAATACTGCACATAAAAAAAGTTGTCCAGCTTAAAAAGCCAGGACAACTTTTTTATGTGGGGCTGTTCTTTACTAGAAGGTTACTTCCAAGTTATCAGTCAGCATTTGGATGAAGGTTTCATGGTCTTTGACCTGAATTAGTTTTTTAATATATTCTCTGTCCGTTAGCATCATGGTGAGAGGCTCAAAGATTTCATTAAAAATATATCGGTCATTCTTGTTAAAACACATCATGATAATTAAATAAATGGGCTTTCCATTCCATGAGATTGGAGAGTCTGATATCAATATATTCAACCCTGTCTTTTCTGCATGCATTTTCATTGCATGAGGGATTGCAAAGTCATGAAAAGCAGTAGATGAAAGCTTTTCACGCATGTAGATATCTTCCCGGAAGGTCTCGTTTACATAACCTAGCCGATGCATTTTACTGGCCAGATATTCAATTGCATCCCTCTCTGTTTTTAAGTCATTTCTTCTTTCAAAGAATTCAGGGATAATTAACAGCTCCAAATAATTTTTAAAAGTTGCTTTTCTTTTATTGATTCTTACGGATGTAATTTTATTTCTGATCACAGAAATATCCTTATCCGTAAAAAACATTCCGATATGAACGATGTCCACCCCGTAAAAACCATGAAGAGGAACCGTAGACATAATAAAGTCGCATTTAGGAACCTGTTCTAAAGCCGAATCATCCGTTATGATGTTGGTTATCAGCATTTCACAGGAAAAGTGCTGATTGATGGTATCTGTCAGACGTATATTTAAATCATAATAGTTAGGGCAGTATAATATAGCAGTTACCTTTTTATTAAGACTTTTTTGTGCTTCCAGGGTACTCCCCAGGTGAAAAGTGATATAAGCAATTTCATCATCATTTATGATGATCCCCGTACGGTCTTTGATGATTCCGGATAAATATACGGATACATCATAAATTAAAGGACAGGAAGTTTTAATTTCTTCCGTTAAAGGATTTTTTGAAAACTGCTGGTTCTTTGATCTTTGAAGTAAATTTCTAATATGAATAGCAAAGCGAATCAGAAATTCTGGTTCCGATAAATCAATATAGTAATAAGCATTCACTGACTGGATCATCTCTTCCACCAGGTCAAAGCATTCTTTGCCAATAAAGTCCTCCAGATTTGCAGTGGTTATGCTTTTATAATCAATGGTGGTGGCTCTGGAAATCAGCAGCAGTGCAAGTTCATAAATTTCTGCCTCACTATATGTGATATGAAAATGATTTTCCAATTCTTTCGTGACCTGGCTTGCCAGTTCATATTCATGATGCCGTATCTGAGCCAGTTCCTGAACATCCTGGGTATTGATGTTGTGGTTTTTGATTCTGTCAATGGCTATTGTAATATGCAGTACAATATTGATCAGAGAATAGTCGTTAACAAAATATTGATATTTATCAAAAATATTCAGCAATGTATTTTTGATATATTCAATTTCAATATCAGGAAAAACATGCTGAATTGTTTTTAAGCTTACAAAGTTAATGTTGGACTCATCGTATAAAATAGAGCTGAGCAATCGGCGTTTGTTCTTCTCCAGTCCTTCAATGGATAAGTTGTCCTTTTGATTTAAAAGCTTTAAATCAAACTGGCTCAGTTTCTTTTTTATAGTTCCCAGTTCATTTTTTAAAGTGGAGTAGCTGATGTATATGGTATCGCACAAGTCGTATGCATCAATGCCGGCTTCCTGTTTGATTAAAAGGTTGATAATATAAACCATTCTTTCCTGGGAAGACTGGGGGATGTGAGTGCCGGAGTCATTTAATATTTTTCTTCCGGCCTCTGCTTTTATAGTGTACCCCTTCCTGGAAGAGAGGATGGTCTGAGGATGGTTGTCATTGATTTCTGAAATGTAATTTTTTATACTTCGTTCCGATACACCCATTTCAGCAGCTAAAGCAGAAGCAGTCATATCATTTGTGTGCATCAACAAGATACGAATCAATTTTAATAGTTTTGGCCCCATAGTAAAATCCTCCTTCTGTCTATTATAAGAGTCTGGAAAGGATTTTTCCACCAAAGTTTTGCACACTCCATGTGCAAATGTCTGGTGGAATTATAAGTGGAAAAAAGTCATAATGAATACATCAAGTACATTGTGAAAACAAAATGATGTTTTCATGATCTCATAAACCTTATTATACAGATAAAGGAGGATTTTATTTATGTTAAATGTTTTACTGGTTTGCGGATCTGGTGCAAGTTCCGGATTTATGGCAGCTAATATAAGAAAGGCTGCGGCTGCAAAAAAAATTGAGATTAATATAAAGGCCAGAGGAGAAAGTGAAATCGAAAACTATATTGATGAAATTGATGCCCTTATGGTAGGACCTCATCTGGCCTATATCATGGATGAAATTGAAGAATACACAGGCGGAAAAGCTGTTAAGGTCATCTTAATGAAGCCGGAGTACTATTCCACGTTAAATGGAGATATGGCGTTGGAGCATTTACTGAGTGAAATGAGCTGAGTGAATAAGGAGGAGGAGAAGGATGAAACAGTTAATTCATTGGTTAGAGCATAGTTTCGCACCAAAGATGAACAAAATTAATAACAATGTATGGGTTACCACTTTAAAAGATTCTATTATGCAGGTGCTTCCGTTTATTTTGTTAGGATCAATATTCTGCTTTTTAACTGTCCCGGGAGAAGTCTTTGGCTGGGAGTGGTGGCCAAATTTCTGGACTCCGTTTGGCTGGACAATGGGGTTGCTATCATTATTTGTGGCATTTTTAATACCATTTAACTTAATGGAAAAAAAGCGTCTGCGCAGACAGAGAATTATTGCAGCGCTTTCCGGTGTAGTAGCATTTTTAATTATTATTTCTCCTCAGGTGATAAGGGATGGACAAGCTGGGTTTCAGCATGCATCGTTAGGTGCCGGAGGTATGTTTGTAGCGATCACAGCAGGTGCATTTACAGGTTTTATTATGGGGATCTTCGGAAAGTTCTCATTTTTTAAAGAGGATTCCGTTATACCTGATTTTGTAAGGGCCTGGTTTGATTTAATGCTGCCGGCTGGAATCATTGTTTGTTCACTTTGGATTTTGGTCGACCTGCTTGGGATTGATCTTTATAATATCTTACTGTCATTATTTATGCCAATCTCCAATGTTATGCAGACTCCCTGGGGATTTATACTTTCTCTTTTGCTTGTTTGTTTTTTATATTCCCTGGGAATTTCAAGCTGGGTTCTTACCCCAGTTTACAAACCGGCGATGCTCATGGCCATTACCGCCAATGTTACCATGGCAGCGGCCGGAACGGCTACTCATGAAACATTAAACCTGGTTACTGATCCGACGGTATACTCTGCTTATTTATGGATCGGTGGAATCGGATGCACATTACCGTTAGTTATTATGCTCATATTTGCAAAGAGCAATAAATTGAGAGCATTGGGACGTGCCTGTTTTGTACCTGCAATTTTTAATATTAACGAGCCGGTCGTATTCGGATGCATTGCATGGAATCCAATTATGATGATTCCCATGTGGCTGATGGGAATCGTACTTCCTACAGTAGTATGGATTTTTACAAAGGTAATTCCATTTGCACCGATTCCTACCAGAGTGTTTGATATGTGGTATTGTCCATTTCCTATTTCCACATGGCTCACAACAGGAAGTATCAAAGGTGTAATTTTAATGGCAGTCTGCGCATTAATCTCAACTGTTATATGGTATCCTTTTTTCCGTATCTATGACAGTCAGGAGACAGAAGCAGAGAAAAAAGCTGAGGAAAAGAAATAAGTAATAAGAAGGGTGATTAAACATGGATGAAAAAACACTAGAATCTGCAATGAGCATCATTATGAATGCGGGAGATGCACGTTTACTGTGCAAAGAAGCATTAACAGCCATTGCCGATCAGGATTTTATTTTAGCCAATGAAAAAATGAAGGACGCACAGAAAAAGATTACTGAGGCACACCGGATCCAGACAGATGCCATTCAGGAAGAAACAAGAGGAGAAAAAACAGAGTATTCATTGATTTTCGCCCATGCACAGGATACATTAATGACCATATACAGTGAAATCAATATTGCAAAGCAAATGATTAAAATCTTTGAAAGTTGGGAAAAGCGTTTGAAACGCTTGGAAATTCAGGAATAGATTTATAAAATCGGGAAGGAAGGGAGAACATCATGAATAAAGTACCAAAAGGTTTCCCATCAAACTTTATGTGGGGAGGTGCGGTAGCGGCAAATCAGCTGGAAGGTGCTTATGACCTGGACGGCAAAGGCCTATGCCTGGCAGATATTAACGAGTTTCAAAAAGATCTTCCCATTGAAAAGCGTTCTAATGGGGAAATAACCAGATCGTATATAGAGGAAGCCTTACAAAGCAAAGATAAAAATTTTCCTAAAAGGAGAGGCATTGATTTTTACCATACCTATCCTGAGGATTTAAAAATGCTGGCTGATCTGGGATTTAAAACATTCAGAACTTCCATTAACTGGGCCAGAATCTATCCAAACGGAGATGATGTTCAGGCAAATGAGAAGGGACTTGAGTTTTATGATAAATTATTTGATGAGATTATTAAAAATGGCATGGAGCCAATGATCACCATTTCTCATTATGAGATGCCTCTTCACTTGACCACAGCATATAAAGGCTGGTATTCCAGAGAGACCATTGATTTTTTCGTTAAGTACTGCAAAACCGTATTTGACCGGTATGCAGGTAAGGTAAAGTACTGGATTATTGTCAATCAAATTAATTTGATCGGTCATGAGTCCTTTAATCACCTGGGGGTCCCGGAAGATACGGTTGATGATCTCCGTTCTGCAAAATATCAGGCAGTCCATCATGAGATGGTGGCATGTGCCAGGGCTACAAAATATGCACATGAAAAACATCCTGATATGCAGATTGGCATGATGCTGTGCGGCGGGCCGGAATATGCTGCCACATGTAAGTCCGAGGATGTTTTAGCTACATTAAAACACAATCAGATGGAGTATTTTTTTGCCGATGTATTGCTTCGGGGTTATTATCCTGGTTATGCATACCGTTTCTTTGAGGATTGGAATATTAAGCTCACATTTAAAGACAGTGATGATGAGGATTTAAAAAATACGGCTGACTTTTTCTCATTTTCATATTATTATACTCAGATATGTTCAAAGGAGAGTTATGGGAGAGGAAATGAGGCATACAGGAATAAACAGCTGCCGGCAAACCCGTGGGGCTGGACCATCGATCCCATAGGACTAAGAATCTTATTAAATGAATTTTATGACAGATATCAAAAGCCTATTTATATAACTGAAAATGGAGTGGGATACTACGATGAAGTAGAAAATGGAGAAATTCATGATTCCTACAGAGTGGACTATCTTCGGGCACATATTGAACAGATGAAGGAAGCCATTCGCGATGGGGTAGACCTAAGAGGCTATTATGTATGGGGGCCGATCGATATTATTTCCTGCTCTTCCTGTGAAATGAGCAAACGTTATGGTTTTATTTATGTAGATTATGACGATTATGGAAATGGAACGGGAAAAAGAATCAAAAAGGACAGTTATGCATGGATGAAAAAAGTGATTGCATCGGGCGGTGAGGATCTGGCTTAACAGGAGGTGCTTTGTGAAGCAGTTTGAATTTGTAGTTCAGGATGCTATGGGGATTCATGCCAGGCCGGCAGCAGATATGGCAGCCGCCGCCAAGAAATATACCTCTCTTATCTTATTAAAAAAAGAAGAGATGGAAGCTGATTTAAAAAATCCTCTTGCTATTATGAGATTAGCAGTCAAACAGGAAGAGCGGGTAATAATAACAGCCTCTGGAGATGATGAAAACCAGGCGATTGAGCAGTTGAAAGACCTGATAGTAAACATCGGGTTATCCAAAAACCGCTGAATTCCATGAAGGTAAGGAAGTACGCTTGACAATGATCCTTCAAATTGATAAAATATAAACTGAAACTATATCAATTACAGATCAAGGAAGTTCGATTCGCCAGGTGGTACGTCGAACGGCTGATTTTCTAAGCATCGTTGGAACTATGTTTGACTTTACTTAGAAAATTATATCTATGAAATAGGGGATTCATATGACAAGTGAGTTTGCAGTAGCGGTTCATGGAGTAGTATATTTAAACCAAAGGAAGGTCACCATTTCCAGCGAGGAACTGGCTTCCAATGTATGCACCAATCCTGCCCGGGTAAGAAAGGTGATGGCAAAATTAAAAAAAGCCGGAATAATCACAACAAAGGAAGGGCTGGAGGGCGGCTATCATTTTGGCAAAGATTCCTCAGAAGTAAATTTAAGAAACATTTGTGATGCTTTGGATGTTACCTTTGTATCTTCTTCCTGGAAATCAGGCAATGTAGATACCCCCTGTATGATTGCTTCTGGAATGTCAGGAGTCATGGATGAAATTTATGGGGATTTAAATGAGCTTTGCAGAAGAAGAATGGAAGAGATCACGATAAAAGATATTCAGGAAAAACTAATCAGGAATCGTCTTGGTTCTAAGGCATGATTTTCTTTTATAAAGAAAATCAGCTTTTGGCTGAACCTTTCAGTAAGTCTAACTTCTTATAAATAAGGCAGGGAATGATAATTAAAACATCCCCTGCCTTATTTTGTGTTTGAACTTGATTTCACAATAAGAATCATTTATGATGAAATAAAACAAAGGTGTCTGCAAATCTGGAGGAATGTATGATCAGAACGGTTAAAATTGAAGAAATAACGAAGAACATAAAAGAAATGTGCGTAGAAGCCAACCATGTGCTGTCTAGTGATATGGAGAGGGTATTTCTTAAGGCAGTGGATGAAGAAACTTCACCCCTTGGCAGACAGGTGCTCTGCCAGCTGAAGGAAAACTTAAAGATAGCGGGAGAAGATATGATCCCTATTTGCCAGGACACTGGGATGGCAGTGATATTTGTAAGGATAGGACAGGACGTGCATATAGAAGGCGGAAACCTTACTGATGCAATCAATCAGGGAGTAAGAGAAGGGTATGTTGAAGGGTATTTAAGAAAGTCTGTGGTGGAGCCGGTGGAGCGGGTGAATACAAAAGATAATACCCCTGCAGTCATCCATTATGAAGTTGTGAGCGGAGATCAGATAGATATTACAGTTGCTCCCAAAGGGTTTGGAAGTGAAAATATGAGCCGCATATTCATGTTAAAGCCTGCGGATGGATTGGATGGAATCAAGGATTCCATATTAACTGCAGTTAAGGAAGCCGGACCAAATGCATGCCCGCCCATGGTGGTTGGAGTTGGAATCGGCGGAACGTTTGAAAAATGTGCCCTATTAGCTAAGCAGGCATTGACCAGGGATATTGAGAAACGGTCTTCTATTCCCTATGTAAAAGACTTAGAATCAGAGATGCTTGAGAAAATCAACAAGCTTGGAATCGGGCCTGGAGGTCTGGGAGGAAGGATCACTGCCCTTGCAGTAAATATTGAAACCTACCCGACCCACATAGCCGGACTGCCAGTGGCAGTTAATATCTGTTGTCATGTAAACCGACATGCACACAGGGTCATATAATGATTGGAGCAAAGAATGGAGGAAACCATGGATCATCACATAAAGGTACCGATCAGCAGGGAAGATGCAAAGAGTTTAAGTGCAGGAGATTATGTTTATCTGACTGGGACCATTTATACTGCCCGGGATGCCGCTCATAAAAGAATGAAGGAAGCTTTGGACCAAAAGGGAAGTATTCCCTTTGATATAGAAGGAAATATGATCTATTATATGGGACCATCCCCAGCCAGGGAAGGACGCCCCATCGGTTCCGCCGGACCGACCACAGCCAGCCGCATGGATAAGTACACGCCCCTTCTTCTGGATATGGGAATGGGTGGAATGATAGGAAAAGGGAAAAGAAGCAAAGAAGTCATAGAGGCCATTGTAAGAAACGAGTCCGTTTATTTTGCAGCGGTGGGAGGAGCCGGAGCTCTTCTTTCTAAATGCATCCTTTCCTCTGAAGTAATTGCTTATGAAGATTTAGGAACAGAGGCTATAAGGCGTCTTGAAATCAAAGACTTCCCAGTAATAGTTGTCATAGACAGCAAAGGAAACAATTTATATGAAACAGCCATAGAAAGATACAGGGAGGATTAAGAATATGAATCGTATCTTTTATATGGTAGTAAGAAATCTTTTTCGTGTTCCCGTATGGTTTTACCGTATATGGAAGATGGGCCTTCCGAAAGATACCCACACCGATGAGCAGCGCTATGATTATCTCCGTCATGTAGTGAAAACGGTAAATAAAACAGGGCGCATTAAGGTTGAGGTTCAGGGAGTTGAGAATCTGCCCGCTGAAAATGGTTTTATCCTGTTTCCCAACCATCAGGGATTGTTTGACGTACTGGCTCTTATGGAAGCCTGCCCCCAACCTTTTAGTGTAGTTGTAAAGAAAGAAGCCGCAAGACTTATTTTAGTAAAGCAGGTAATCAAAGCTCTGGATGGTTTTTCTATAGACCGCCAGGACATCAGGGCTTCTATGGAAATCATAACTAAGATGGCAGAAAAGGTAAAAATGGGAAAGAACTTTGCAATCTTCCCAGAGGGAACCCGCAGCCGTGAAGGAAATAAGCTGCTGGCATTTAAGGGAGGAACTTTTAAAAGCGCCGTAAATGCCAAATGTCCCATTGTGCCGGTTGCACTGATTGATTGTTTCAAACCCTTTGATGAGAACTCTTCCAGAAAACAGACCGTGCAGGTTTGCTTCTTAAAACCGCTTTATGCGGAGGATTATCAGAAGATGAAAACCATCCAGATAGCGGAAATGGTACATGACAAAATACAGGAAGAAATAAATCAAAAAATAGGTTGACAAGTCGAATTATATCTTGTATAATTGTCAATGCGTCTGGAAAAGTTTTTACTTGAAAGACCAATCATATGGAAATTATGAACTACGGAGAAATACTCAAGAGGTCGAAGAGGCGCCCCTGCTAAGGGTGTAGGTCGGGCAACCGGCGCGAGGGTTCAAATCCCTCTTTCTCCGCTCATTTCCAAGTGATTATTTTTTACTCCAAGGCAGTGAAAAAGTAGTTGACATAGAAATAAAGATGTGTTACTATATACCAGCTGTCAAAAAGCAGTGAAAAAACAAAATAAAAAAAGTGTTGACAGAACAGAAACGCTGTGATAGAATAAATGAGTTGCTGTTAAGAAAGAAGGACAACACGAAGCACCTTGAAAACAGAAGATTGAACAGTATGTAAAACCCTGAAAATTCTAATAAAACAAGTCATGTTTGATGGCTTTGAATGAGAAAATTTCAGAACGAATACAAG
>DEYX01000049.1 GCA_002365025.1 Hungatella sp. UBA3147 | reverse complement strand
TTTCAATTACGAACGATAAAGGAGGTAGATCATGAATGATTTAAGTATAGTACTGGAAATGATACATAAAAATTATGAAAAATATAAGGAACCTATTCCAATCATAAAAGAATTTGTAATGGGATACAGATGGTTCATGGTATCTGATACCAATGACAGATTATCCATGTCGCTGCGAGTGGGACAGGAAAAAGATTTTGGTGAATATGAGAAAATACTAAAATCCTTAATTGGCAGACCGGCAGATAACTGTGTTTATGACCTTATTAAGCGGTCTGATCCCGAACTTAGAACAATAGCAGCCTGTTTATGCAATCTCTTAAGCAAGCCATTTAACTCAGCAGACAGACTTAAAGATAGAGGAATTATCCGAACAGAAGGGCGCATATTTGACTATGATGTAAAAGATAAAAAGGTTGGAATCATAGGTTATGGTCTGTATAATGAGGTTTTCCTTGGAAAGTGTAAGGAATTCCATGCTTTTGATTTTCGAGGCCCCAAGGGAATTTTAAATTATAGAATTGGAAATGAGACAAAAGTATATCCAGAAAACATCTATTGGCATCTTGGAGATAATGCTCTTGAACACAAAGATATACTTGAAAGTCTGGATATCGTAATAATGACTGGTTGTACAATCGTAAATAATACCTATAAAGATATTCTCAAAACATGTAAAAACACAAAAGTCAGAGGGATTTATGGTCCAAGCGCTGAATTATGTCCAGAATATCTGTTTGATCTCGGATATAATTATATATTTAGTGGTTCAGTAAGGGATAAGGAAGCATATTATGAGTCCACGTTTGCAGCGATTCCAGAAGGAATGGATTTATCTTATATGGATAGTTATGAGCTTAGGCGTGTCTGAAAAATCGTAGGAGGCAGTGTTATGCAAACAGGAGTATATACAATTTTAAAAAAGCATGTGCCAAAATCAGGCATGACAATATCAACAAATGCGAAAATAGGGAAAAAGTCTATTGTGCATCATTTTTCATTGGGAAGTGGCACTGATATAAGTTCAGAAGCTTATGATAATCCTGTAATCTATATTGGAGCCTACGGAACGGGTTTATTTGATATTGGTACAGAAGGTAATTGTAAGCTGCAGATGAATTCACAAAATATAATTTTTTTACATGAGGGAACATTGTGTGGAGTTAATTCCATAGGAGAAGAGGGACTCATATACACAGAAATACAATTTGAGAAGGAGAGTAAAATGAACGAAATTTTAAAAGCCAATGAGGTGTTTAATTTAAAGAATCTTATAGACTATGAGGAGGGGAGCATTGCTAATATTGACCTTGCATCTGGCGAAGGTATGAAGTTTATGATTCTATCGTTTGATGATGGCTGTATGCTTTCTGAACACAGAGCTCCTGGGGATGCATTATTTTTTGCGCTGGAAGGAAAGGCAACGATTACCTATGAAGGGAAAAGTTATAATATAAGAGAGGGTGAAAACTTTCGTTTTGAAAATAATAGACTTCATAGTGTTAAGGCAGAAGGAAAATTTAAAATGGCACTTCTACTTACTTTAGATTAAGCTTATAAACCTGATATAATTAAGATTTTTTGATCAGCTTCAAGCTGTAAAGAGCAAGCGCTGTTTCTACAGAATCCTTGACAGCTTTCCTTATAGAAGTTAAAATATAGGATAGAGTAAAAGGTAGAGTACAGAAGGTTTTCTCTCAAACCTTTTATATTTACTATGCTTTTGGAATGATGATAGGGTTCGGGTCCCATCTCGCGCTCTTTTTATTTGTAGCGGAAGCCCAGGTTTTATCAGGTTTCCGCTACTTTTTTATTTGTAAAAATGTCTTTTTCGGGATGGACATAAAACCGTAAGAAGAAATTGCTAAAGATAAAAAAGTTATGCCTTTACTTAGGATGAAATAGCTTCCCATTAAGTCTACGGATTAGACAAATCAAAAGTTTGGGAGGCATATAGAATAAATTATTATAAACTAACTGATGCTAAAGTGAGGATAAAAATGAACGGGCAAAATAGAATTGATATTAAAATAGGTGCAACAGTAAAAATTGTATTGAAATCTGACCAAAGAACTGGAAAACTAACAGAGGGAATCGTTGGAAAGATACTTACAAACAGCAGCTTTCACCCTCATGGTATCAAAGTGATGTTAACGAATGGTCAGGTGGGGAGGGTCCAGGAAATATTATGATGAAAGCCCATTATTCGGGGGCAGACAGGGGAAGACATTGGGCTGTGCCTTAGCAGTTAATGGTATGGTCCGCTCTTGATGACAAATTATCTTATCAGGACACGCGGAGGAATCCCGAATCTCTTTTGAAACGCCTCCGAGAAATGGCTTACGTTTGTATACCCCACAGCAAAGGCCGATTCACTCACATTATGTTTCCCTTGCTCTAACAACGCAAACGCTTTTTCAAGCCGCTGCTCCCGAATAAACTCATAAACGGTTTTACCAAAATACTGCTTAAAGGAACGTTTTAGCTTACAATCATTCATATGGATTATCCGGGATAATTCAAACAATGTTGGGGGTGACTCCAGCCGATTCAGAAGAATCTCCCGTGCATAAGTCAAACTATCCATATCTGCTCTGGATAGCTGGCTTTCATATTCCCTGCCGCTTTCCATGCAAATCAGCCTTTCTATATTAATGGATAACAACTCTAAAACATAGCTTTCTAACAGAAGTCTGTTTATCTGATTCGCTTCTTTTATAAAACACATATCCAATTTATTTATAATGCTTTCTTCCCGGGCATCGCTTTTAAAGCCACAGCAGGAATACGTATCCTTTTGGAAAGAGCGGAACCCAATATTGCTTTTTCCACAAACCGCTTCACAAAAACCATCGAACGTGTAAGGACTAACCCAAACAGAGTATAGCTGAACTTCTTCGCCACTGCTGTATTCTGATTGTGAGCTGGCCTCTCCTAAAAAGCCCAGTGACGAATATCCGGGACGAAGCTCTACGGGCACACGATTAACCTCGCCGTATATGAAATTTTTTCGAGTATAGCTTAGTTCAAACACAGGGGCCGTGGTGCCGGATTGTCTCTTTGTATTATTAGAAAATATACCAGAGGATACCATGATATGTACATCTGGACGTATTGCAATTGTTTCTTTCGGAAATATGTTTGATGATTCAAATTTCAGCGGTAAATATGACATTCTATCAGTCCTTTGTAATGTCCGTTTTCGGACAAAGAAAATCTGCCGGGGGGCAGTAAACATGTAATCAATCTACTACATTATAGTTAGTTTTAACTAACTAGTCAAGTTATTTTCTGAAATAAATATCCAGTACGTAATGTTAGAATACGACTGCCCCATACAATTCCGTCAGGGGGCAGAAAAGCTCCGTCTAAGGGCAGAAGGTAAGCCGGACTTTTTGTATACTTATCAAAGTTAGCCATGTCTAACTAAAATGCTCGATTTATACGAGGAGGTTAAAAGTGAAGAAACGACTTATGATTCCAATTTGTCTTATGCTGGTGACGGCTCTGGCCGCATGCTCGCCAGCGGTAGAACACTCTCAAACATCAGAATCAACACCTTCCGCACAGACTGCAGAACCAGCAGGTCAAACTGGCGATACCATAACGGTTGAGGACATGAAAGGTAAAGTTGAAATACCCGCTGATCCGCAGCGCATTGTGGACGTTTCCGGTTTAGCGGATGAACTAATCATTTTGGACATGCCATTTGTTGCATCAGCCAACACCAGTATGTATGATGGCATAACCGTTCCGGACTATCTACAGGAATATTTCACCAATAACAAGATTGAAATCGTTGGCAACTATTCCGGAGCAGCAGCATCGGGTGATTTGAACCTTGAAAAAATTGCTGAGCTAAAACCGGATCTTATTATTATGAACATCCGGCATGACAAGGTATATGATCAGCTTAAAGGTATCGCCCCTACGGTGATGGTTAACGATGACATCAGCTATGTCAACTGGCGGGGGCGCTTTCAGCAGTTAGGCCAGTGGTTTGGAAAAGAGGACGCTGTGACACAGTGGCTTGCTGATTATGACGCAAAGGCCGCTGAGTTTTCTGCAAAGGTTAAGGAAACGGTTGGCGAGGAAACCTTTGCTGTTGTGGAAGCCAATTCAGTGCATTTCGGTTCCTACTATGTTTATCGGACCGGAGGCCCGGGGGAGCTGATATACGATGAATTGAAGCTGGCACCTTCCACGGGAGTTCCGGAGGGGGTCTGGGGAGAAGTAGTTGATGCGGAGTACTTTTCAAAAATTGATGCGGATCACATCTTCTTTTTCAGTGATGATGGCCAGATTGGAGATACCGGAACCAGTCCTGTTTGGCAGAACCTAAAAGCAGTAAAGGCTGGAAATGTATATTTCGGTAAGAATGAGGCGCAATATAATATGGCATATACGGCAAACGGCAAACTGCTGTACATGGAAAAACTGGCAAACGCCATCCTCAACCACAGCAATGTTGAGTAATCCCCGAGCACTGGCAAGCCCTTCGCCTATGCCTGTGCGATGGCTTCGGACCAAAACAGGCTTTGCTTTCGCTCTTGTTTTGATGGGGTGTACGTTGTTGCTCTCTCTCCTATTCTCAGCCAGCGTCGGTGTGGCAGGTGGAAATATTAGTATTTTAATAGATACGCTTTTTCATCCTGCAGCATCTTCCGACATAGGAAGAATTATGCTGGAGATGCGTATGCCCAGAGCATTGGCCGCCTGCTTTACCGGGGCGGCCTTTGCCCTTGCAGGCGGCGTGATGCAGGGGGTGACAAGGAATCCTTTGGCAGATGCCGGGCTTTTAGGAGTCAATGCGGGGGCCGGATTTTTCGTCGCTCTAACCGCAGTCTTTTTGCCGCCCTTGTCTAGCCTTGGTACCATGCTTTTCGCCTTTTTAGGAGCGGCACTAGCCGTGTTGCTGGTATATGGGATAGGAATCGGCAAGCATAAATCCGGATCTATTCGGCTCATCTTGGCCGGAAGTGCTGTTTCCGCCCTGTTAACTGCATTGAGTCAGGGAATTTCCCTCACCTTCGGACTTTCAAAATCATTGTCATTTTGGACGGCTGGGAGCTTATCCGGCATTACATGGCAGAGCCTGCTCCTGACCGCTCCGTGGATCACGGGTGCAGGGCTCATCAGCCAGCTTCTTTCTGGAAGGTTATCGGTACTTGCCCTGGGAGAGGAAAGTGCAGCGGGACTCGGTGTAAACGTATGGACTGTTCGTCTGACCGGTTTTGGAGTGGTGTTGATTTTGGCGGGGGCCAGCGTATCCTTGGTAGGCGGAATCTCATTCCTGGGGCTGATCGTACCGCACATTGCACGATTCCTTGCCGGTGAGGATTACCGCAGGCTTTTGCCGGTATCCGCCCTGCTGGGGGCAATACTGCTTGTGCTGGCGGATATCGCCGCCCGTTCTATTAACGCTCCCTTTGACACGCCGGTAGGTGCGCTGGTATCGGCTATTGGCGTTCCGTTCTTTCTGGTGCTGACGTACCGGAAGAAAGGAGCAGTTTTATGAAAAAGAAACACAGGCAGAAGTTAGTCCCATTGGTTCTCGTGTTT
>DEYX01000271.1 GCA_002365025.1 Hungatella sp. UBA3147 | reverse complement strand
GTTCCTTCTTAATCTCAGTTTTCGTCTCTTCGATTTCTTTTTTTAAATCCCTGGCGGAGAGGCGGGTGCTGCCTGTTCCCAGGATGATGATCTGCTCTAGCTTGTCCGAGGTGGCTACCCGCACCTGAAACTGCCTGCCGATCTGTTGGGAGACCTTTTCGATGTACTGGTCTGCGGTTTCCGCTTCCTTGGTAAAAATCACATGAATGTTGTGGTATTTTATGACTGTGCCTGGGTTTCCCTTGACCTTGTAACCGTCAAAAACCAGAATGACATTGCATTTTTTATAACCCTGGTAATTGCATAGAATATCCTGAAGTTTCGTTCTGGCGGAGTCCATATTGGTCTCCGCCAGTTCCTTTAGCTCAGGCCAGGCAAATATGATGTTGTAGCCGTCTATTAAAAGATATTCGGAACTCATTGTTTGCCTCCTGGTGAAGCAAGCAGAATGCTTGCATATTCAGTTGCGCGGAAAACCTATAGTTTCTTGATGCAGTTTTCATAAATTCGTTTAAACAGTATGGTGGTTAAAACCAGAGACATGATTTCAGCCAGAGGGAAGGCAAACCATATTGCATGAAGTCCAAAGACTTTCGCGAATATATATGCAATTGGCAAAATACAAACAAGCTGCCTGGCGACGGATACGATCAGGCTGTAGATGCCGTTTCCAAGAGCCTGGAAAACAGAACCGATAATGATGCTGTAGCCGGCAAAGAGGAAACCTAAGCTGATGATGCGAAGAGCGGGGACCCCAATGGAAATCATGTGCTCGGAGGCATCAAACAGGAGTAAAAGCTGCTTCGGGAACACCTGGAAGATGATAACTCCCAGGAACATAATGGAGACAGATCCTATGACGCTTGAGCGTATGGTTTTCATGATACGATCCCTGTTTTTTGCACCCCAGTTATAAGCGACAATAGGCACCATACCGTTATTAAGTCCGAACACAGGCATAAAGATGAAGCTTTGCAGCTTAAAGAAAATGCCGAATACGGAGACAGCGGTTTCGGAGAATAAAAGGAGGATTTTATTCACACCAAAGGTCATGACAGAACCGATGGACTGCATGATAATGGAGGGAAGTCCTACCTTATAAATATCAATGATCGTTTCTTTATGGGGGCGAAAACTCCGCATGTTTAAATTTACATCAGGATTCCTGGTTAAATTAAAATACAGCAGGAGCATCATGGCAATGATCTGGCCGATAATAGTTGCAATAGCGGCTCCGGCAATGCCAAGGCGTGGAAATCCAAAGAGCCCGAATATGAGGATCGGGTCCAGAATGATATTGATGATGGCTCCCAGTCCCTGGGTGATCATATTATAGATGGTGCGTCCGGTGGACTGCATGATCCGTTCAAAAGCAATTTGCAGATAAACGCCAAAGGAAAAGATGGTGCAGATAGAAAGATAGATGGTTCCCTGGTTGATGATCTCTTCATTGCCTGTCTGCACCGTAAAATAAAACCGGGAAAAGAAAATTCCAAACAGGGCGGAGACAAGATAGCTGAGAATAAAAACAAATATTCCATTGACTGCGGCCAGATTTGCCTTTTCCGGATTCTTTTCTCCCAGGGAGCGGGAAAGGAGAGCATTGACTCCCACACCGGTTCCTACGGCGATGGCGATGATTAAATTTTGAATGGGAAATGCCAGGGAGACAGCGGTAAGAGCTGTTTCGCTGATCTGTGCCACAAAAATACTGTCAACTACGTTATAAAGTGCCTGTATCAGCATGGAAATAACCATGGGAAGAGACATGGTCAGTAAAAGCTTGTTCACCGGCATGGTTCCCATCTTATTTTCTTCAGGTCTTATAGCATCCATTGTTCCAGACATAAAAAAAAGCCCTCCTGATTCATTAGTAAGCGTGTTCATAATTGTAACTGTTACGACAGGAAAAGTCAATATTGTATGATTTATTAGGTTCTTTTTCCCAATGCTGGGGATAATTTGTGAAAAATAAATATTGCAGGTTAAAATGGATTATGATATTATAAGTGAAATTCATTGTAGTGAAGTGATGAACTGTTATAAAACAGGCCTGTGCAGGGAATCATGAATCAACAGGAGTTTAAATACATTCGGCGAGCCAAAGGCGGACCGAACTTCCGTTATATTGAAAAAGGCAGAGAAGGAGACTCTGGCCTATGGACCTCAACAGGAAGAGGGCGTCACCGACTGAGAGCGCCGTCACGTGGGACTTGGCTAAGGGAACACTCCGGAGCCGATATGCCGAAGCGGCAGTCAATTCTTAAAAGTGATTGATTGTGACATGAGTAGGCGTATCCGTACACATGCGTTAAATGTTTGAGTGGGGACATTTGCTTATCCGGCTGTCATATCTGCGGCCGGAGGAAGAAGCAGCTGTCTCAATGCGGGTGGTACCGCGGGAACTTATAGCCATATAAATCCCGTCCCGGAATATGTAACTGTATTCCGGGGCGGGATATTTTTATGCTTAGCACGGCTAAACGATCAAATACCCTTTACCGGAATCAAAACAATTACATTCAGGTAAGGAGAATGCAGATATGGAATTTATCAGTGGTGTTAAAGAAAAGGAGACGGTCCCTGTGGACCGCATCAAATCCGGCGGTTATGAAGGCCGGACCGTAAGAATGGAGGGAAGCGTCCATACCATAAGGGATATGGGAGAGGTTGCTTTTGTGATCCTTCGGAAAGCAGAAGGACTGGTACAGTGTGTGTACGAGGAAGGGAAAACGGATTTTGACTTAAGTCTTTTAAAAGAAGAGTCAGCGGTCCGGGTCACTGGAATCGTATCAAAGGAAGAGAGGGCTCCCCATGGATTTGAAATCCGCCTTTTGGAGATTGAACGTTTGTCCCAGCCGGCAGAGGCCCTTCCTGTGGCAATCAGCAAGTGGAAATTAAACACTTCCCTTGAGACAAAGCTGACGCTGCGCCCAATTACCCTTCGCAATCCCATGGAGAGGGCAAAGTTCCGTATCCAGGAAGGCATTGTAAGAGGCTTCAGGGACTTCCTTCACAGCCAGGGTTTTACGGAGATCCGTACACCAAAGATCGTAGCCCGCGGAGCAGAAGGCGGCTCCAACGTATTTAAACTGGATTATTTTAATAAAAAAGCAGAACTGGGTCAAAGTCCCCAGTTTTATAAGCAGACCATGGTAGGCGTATACGACCGGGTATTTGAGGTCGCTCCCGTCTTCCGTGCGGAAAAGCATAATACAACAAGACATTTAAATGAATATACCAGTATGGACTTTGAAATGGGATACATTGACAGCTATGAGGAGATCATGGAAATGGAGACAGCCATGCTCCAGTATACCTTTTTACTTCTTTGCGAGGAGTATGAAGCAGAGCTTAAGATGCTTAAGGTCACACTCCCCGATGTGACTGGTATCCCAACCGTTCGTTTTGCAGAAGCAAAGGAACTGGTTTCGGGGAAATACAACCGCAAGATCAGAAACCCCTATGATCTGGAACCGGAGGAGGAAGTGCTTATCGGCCGGTACTTTAAGGAAGAGTATGGCAGTGATTTTGTATTTGTTACCCATTATCCGTCAAAGAAGCGTCCATTCTATGCCATGGACGATCCGGCAGACCCTAAGTTTACCTTAAGCTTTGATTTGTTATTTAAGGGACTGGAAGTGACTACCGGTGGCCAGAGAATCCATGATTATGCAGCGATCCTCAAGAAAATGGAGGCCAGAGGCATGAATCCGGAGGATATTTCTTCCTATTTAATGATATTCCAATATGGTATGCCGCCTCACGGAGGTCTTGGAATCGGTCTGGAGCGCCTTACCATGCGTCTTCTTGATGAAGGAAATATTAGGGAGACCACCCTTTTTCCAAGAGATGTAACGAGACTGGAACCATAATAAAGAGGAATCACCCTGCAGGTATACCTTTACGCCCGGTAAAATGGGTGGGTCCTGCCCAGAAAACATGGGCTGGAAATATGAAAGGAGGAAGAAAAAGATGGCACACATGATCGATGATGCTACAATCGAATATGTAGGAATCCTGGCACAGCTTGAACTTGACCAGACAGAAAGGAAAGCGGCAAAGAATGATATGGGCCGTATGCTGGATTATATTGATAAATTAAACGAACTGAATACCGACGGCGTGGAACCCATGTCCCATGTATTCCCGGTACACAACGTTTTCCGTGAGGATGTGGTGGAAAACGGTGACGACAGAGAAAACATCTTAAAAAATGCTCCGGAAAGTAAAGATGGAGCCTTTAAGGTGCCAAAAACAGTGGAATAGGGGGGAGACTCGTATGACAGCGAAAGAAATATTATCCCTCACGGCGGTACAGTTGGGGAAAAAAATAAAAGACGGAGAGGTTACTTCCGTAGAAGCAGTAAAAGCAGTCCTGGGTCAGATAAAGGCCATGGAACCAGTGCTTAACAGCTTTGTGACAATAGAGGAAGAAAGTGCACTGAAACAGGCGGAGGAGGTTCAGAAGCAGATCGCAGCCGGTGAACTGACCGGTCCTCTTGCAGGTGTACCGGTAGCGGTAAAGGATAACATCTGCATCGATGGAATGAAGACCACCTGCAGCTCCAAAATCCTTTGGGACTTCGTTCCTGCTTATACGGCCACAGCAGTGGAGAATTTAAAAAAAGCCGGAGCAGTGATTCTTGGAAAAACCAATATGGATGAGTTTGCTATGGGAAGCACCACGGAAACTTCGGCATACGGAGTTACAAGAAACCCATGGAACCCGGACCACGTTCCCGGCGGTTCCTCCGGCGGTTCCTGTGCAGCAGTAGCGGCGGCGGAATGCTTTTATGCCTTAGGCTCGGATACAGGCGGTTCCATAAGACAGCCGGCTTCTTTCTGCGGAGTTACCGGGTTAAAGCCAACTTACGGAACCATTTCCAGGTACGGGCTGATTGCCTATGGGTCTTCCTTGGACCAGATCGGCCCTGTTGCAAAGGACGTGACGGACTGTGCCGCGGTTCTTGAGGTTCTGGCTTCCCATGATGAGAAGGACAGCACATCCGTAGAGCGGGAAGACTGTGACTTTACTGAGGCTCTAAGAGATGATGTGAAGGGAATGCGGATCGGCATACCAGCGGATTATCTGGGGGAAGGCCTTGATCCAGAGGTAAAGGAGGCGGTTTTAAAAGCCGCAAGGGTTCTGGAGGAAAAAGGAGCTATTCTGGAGACTTTTGATCTGGGTATGGTGGAATATGCGATTCCGGCATACTATGTGATCGCTTCTGCAGAGGCCAGCTCCAACTTATCCAGGTTTGACGGTGTGAAATATGGCTATCGTGCAAAAGAATATAACGGACTTCACGGCATGTATAAAATGAGCCGTTCCCAGGGCTTTGGCCCGGAGGTAAAACGACGCATCATGCTTGGTTCCTTTGTATTAAGCTCCGGTTATTATGATGCCTATTATCTGAAGGCATTAAAAACAAAGGCTTTGATCAAGAAAGCATTTGACGAGGCATTTTCAAAATATGATGTGATTTTAGGGCCTGCTTCCCCGTCCACGGCACCAAAGCTTGGAGAGAGCTTAAGCGACCCCTTAAAGATGTATCTGGGTGATATCTATACCATTTCCGTAAACCTAGCCGGACTTCCAGGTCTTACGGTTCCCTGTGGCAAGGATTCTAAAGGACTGCCCATTGGAGTTCAGTTTATTGGGGACTGTTTTAAGGAAAAGAACATCATCCGGGCAGGCTTTGCTTTTGAGCAGAGCAGAAGCTATGAGATGGCTCCTATGGCAGCAGATGAAGATCCGCGGGAAGGGAGGAGAGGTAAATGAGCAAACAGTATGAGACAGTTATAGGACTGGAAGTCCATGTGGAACTTGCCACAAACACGAAAATCTTTTGCGCCTGCTCTACGGAATTCGGCGGAGCACCCAATACCCACACCTGCCCGGTATGCACTGGTATGCCAGGTTCCCTTCCGGTCCTTAATAAGCAGGTAGTGGAATATGCCCTTGCAGTAGGCCTTGCGGTAAACTGTCAGATCAACCAGTACTGCAAGTTTGACCGGAAGAATTACTTTTATCCCGATAATCCGCAGAACTATCAGATATCCCAGCTTTATCTCCCCATCTGCCACGATGGCTGCGTAGAGATTGACACACCGGCAGGAAAGAAAAAAATCGGTATCCATGAGATCCATATGGAAGAAGATGCGGGAAAGCTTATCCATGACGAATGGGAGGATTGTTCCCTGGTGGATTTTAACCGCAGCGGGGTCCCTCTCATTGAAATCGTTTCAGAACCTGATATGAGAAGCGGGGATGAGGTGATCGCCTACCTGGAAAAGCTGAGACTCATCATTCAGTATCTGGGTGCCTCCGACTGTAAGCTTCAGGAAGGCTCCATGAGAGCCGATGTGAATTTATCTGTCCGCGAGGCCGGTACCTCAGAACTTGGAACCAGAACGGAGATGAAAAATTTAAACTCCTTTAAGGCCATTGCCCGTGCCATTGAAGGAGAGCGGAAACGCCAGATCGAATTGCTTGAAGAAGGGAAACCGGTGGTTCAGGAAACAAGGCGGTGGGATGACAACAAGGAATCCTCCTATGCCATGCGCTCCAAAGAGGATGCCAGAGATTACCGTTATTTCCCGGACCCGGATCTGCCTCCAGTGGTCATAAGTGATGAATGGATCAGGAGCATAAGGGCCAGACAGCCGGAGCTTCGGACGGAGAAGATGGCCCGCTATCAGGAGGAGTTCAAGCTATCTGAATATGATGCGGATATCATCACCGGCTCTAAGCATATGGCAGATATTTTTGAAGCGGTCACCGCAATCTGCGGTAAGCCGAAAGAGGCTGCAAACTGGTTGATGGTAGAAGCCATGCGGCTATTAAAAGAGCGTGACACGGATCCTGAAAAAATGACATTTTCCGCGGAAAACCTTGCAAAATTAATTCTTTTAGTAGATAATGGTACCATTAACCGTACCGTGGGCAAGGAAGTCTTTGAAAAGATCTTCGCAGAAAACATTGATCCGGAACAGTATGTGGAAGAAAAAGGATTAAGGGTTGTAAATGACAAAGAGGAGCTGCACAGGGTTATTGAGGGAATCATTTCCGCTAATCCACAGTCCGTGGAGGATTATCATAGTGGGAAAGAGAAAGCTTTTGGATTTTTAGTAGGCCAGACCATGCGGTCCATGAAGGGAAAAGCCGATCCGGGAGCGGTCAACAGGATTCTTAAGGAACTATTAGGTTAAAGGAGTCTATATGAGGAGGAAAAAGAAATCTATGAAGCCATATGTTGAGATGACAAAGGAAGAGTTACAGGAACTGAGAAAACAGCTTCACGTGCAGTATAAGGAGTTTCAGGGCAAGGACTTAAGGCTTGATATGTCCAGAGGAAAGCCCAGCACAGAACAGCTGGATATATCCATGGGAATGATGGATGTATTGAGCAGCAACGATGATTTAACCTGTGATGACGGTACTGACTGCCGCAACTATGGGGTGCTTGACGGAATCAAGGAGGCAAAGGAGCTTCTTGCCGATATGATGGAGGTTGCGCCTGATCATATCATTATTTACGGAAATTCCAGCTTAAATGTCATGTATGATACGGTTTCACGCTCCATGACTCACGGCGTTATGGGAAGTACTCCCTGGAGTAAGCTGGATAAAGTGAAATTCTTATGCCCTGTTCCTGGATACGACAGACATTTCTCCATAACCGAATACTTTGGGATCGAGATGGTAAATGTTCCCATGACCCCAACCGGTCCGGATATGGATATGGTGGAAGAGCTGGTGGCAAACGATGACTCCATTAAAGGGATCTGGTGTGTTCCGAAGTATTCCAATCCTCAGGGAATTTCCTATTCCGATGATACGGTACGCCGCTTTGCCCGGTTA
>DEYX01000375.1 GCA_002365025.1 Hungatella sp. UBA3147 | reverse complement strand
CTCCAACATACCAATCCGGTAAACAAATGTGTCAATAATATCTCCGCTTGCATACACCGGCGGACTATACATATTGAAAACCTGGTCAAATCCGGCATTCAATACATTTCCAAGGCTTAACACCATTAATAGAACTATAACCATTCGCATACCCGGAAGGGTAATATGCCAAATTTGCTTCCAACGATTTGCTCCGTCAACCTGTGCTGCTTCATACAGGCTTAAATCAATACCCGTTATTGCTGCCAAATAAACGATCGTTCCATATCCAAATGACTTCCATGTCTCAGTTACTATCAAAGTAAATGGAAACCATTTATTATCACCCAAAAAGAATATGGGATGACCACCGAAAGCTTTTATCATCTGATTAATCAGACCGCCCCCGGGAGCAAGTATGTCTATAAATATACCGCCTAATACTACCCATGATAAGAAGTGGGGCAAGTAAATTGCCGTCTGAATGCCCCGTTTCAATGTATTATTTTTCACCTCATTAATCAGAATCGCAACTACAATCGGAATCAAAAGTCCGAAAATAATCTTCATAACGGCTATAAAAAGAGTATTCCAAAGTACGCTCATGAAATTTGGTAATCGGAACAGATATATAAAATTGTCAAATCCAATCCATTTCTGGTTACCAAACAGCCCTTTGGCAGGCACAAACTTCTGGAACGCAATAATAATTCCTCCCATCGGTAAATAGCTGAAACAAATGAGCAAAATTACACTGGGTAAAATCATCAGATGCAATGGCAGTTCCCGCATTCGTCCATGTTTCATAAATATCATCCTCTCTTCCTGTTTGAATAAAAACGGGAGGAAAAGTTTTTTGTTAAACCTCTCCTCCCGTAATTTATTTTTTATTTTTTAACGGACTGATACCATTCGTTAACTTCCTTTGTCATCTGAGCCCCGCCAAGAGCATTCCAGTTTTCAACGAACTTATCAAACTCATCTATGGAAACATCACCCATGATAATCCGGGCAAACATCTCCAATTCCATGGTACGCAAAGAGGATTGTTTATCTACCATAGTCGGCGTAGGTGCACCTACAAACTCCTCTCTCATCACCTGGCCATTTTCAATATATCCATTCAGCGCATTAAAGACACCTGTAGGTCCATATATTTTCTCCCAGCCCCACTGAGTGGTATCACCGGCATAAAAAGCTTCCAGGTTTTTCTGAATTACAGCCGGTTCACCTTTCAGGATACTCATATCTCCCAGCTTGCGTGCTTTTTGAATCTCATTAAATGCCTCAAGGTTCTTATTGGTCGGAGCCGGTGCAACCGGTGAGAACTTCCATACACCTGCTGCTTCATTTTCAACCGGCATATAATAGTAATCAAATTCATTGTTCTCACCCCAGTTTTTCTCAAGGTGCAGATTAATCAATTTAACTACGGCTTCTGGGTTCGCATAATCTTTGCGAACAGCATAATACCATTGAGTACGGAACTTCTGCGGAACTTTAGGTAATGTATCATCAATTGATACGATCGGATAGCCAACCCAGTCCGCTTCCGGGTCATTTTGATAGCTGCTGATAAGCGGATACATTGGATTCCACTGCTCACCAAAATCAATACCTATTTTTCCTGCCGCTATCATCTCTGCAACTTTGGCGCCGTCTTTGATTCCAAATTCCGGATCAATTTCTCCGGCCGCATACATATCTGCCAAAGCCTGTAATGCATCCTTTGTTTCCGGAAGCACGCTTCCCCAGGCTAAAGTTCCTTCATCCGTTTTCACCCACATATTCGGATAAGAATGATATCCCGCAAAAAAACCCTCTGTACCCATGGCACCGCTGTACAAATTTTTTGTAATAGCCATTGCATAGGTATCATCTTTGCCATTCCCATCAGGGTCAAGGGTTTTGAACGCTTTTGCAATTTTCAATAAATCCTGCATCGTCTTGGGTGGTTCCAGATTAAGCTTATCCAGCCAATCCTGACGAAGCCATAGATATTGTGTACTTTCCACTGATGCATCTGCATAAGGCACAGCCATTAAACGGCCATTAAACGTAGCAGACTCCAGGATTCCAGGACCTTCTGAATTATAAACTTCCCTTGTCAGTTCGCTGGCATACTTGTCATAATACTCTGTCATGTCTACGATCATATCTGATTCTGCCAATTGTTTCAACTGTGTCCGGTTTACAATCAGTACATCTGGTAAGTCTCCGGATGCAATCGTAACATTTAACTTCTGTGTATAAGCGTCATCATTGAGACCACCTCTTACAGTCCAGGCATAGCTGATGTCAATACCTAAGTCCTTTGAATACAAATCCAACCATCTGTTGCTTTCAATTGTTTCCCCTGGAGTTTTCGGCAGTATGTTATCATTGAGATCATTATCTACCGTACGGGCAAACGTCATTTTAATAGATGGATCATATTTTCCAAACGGATCCCCTTCTTCTGCCGAAACGGAACTGTTTGCTTCAACAGCAGAGCCTGTTTCCTTTGATCCGCTTATAGAAGATGATGAAACCTCCGAACGGTTGCCTCCGCAGGCAGTAAGCAGTAACCCCCCAATCAATACAGCAGATATTCCTGTGCTAATAATACGTTTTCTCATATAGCCCTCCTTGTTTTATACTTTATAACCAACTCCTTTCCCTATTATAGACATTTGTTTGGACATTTTCCACGACCATCTTTTGATTTACTTAACACCTATTTACCATAATAAACGAATGCCTTTACATATTTTTACATCTATAACATATCTTTAGTTTTTAAGCCTTTTCGTTGTGATACATGAATCCCGGTATTCCTGAGGCGAGATTCCCTCTGCTTTTTTAAAAAAACGTGTAAAAGAGGCTGCTGTGTCGTATCCAACCTTCTTTGCAATTTCATATATCTTTTCATAAGGATTTTCAAGTAATTCTTTTGCTTTTTTTATTCGTGAATTTTCAATAAAAGTTGAAAGCTTATGTCCGGTCGTCTGATGATAAAGCCGTGAAAGATAGGATGGATTTAAATAAGTCTTTTCAGACAAACTGGTCAGGGATAAATCTTCAGACAAATGATTTTCAATATGCCGTCGCACAAAATTAATGGTATCATTTGTCCTTTTGCTCTGCTCCTCTTTTTGTACGCTAAAAATCATATGAGATAATTCAAAAAGATGCTCTGCCGCCTCCTTCCAGGTAGCATAACTTTCGCTGCTATACAGCCAGTTTAAATTAAGGGAATCTGAAAACCGAGCCGCCAGCTGGAAACGATTTACACAGGAAAGGAAGAATGTTATAATCGTCTGATATGCCTCTAATGCGATCATATTATTTTTGTCCTGTATTTCACCAAGCGGTTCGATCCATCTTCGCAGAGAATCATAGTAATCCTGTTCTTCTCCGGTTTCTATGGAATGATACAGATTACTTAAGTCTTTGCGGAACAATAATCCCTGCAATAAGGTGGTCGCAGTATTGGAATTGGCCCC
>DEYX01000321.1 GCA_002365025.1 Hungatella sp. UBA3147 | reverse complement strand
CCAGAGGACTCTCTTTTTCTATGGGGCGAACGCCCCCATCTGAGAGAAGGGATTCGAACCTCGAGTCCCTTCTCTCAGATGGCTCCTGCGGCCCCGCTAAATTCCCCCCCTTTCCCCCAGATGGCTCCTGCACCCCCGCCATTTCTCTTTTCCCCTCACCCATTTCCCCCTCCTCTTCTAAAAATTTTCTCGAATCCCTCAAAAAACTTCCAATTCCCATTCATAATCCATCCGAAGTCCGCATATGATATAAATAGTAAGGTTATGAAAACTTAACGAACCAAAGGAGAGGATATAGCTATGGCTGAGATACATTACTTAATATCGGATGCATCGAAGAAGGTCGATGTGGAGTCTCATGTCCTTAGATACTGGGAGGACGAGCTGGAGTTAAAGATTCCCAGAAATGAGATGGGGCACCGGTATTACACTGAAGCACACATCCGTTTATTCAAGCAGATCAAGGACTTAAAGGACAAGGGGTATCAGTTAAAGGCCATTAAGACAGCGCTTGACAAGGTTATTGAGGAGGGCAGAGACCCCGTCATACCAGATGAGTTACTGGAAGGACAGGTAGCTCAGGAATTAAAAGAGAGTGCAATATCTGGCACTGAGGATGGGACAGGCCTGGATGTACATAACACGGCGCAGATTTCCATTGCCCAGGAGAAAATGGAGCAGTTTCAGGAGATCATGAACCATATCATTGGACGGGCTTTAGAGGTAAATAATGAGCAGTTAAGCCAGGATGTCAGCTGCCTGGTCAATGATAAGGTTATTAAGGAAATGGAATATTTGTTGAATTTAAAAGAAGAAAAGGAAGAGGAGCGGTTCAAACAGCTGGACGAGCTTATGCGTTCGTATCAAAAGGACAACAAAGGGCGTGCAGAAGCTGCTGCTTCCAAGATTCCATTTTTTAATCGAAAAAAGAAGTTCGGGCGAAATGGAAAAAAGTTATAAAACCACACTACTTTCAGAGAAATAGAGCCATCAAACAGGCTCTGGCAAGGAAATCCGCAGCTGCCGGTGAAAGTGGAAACTGCGGATTTTTTATGCATATAGGATTTTATTCTTTACAAGCATTTACAAAAGTCTGAAACAGTCGGAATGCCTCTCCATTCTTTTCCCACAAATATTCCGGATGCCATTGAACCCCGATAAAATAGGGATAGTCTGTCATTTCCAGTGCCTCGATCAAATGGTCTGGAGAGTAGGCGGAAGCTATAAGTCCGGGAGCAAGATCCCTGACGGCCTGATGGTGCATGCTGTTGACCTTTATCGAAGAATTTTCTGATATCCGGGCAAGGAGGCTGCCCTCGGTTAAAGCAACCGTATGGCACGGCATATCATAACTAAATGGCTGGGAATGGGCCAGAGGAAAATCACGTGTAACCTGGGAGGGGATATCCTGCCAGATGTTTCCTCCAAGAGCGATGTTTAGAACCTGGATTCCCCGGCAGATCCCAAGAACCGGTTTCCGAAGCTCCATAATCATAGGAAGCAGGGAAATCTCCATCTGGTCCCTGGCTGCGGACACATTGCCGCATTGAGCCTGTGTTTCTTCCCCAAAAAGGAAGGGGTGCACATCAGGACCGCCTGTGAACAGAAATCCGTCCATATCCTTTGACAGCTGCTTTAAATCTTCTTCTGAGGCATCTAAGGGCATCACGACTGGGATCGCTCCCGCAGCTTTTAATGCCCGCATATAAGTAGGACGTGCCTTAACATCACCGCTTTCAATATCGTGGGCGGGGGTCAGGCCGATCAGTGGCTTTCTCATATTAGAAATGTCCTTTCCATTATCCGGTTAATTCATTTGTATGCAGATATAAAGAACGTGTTGATATAACAAAATGCCTCTTCCGAAAGGAAGAGGCATTTATGTATCATAATTATGCTTCAGAAATAGCTCCTGTTGGACATACGCCCTCACAAGCGCCACAATCGATACATGCATCAGCATCAATAACAAACTGAGAATCACCCTGGCTGATAGCGCTTACTGGGCATTCGCCTTCACAGCTTCCGCAGCTAACGCAAGCGTCACTAATAACTCGTGCCATGATAAATTACCTCCTTATATTATATAGATTTTTCTATATTTTATACTATAAATCAGAAATATTCAAGTAGTAAATGGTACAATTATTGTTTAATTTTGGGAGCAATACCGATCAGGGATTCCTGTGCGGACATCCCTGATTCCGCTTAAGATTATCTTCTTGGCGGCAACGGCACCATCCTTTGACATGGGGGGAATATCCTTTAAGGGATATTCCATACCCATGCTTTCGTATTTTACCTTTCCCATGTCGTGATAAGGCAGGACATCAAGGGCCTTCACATTCTTAAGCCCGCCGATAAAACGCCCCAGCCTGTACAGATCAGGGGTCTCATCCGTGATCTGCGGCACTGTCACATGACGGATCCACACCGGGATATCCCGGTCGCTTAAATACCGGGCAAAATCCAGAATGTTTTCATTGGAATGACCTGTAAGTGTTTTGTGCTTAGTATCAACAATGTGCTTGATGTCCAGCATGACAAGATCGGTAGAGTCCAGAAGCCGGTCTATTTTCTTCCTGTAATCCGGGTCATTCCTGTGAAATGTGACGCCTGAAGTATCCAGGCAGGTATGGATGTTCTTCTTTCCTGCGGCTTCAAAAAGCTCAGTCACAAAATCCAGCTGCATAAGAGGCTCTCCGCCGGTGGCCGTGATGCCTCCGCCCCGGTAAAAATCCGGGACGACTCATACTGCTTTAATAGTTCTTCAACCGTCATTGGCGTGCCGCCCGCCATCTTCCAGGTGTCCGGATTATGGCAATATTGGCAGCGCATGGGACAGCCTTGTAAAAAAATCACCATACGCACACCCGGTCCGTCAACGGTACCGAAGCTTTCAATGGAATGGATATATCCTGTCATACAGATCGCCTTCTTTGCTTATTACATATTGTTGTGGAACGTACGGGAGATTACTTCATCCTGTTGTTCCTTTGTCAGCTTGATAAAATTCACCGCATAACCGGATACGCGTACGGTAAGCTGGGGATAACTTTCCGGATGCTTCTGAGCATCTAATAAGGTATCACGGGTGAAGACATTAACATTTAAGTGATGTCCGCCTTCTTCTACATAGCCATCTAATAAATTAACAAGGTTATTGATTTGAGATTCACTGATATTTGCCATTTTATAATCCTCCTATAGTATTTAATAAGTGTCTTCCATAAACAGCCGGTTGCTTTCCGGGTCTTCATCTTCTGTATCCAAGGCCTGGAATAAAGTGGGCACTCTGCAGGCGGAATTTCCGTCTGCACAATCCGTGGAGTTTGTGGTAGTAACTGATTTAGCCATTGTTTCATCGGTACTTACAGTACCGTTTTCTGATACGCGGATGTTCATATGTCCGCCGTTTCCAGCCATGAACTGGTCAAGCATGGAGACGATATCGTCAATCTGTTTCTCCTTTGGATCTGCCATAATAACCACTCCTTATTTCTGGTCTTCGCTAAGAGCCAGCTCTAAATCCACCTCTAAATCTCCTGTGAAGATCTGATCTTCTTTACCAAGGGCTCCCGGTACGATAGAGAATGTATTGGAGATCCCATCCTGGGCATCTCTGAACGGAAGCTTTGCAACCGATGCCAGGGAAGCGACAGCACCGTGAGTATCTCTAAGGTGCATTGGGTTTGCGCCAGGTGCAAAGGCTTCACCCTTCTTACGTCCGTCAGGAGTTGCTCCTGTATTCTTACCATATACTACGTTGGAAGTAATTGTCAAGATCGAGGTGGTTGGAATACCGCCACGGTAAGTATGGTTTCCTTTTACATAGTTCATAAAGGTGTGAACCAGTTCGTTTGCGATCATGTCAACACGGTCATCGTTATTGCCGTATTTAGGGAAGTCTCCTTCTACGATATAATCGGTTACGATTCCGTTTTCATCCCGTACGGTCTTAACCTTGGCATATTTGATGGCAGATAAGGAGTCAGCCACTACGGAAAGTCCGGCAATACCGGTTGCGAACCAACGGGTTACCTTTTTATCGTGAAGAGCCATCTGTATACGCTCATAGCTGTATTTGTCATGCATATAGTGGATAACGTTCAAGGTATTTACATAAACCCTTGCAAGCCAGTTCATCATATCCTTATAGGCAGCCATAACCTCTTCATAATCCAGGTACTCGGAAGTAATGGGGCGGTATTTGGGACCGACTTGTTTCTTGGTGACTTCATCAATGCCGCCGTTAATTGCATATAACAGGCATTTTGCAAGATTGGCCCTTGCGCCGAAGTTCTGCATTTCCTTACCAACCCTCATGGAAGATACGCAGCAGGCAATGGCATAATCATCTCCATGTGTCACTCTCATCAGGTCATCGTTCTCATACTGAATGGAAGAGGATTCAATGGAGGTTCTGGCGCAGAAGCGCTTAAAGTTTTCCGGAAGCTTTGTAGACCAGAGCACGGTTAAGTTTGGCTCAGGAGCTGTTCCCAGATTCGTAAGGGTGTGGAGGTAACGGAAGGAAGTCTTGGTCACCAGATGGCGTCCGTCGATGCCGACTCCTCCGATGGATTCTGTTACCCAGGTAGGATCGCCGGAGAACAGCTCATTGTATTCCGGAGTACGGGCGAATTTTACCAGACGAAGCTTCATGATGAAATGATCCACAAACTCCTGGATCTGCTCCTCGGTAAAGGTTCCTTCTTCTAAATCTCTCTGTGCATAAACATCAATAAAGGTTGAGGTGCGGCCTAAGGACATGGCTGCTCCGTTTTGTTCCTTGACAGCGGCAAGGTAGGCAAAGTACAGCCACTGGATCGCCTCTTCTACGTTGGCGGCCGGTTTTGAAAGATCAAAGCCATAGATGCTTCCCAGCTCCTTTAATTCCTTAAGGGCCCGGATCTGCTCAGAAAGCTCTTCTCTTTCCCGGATCACGTCAGAGTACATGGTGGTACGTGTTGTATCCTTCTGCTCTTCCTTATCTGCAATCAGGCGGTCAATACCGTAAAGGGCAACCCGGCGGTAATCCCCGATGATGCGGCCGCGGCCATAGGCATCGGGAAGGCCTGTGATGATGTGGCTGGAGCGGCACGCCCGCATTTCCGGGGCGTAAGCGTCGAAAACACCAACACTGTGTGTCATTCTG
>DEYX01000373.1 GCA_002365025.1 Hungatella sp. UBA3147 | reverse complement strand
CGAAATATTTCTGGGCATTTTCCTTTGCAGATAACTGATCATCCATAGGAATGGTAATTTCCTCGTTGGTGTAATAATTAAGGCAGACCAGCTGCTTTTCACCTCCGGTTAATTCATATCCATAGGTATTGATAAGCTCTCCGTAGATCTTATACTTGTCCCGTTTGTCCGTATCCTTCAGCTGCTTGGCCTGAAGGTCATATTTTTTATAATTTCGTTCCAAAGCGGTCTGAACGATTTTTCGTAAGTCTACGGATTTTTGCCGGATTCTGGTGATGGTATTTTTTGAGGCATAATAGTTTTCCAATAGCGTGCTGATGGAATCAAAGCATTGGGAAACATAGCCTTCCCCCTGATAACATGTTAAGGGAAGGGCGGAGAATTCCACAGGTTCTTCCTTTTTATATATAATGTTTGGAGTGAAATGTCCATGTTTTACATCATCCATGATAAAGGAAAACATGTGATACAGATGGATCAGTTCCAGCTCCGTCATTCCATTGGCAGAGCGGTCCCCGTCAATGGAGGCCAGATTGCAAAGCTCATGGCCCATAATAGGGCTTAGGCCGGTCAGTTTCATATACAGCGCTTTTTGTATTGGTGCGGCTGTCTGGCCGATTACATCGATGAAATCTTCTTCAGTGATGGTCAGAGGATCTTTTTTCTCCATGGTCTGTGGGATGAAATAGGTTCTTCCCGGCAAAACCTCTCGTACGGAACTGACCTGGGCGGAGATGTGCTTTATGCTGTCTAAAATCAAATCCTCTTCATTGCAAAAGATGATGTTGCTGTGCTTCCCCATAATTTCAATGATCAGTTTTTTGGTTCTTTTATCACCCAATTCATCAAAGTGCTCCACTTCCATACATAAGATCCGTTCCAGTCCCGGCTGGCTCACCCGTATGATTCTCCCGTTTCCGATGTGCTTTCTTAAAAGCATACAAAAATTTGGGGCGGTCATAGGGCTCTGCTTGTTTGCCTCTGTAAAATAGATCAGAGGGAGACTGGCACTGGCCGAAATCAGGAGTCTCCATGTGTTTTTCTGGTTTTTAATAGTAAACAGCAGTTCATCCTTTTCCGGCTGGGCAATTTTTGCAATTTTTCCGCCTTCCAGCCGGTCTTTCATCTCTGCTGCGAGATTTGCCATAACAATTCCGTCTAATGCCATCGTCTGTTCCTCCGGTAAATGGTCTATATAATAAGGAGAGTATAGCACAGAATCAACCTTCTGTAAAATTTAAAACCAATTGACTTGTATTTTATTATGAATTATAATGGATGATATCTATGGCGAAAGAGAGGCATATGGAATGATCAAGAGCATGACAGGTTTTGGCAGATGCGAAACTGTCACGGATGAATATAAGATTTCCGTAGAAATGAAAGCTGTAAATCACAGATATCTGGATTTAAGCATAAAGATGCCGAAAAAGTTTAATTTCTTTGAAGCAGGGATCAGGAATCTATTAAAGAATTATATCCAGCGCGGAAAGGTTGATGTATTTATCACCTATGAGGATTACACAGAGAATAAGCTGTGCTTGAAGTATAACAATGCGCTGGCTGCTGAATATATGGATTATTTCGCAAAGATGGAGGCACAATTCGGAATTCAGAACGACATCAAGGTATCGACCCTGGCCAGGTGCCCGGAAGTCCTTATCATGGAAGAGGTGCCGGAGGATGAGAATCAGATGTGGAAGCTTCTTTCAGAAACCATAGAGGAAGCTGCAAAACGTTTTGTGGAAACCAGAGTGACAGAAGGAGAAAACCTTAAGAACGATCTCCTTGGAAAGCTTAAGTTTATGACTGAGCTCGTGGAATTCATTGAAGAACGGTCCCCCAGCATTCTATTAGAATACAGGGCAAAACTTGAGGACAAGGTGAAGGAATTGCTGGCAAGCGCTTCCGTTGATGAGGGAAGAATTGCAGCGGAAGTTACGATATTTGCCGATAAAATCTGTGTGGATGAAGAAACCGTACGGCTCAGAAGCCACATTGAAAATACTTGTGCAGAGCTTAATGCAGGCGGAAGTGTGGGAAGAAAACTGGATTTCATCGCTCAGGAGATGAACCGGGAGGCAAATACCATACTATCCAAAGCCAATGACCTGGAAGTTTCCGATAAGGCCATCGCTCTGAAGACCGAGATTGAAAAGGTTAGGGAACAGATCCAGAATATTGAGTAGGAGTGTAACGAATAACATGAATGAGAATGGCATATTGGTAGTCGTATCCGGATTTTCAGGGGCAGGCAAGGGTACCTTGATGAAAGAACTTCTGAAACGGTATGATAATTATGCGTTGTCCATATCCGCTACCACCAGAAATCCCAGAGAGGGAGAAGCAGACGGCAGGGAATATTTCTTTGTGACAGAAGAACGTTTTAAGGATATGATACAAAAGGAAGAATTGATCGAATATGCCCAGTACGTTAACCATTACTATGGTACACCCAAGGAATACGTTTTAAACCAGATGAAAATGGGGAAGGATGTAATCCTGGAAATTGAAATTCAGGGGGCGCTAAAGGTAAAGAAACATTTTCCAGCCGCGATTTTGATTTTTGTCATGCCACCCAACGCAGAGGAATTAAAACGCCGTCTCATCGGCCGCGGTACGGAAAAAATGGATGTGATCAATGCCAGACTCCGCCGGGCGGCTGAGGAAGCAGAAGGCATGGAGGGCTATGATTATATCCTCATTAACGATAAGATAGACACTTGTGTGGAAGAGATGCACCGCATGATTCAGGTACAGCATAACCGTGCTTCCAATAATATGGCATTTTTATCCCATATCCGGGAAGAATTAAAGAATATATAGAGCCGATTGAGAAAGGGGAATGAAAGATGTTACATCCATCTTATTCAGATTTGATTAATGTAGTAAACAGCGAGGTAGAGCCAGGAGAGGCTCCTGTTGTACAGAGCCGTTATTCTATCGTAATTGCCGCAGCCAAGAGAGCAAGGCAGATTATCGGCGGCTCAGAGCCGGAGGTTTTGGGAGCTGGTAAGAAACCGCTTTCTGTTGCCGTAGAAGAACTGTATGAGGGCAAAGTGAAGATTTTAAGCGAAGCGGATGCAACAGAAGAAGACGATAATTAGGAAAGAGGCCGTCTCCCTTTTGGATGAGATGGCCTTTCCCATTATAAAGAAAGACAGGAGTTAAAACATGAAGTTATTATGTGTTTCACTGGGCTGCGACAAGAATCTCGTGGATACAGAGATGATGCTGGGCCTTCTGAATAAAGACGGATATACCTTTACGGATGATGAGTATGAGGCGGATGTGATTGTAATCAATACCTGTTGCTTCATCGGTGATGCAAAAGAGGAAAGCGTAAATACCATACTGGAGTTGGCCCAGAGAAAAATTGACGGCAAATGCAAGGCTTTGATCGTAACTGGCTGCCTGGCCCAGCGGTATAAACAGGAGATCATAGACGAGATTCCTGAAGTAGATGGAATTTTAGGTACTTCCACCTATGACGAGATCTCTCATGTTCTGGCGGAAGCTTTGGGCGGAAAAGAGCACGTTCAGCGTTTTCACGAACTGGACGAGATCCCGGAAGTGGAAACAGACCGGATTCTTACAACAGGGGGTCATTATGCCTTTTTAAAGATTGCGGAAGGCTGTGACAAGCATTGTACTTACTGTATTATTCCGTCTCTGCGTGGGAATTACCGCAGTGTTCCCATGGAACGTCTGGTAAAGGAAGCTGAAAGGCTGGCTGAGAGGGGGGTGAAAGAACTTATTCTAGTTGCTCAGGAGACGACTCTGTATGGCGTGGATCTATATGGTGAGAAGTCACTCCCAAAACTTCTTAAAAGCCTGTGCCGCATATCCGGGATTCAGTGGATCCGGATCCAGTACTGTTATCCGGAAGAAATCACGGATGAGCTGATCCAGACCATAAAGGAAGAAGAGAAGATATGTAAATACCTTGATCTGCCCATTCAGCATGCCAGCGACCGGATCTTAAAACGTATGGGCCGAAAGACTACAAAGGCCCAGCTTCGGGAAATCGTGGAAAAGCTTCGGAGAGAAATTCCGGATATCGCACTTAGGACCACGCTGATCTCAGGATTCCCGGGAGAAACCCCGGAAGATCACGAAGAACTGATGGAATTCGTGGATGAGATGGAATTCCAGCGTTTGGGAGTGTTTGCATATTCGGCAGAAGAAGATACACCTGCTGCAGAATTTCCGGATCAGGTTTTGCAGGAGGCAAAGGAAGAACGCCGTGATGCCATCATGGAGCTTCAACAGGAGATATCCTTTGATTTTTCTAAATCCATGATCGGGAAAACTCTGGAGGTCATGATAGAAGGCAAGGTAGCGGATGAAAACGCTTATGTAGGACGTACCTTTATGGATGGTCCTGGTGTGGATGGAATGATTTTTGTTCAGACAGCCGAAGAACTGATGTCAGGTGATTTTGCAAGAGTCCGCGTGACGGGGGCTATGGAATATGATTTGATAGGAGAGTTGGAGGATGAATTTACCGAATAAGCTTACGATTTTAAGAGTTATTATGATTCCGTTTTTTGTTCTGTTTCTGCTGCTTGACGGAGGCACCAATGCGTCATACCGTTATATTGCGGCGGTCATATTCATTGTGGCCAGCTTTACGGATTTTCTTGATGGAAATATCGCAAGAAAGTATGGCCTGGTGACTAATTTTGGAAAGTTTATGGACCCTCTGGCGGATAAACTTCTGGTCTGTGCAGGACTTATCTGTTTTACGGCCCTGGGCCAGCTTTCTGCCTGGATTGTTATCGTGATCATTAGCCGTGAATTTATTATCAGCGGTTTCCGCCTGGTAGCTTCTGATAATGGCGTAGTGATCGCGGCAAGCTATTGGGGAAAGTTTAAAACAGTGTCCCAGATGATTATGTCGGTTCTTCTTATCCTGAATATTCCGGCATTGTACATCCTCACAACAGTGTTTGTCTGGATCGCCACTATCCTTACCTTGGTTTCACTAGTTGATTATATAGCAAAAAATTACCGCGTTCTTATGGAAGGGAGTATGTGATCATGGTTGTTGAACTGATTTCAGTTGGAACGGAACTTCTTCTTGGAAATATTGTAAATACCAATACTCAGTATCTGGCGGAGAAATGTGCTCTTTTGGGACTTTCCATGTATCACCAGGTTACGGTGGGGGATAACAGGGAACGTCTGTCTGAGGCATTTGAAACTGCCCTAAAGCGTTCAGATGTTGTCATCCTGACCGGAGGCCTTGGACCTACGGAGGATGATCTGACAAAAGAAGTCTGCGCAGAGGTCATGGGATTCTCTTTGATGGAAGATAGCCATACAAAGGAGAGAATTAAAGAGTATTTTAAAAACAGCATTTATAAAGAGATTCCAGATAATAACTGGAAGCAGGCACTGGTTCCTCAGGGAGCGGCTGTACTTGATAATCATAACGGTACTGCTCCCGGACTGATTTTGGAAAAGGATGGAAAGGCGGCAATCCTGCTGCCCGGACCTCCAAATGAGTTAAAGCCCCTGTTCCGCGATCAGGTATTTCCTTACCTTCAGAAGCTTCAGCCTGAAGTGATCCGTTCTCAAATGATCAAGATCTGCGGGCATGGAGAGAGCCAGGTAGAAAATAAGCTTCTTGACCTCATTGACGGACAGTCCAACCCAACCATCGCCACCTATGCGAAG
>DEYX01000094.1 GCA_002365025.1 Hungatella sp. UBA3147 | reverse complement strand
TTGAAGCGGTTCGAAATAAAGGGTATCATTTCATCGGTTCTTGTGATATAATGACGAAAACGGAGATAAAAAGCTGTATCAAAGGGAAATTTGGCCGGGATGTGGAATACCACGAGGTCATTGATTCCACTAACATAAGGGCCAGGCGTCTGGCGGAAGAAGGAGCTTCCAGTGGAACCCTTGTTGTGTCTGACTGTCAGAGCGCTGGGCGGGGCAGAAGAGGCCGCGCCTGGGTGTCCCCATCCGGGAAGAACATATTTATGAGCCTGATCCTAAGGCCGGATATTCTTCCAGCTTCCGCTTCCATGATTACGCTGGTAGCCGCCCTGGCGGTCTATGACGGGATAAAAGACGTTACAGGTCTTGATGCCGGCATTAAGTGGCCGAATGATATTGTGGCAAATGGGAAAAAATTATGCGGTATTCTGACAGAAATGAGCGCCGAACTGGAAGGAATCCATTATGTCGTAGTAGGGATCGGAATCAACGTCAATATGAAAGAATTTCCGGAAGAAGTAAGTCAGATGGCCACCTCCCTGCTTCTGGAAACAGGAGAAAAGGTGAGAAGAAGCCGGTTGGTTGCTGCTATTATGGAGGCATTTGAACAATATTATGAAGAATTTATCAGCCAGGGTGATTTATCCGGGCTGATAAGTGTCTATAATAAGTATATGGTCAATACAGGAAAGGAAGTAAGAATTCTGGACAGATCAGGTGATTATACTGGCGTGGCCCTGGGAATTAATGAAAAGGGAGAACTTCTTGTGGAAGTACAGCCGGGAGAGGTAAGACATGTGATCTCCGGAGAGGTATCTGTCCGGGGAATCTATGGATATGTGTAATGAAGAACCATTCGCTTTATGATCAATTACAGGTTTTAGAACCCCAGGAAAAAGAACTGGGCGCCAGAGAGCGTTTAAAGGCCATGGAACGCCCGCTTTTGTCCTGGTACAGGGAGCATGCCAGGATCCTTCCATGGAGGGACAAGCCGGAACCATACCGGGTATGGATATCGGAAATCATGCTCCAACAGACCAGAGTGGAGGCTGTTAAACCTTTTTTCCAGCGTTTTATGGAGGCCTTACCAGGAATCAATGATCTGGCGGCAGTGCCAGAAGACCGGTTACTGAAACTCTGGGAAGGGCTAGGCTATTACAGCAGGGCTAAAAATCTAAAGAAATCAGCAGAGCTTCTTGTAGAGCAGTATGGCGGAGAGCTTCCGGCATCCTACGAGGAGCTTAAAAAGCTTCCGGGGATTGGGTCTTACACCGCAGGTGCGATTGCGTCCATCGCTTTTGGCATTCCGGTCCCGGCGGTTGACGGCAATGTTTTGCGGGTGGTTTCCAGAGTTACAGGCAGCAGGGAAGACATATTAAAGCAGGCAGTCAAAAGCCGTATGGAAGAGGAATTAAAGGCAATAATGCCAGAAAAGGCGGCCAGCTCTTATAATCAGGGCCTCATTGAAATCGGAGCAATTGTCTGCGTTCCAAACGGTTCGCCCCTGTGCAGCCAATGCCCCCTGGCCTCCATCTGCATTGCCAGGATCAAGGGTCTTACCGGTGAGATTCCGGTGAAAACGCCTAAAAAGGCCCGCAGGGCGGAGGATAAGACGGTAATGCTCCTGTGGCAGGAGGGACGGGTTGCCATCCGCAAGCGGGATGATACCGGGCTTTTGGCATCTCTATATGAGTACCCAAATGTGGAGGGACACTTAGAAGAGGATGAACTGCTTGCCAGGCTGGGAGTAGAAAAGGCCAAAATAACGCCTCTTCCTGCTGCAAAGCATGTATTCAGCCATGTGGAATGGCATATGATAGGATTTCGGATTGAACTTGGAGAACGGCCCAATGGAGATTTTTTATGGGTTACTGCGGAAGAATTAGAAAAAACTTATTCCCTGCCAGGTGCATTTAAGACGTATACAAAATTGATCAGGTGATATAATGAAAAAGATTCTATTTATATTTAATCCGCGTTCCGGGAAAGCTCAGATCAGGAATAAGCTGATGGATATCCTGGATATTTTTACAAAGGCCGGTTATGAATTGCTGGTTCATGTGACACAGCGGACAGGTGATGCAATGGAGGCTGCTGCAGCATACGGGGAGAGTGTTGATCTGGTCGTGTGCAGCGGGGGAGACGGGACTTTAAATGAAACCATTAGCGGTCTCATGAAATTGGATAATATTCCAAACCTGGGATATATCCCTGCCGGTTCCACCAATGACTTTGCTTCCAGCTTAAAGATTTCCAAAAACATGGTAAAAGCAGCGGAAGCGGCTGTTTTTGGCGAGCCGTTTTCCATTGATATCGGCTGTTTCTGCGGGGACAGGCACTTTGTGTATATTGCTGCGTTCGGGGCCTTTACAGAGGTTTCTTATTTAACCCCTCAGGATAAGAAGAATGTCCTGGGACATCAGGCGTATATGCTGGAAGGAATGAAGAGCCTGGCTTCCATACAGTCCTATGAGATGCGGATCGAGTGTGGAGAATGCCCTGAGGGCGTGGGCAAGAAAGAGGATATGGTACTGGAGGGGGAGTTTATTTTCGGCATGATTACCAATACCATGAGCGTCGGGGGTTTTAAAGGGCTTGTGACACAGGATGTGGCTCTTGACGACGGTGAATTTGAAGTGCTGTTGATACGAACACCTAAAACTCCTCTGGATTTAACCAACATCATTAATTACATGTTTTTGAAGGAAGAACCAAATGAATACGTTCATAAATTTCGGACAAGGTCTTTGAAAATTCTCTCAAAAGAGCCTATTGACTGGGTATTAGATGGGGAATTCGGCGGGACCAGGAGGGAAGTAAACATCATAAATTTAAAGAAAAGAATCCGTATTATGAGAAAAACGCCGAAAAAGCAATAAAACTGCTATTTTGACAGAAATATGTTGAAATATGGATTCCGGTAGTATATAATGAAAAGTTGTGTGGGCTTTATGTATACCTCTTAGCGAAAGGACGTTATTAAGTGGAAAAGGATAATTTTTTAGATAAGCTTGGAAAACTGGTCGAACTTGCAAAAACGAAGCAAAATGCGTTGGACGTAACGGAGATTAATAACTTCTTTATGGGGGAAGAACTGACAACTGAGCAGATGGATCAGATTTATACGTACCTGGAGAATCGCGGCGTAGACGTGATCCCGGTCATTGACGATTCCGTTTTAACTGATGATGTGCTCATGTCAGACGACCTGCTTTTGGATGATGATCTTGATGACGGCTTTATTAAGGAAATGGATGAAGAAGATATTGATCTTGACGCCATTGACTTGCTGGAGGGCATCGGAACGGAAGACCCTGTCCGCATGTACCTGAAGGAAATTGGCACGGTGCCACTTTTGAATGCAGAGGAAGAACTGCGCCTTGCTAAGAGAAAAGCGGATGGTGATGATGATGCCAAAGAGCGCTTGATCGAAGCAAACCTTCGCCTTGTAGTCAGCATAGCAAAGCGTTATACAGGCCGTGGAATGAGTTTCCTTGATTTGGTTCAGGAAGGAAATTTAGGCCTTATTAAAGGCGTGGAAAAATTTGATTATACCAAAGGTTATAAATTAAGTACATATGCTACCTGGTGGATACGCCAGTCTGTAACCAGAGCCCTTGCAGACCAGGCCAGAACAATCCGTGTGCCTGTGCATATGGTGGAAACGATTAATAAGATGTCTAAGATGCAGAGAAAGCTGACTCTTGAGCTTGGATATGAGCCGTCTGTTTCAGAACTGGCGGAAGCTCTTGACATGACAGAAGATAAGGTTATGGAGATCATGCAGATCGCCAGAGAACCTGCATCCCTTGAAACTCCTATTGGTGAGGAAGATGATTCCAACCTGGGAGATTTCGTGGCTGATAATAATGTTGTGACTCCGGAAGGTAACGTAGAATCCGTTATGCTGAGAGAGCACATTGATGCTCTTCTTGGTGATTTAAAAGAGAGAGAGCGTCAGGTGATCGTACTCAGGTTTGGACTAGAGGATGGCCATCCCCGTACTTTGGAAGAAGTTGGAAAAGAGTTTAATGTTACCCGGGAGCGTATCAGGCAGATAGAAGCGAAGGCTCTTCGAAAGCTAAGAAATCCTGTTCGCAGTAAAAGGATCAGGGATTTCCTATAGGAAACAAGAGGCGTTGCAGGCTGCTGCAGACGCCTTTTTGTGCTTTTGAAAACAGCAGGGAAGGAGCTACCATGAACCAGAGGAATTATCAGAAGGAATTGGATCAGATCATTGCAGGATTAGAGGAACAGGGAAAGGTTCCCAGGCTGCTTTTACACAGCTGTTGTGCGCCGTGCAGCAGTTATGTGCTGGAATATTTATCCCGCTATTTTGAAATAACCGTGTATTTCTATAATCCCAATATAGATCAGCCGATGGAATACAAAAGACGGGTGAAAGATCAGGAAAGGCTCATTGCATCTATGGATTTTATACATCCTGTGACTTTGGAAACAGGAGCTTATGAACCGGAAGAATTTCACCGGATTGTGAGAGGTCTTGAAAAGGAGCCGGAAGGCGGCGCCAGATGTTTTAAATGCTATGAACTGCGCCTCCAGGAGGCTGCAAAGGTTGCTCAGGCCGGGCGCTTCGATTATTTCACCACCACTCTGTCCATAAGCCCTTTAAAGAATGCGGAAAAGCTCAATGAGATCGGTGAGAAGCTTGCAAAGGAGTATCGTGTTGCTTATCTTCCCTCTGATTTCAAGAAAAAAAATGGATTTAAGCGGTCTGTAGAGCTTTCTGAGAAATACGGTCTATACAGGCAGGATTACTGCGGCTGTATCTATTCCCAGAAAGAAACGCAGAAGCTTTCGGAAATTTCTTAGACAGGAAAATGCTTTGTAAATTATGTAAAAAGACATACTGGTTTGTCTTGACACAAATTGGATATTGTTATAAAATTAACTGCAAGGAGTATAAAAAATTGAGGATAAAGGAGATAAAAATATGTTATCAAAAACACTGACCGTAGTAAATCCATCCGGACTTCATTTAAGACCAGCAGGAGTTCTTTCTCAGACAGCAATGAAATTTAAATCCGATGTAATCATTGAATATGGAGAGAAGAGAATCGTTGCTAAGAGCGTGTTAAACGTTATGGCAGCCGGAATCAAGTGCGGAACAGAGATCAAATTGATCTGTGAAGGCGAAGATGAGGCAGCTGCAATGAAAACCATGACCGAAGCAATTGAAAGCGGACTTGGAGAAATGTAATTCAGTTTTATTTTTTGAAAAAAGTTTGTATAAGCCCTGGGAAGAAATTCCCGGGGCTTTTTCTGTGTAAAAAAGGGTGGGATTATGAGGGAAAGCAGTTTAAAAGTTTTGAATATGAAATACAGACTTAACGATTGAAAGTGAAAACTTCATATAATTAGAAGTTTGTACCAGGATCCTTAAAAGGTCGGGGAATTGTGTTGTATGGAGAGAAAAAATATAAAATAAAATTTAAATTATCAGAATACAACTTTTATAATATGTCAAAGTCGAATTATCTGAAAATACAAGAATAAAACTCGTTTACAAGGAGAAAAAAATGTAGTATTATCAACTAAAAATTTACTGTTACTCATTGGCATCACATGAGAAGAAAACCCAAGAAGCATGTGCTAGTGAGAGGAAAGCCCTCCGGGCATACCACCATACCTAAGTAGCATTAGTAAAAAAAGAGGAACGCCCTCCGGGCATACCATTATGCCCAACGAGCATGGGCAAGAGAGAGGAAAGGAAGAGATTATGGATAAAGGTTTACAATCCCCTGATAAAAAGGAGTTGCCAGGCCTATATGATCCCCGCTTTGAACATGATAACTGCGGCATCGGAGCGGTTGCCAACATAAAAGGCGTGAAGACTCACCGGACGGTGGATCAGGCGCTCCATATCGTAGAGAACCTGGAACACCGTGCAGGAAAGGATGCGGAAGGAAAGACAGGGGACGGAGTTGGAATCATGCTTCAGATTTCCCATAAGTTTTTTAAAAAGGTAACAAAGCCTCTGGGCATAGAGCTTGGTGAGGAGAGGGAATATGGTATTGGCATGTTTTTCTTTCCTCAGGACGAGCTTGCCAGAAATCAAGCCAAAAAAATGTTTGAGATCATTGTAAAGAAAGAGGGACTCGAATTTACTGGCTGGAGGGATGTGCCTATTCATCCGGAGCTGATCGGTGCCAAAGCAGTGGACTGTATGCCCTGTATCGCCCAGGGCTTTGTAAAAAAGCCAGCTGATACGGCCAGAGGATTGGAGTTTGACCGGAAGCTTTATGTATCAAGGCGGATTTTTGAACAGAGCAACGACAATACTTATGTGGTTTCTTTAAGCAGCAGAACCATTGTATATAAAGGTATGTTTCTGGTGAAGGAACTTAGGAAATTTTTTCCGGACCTCCAGGATAAGGATTATGAATCTGCCATTGCGGTGGTTCATTCCCGGTTCAGTACCAATACAAACCCAAGCTGGATGAGGGCCCATCCCAACCGCCTTATTGTTCATAATGGTGAGATCAATACCATTCGCGGAAATGTGGATAAGATGATGGCCAGGGAAGAGAATATGGAGTCTGAGTACTTCCGGTATGACATGCATAAGGTCCTTCCGATCATTAACCAGGAAGGTTCCGATTCTGCCATGCTTGATAATGCGCTGGAATTTATGATGATGAGCGGAATGGATCTTCCCCTTTCTGTTATGGTGACCATTCCTGCACCTTGGGAGCATGACAAATCCATGCCTCAGGAAATCAAGGACTTTTACCGTTACTATGCAACCATGATGGAACCCTGGGATGGACCGGCTTCCATCGTATTCAGTGACGGTGACCTGGTTGGGGCCGTACTGGACCGCAATGGCCTTCGTCCGTCCAGATATTACATTACCGATGAGGACCAGATGATTCTGGCTTCTGAGGTGGGTGCCATTGATATTGAGCAGAGCCATGTGGTGAGAAAAGAACGCCTTCGTCCAGGCAAGATGCTTCTCATTGATACAGTTAAGGGATGCCTGGTCAGCGATGAGGAACTGAAAGAATATTATGCGGCCCGCCAGCCTTATGGGGAATGGCTGGATTCCAATCTAATTGAGCTGAGAAAGCTGCCCATCCCCAATATAGGGGTTCCTGTTATGAACAGAGAGGAAAGGGCGAAGCTTCAGAAGACTTATGGTTATACCTATGAGGAATACAAAACCATGATCCTTCCCATGGCCTTAAACGGTGCGGAAGCAGTTTCCGCCATGGGAGCAGACAGTCCTCTGGCGGTATTAAGCAAAAAGCACCAGCCTCTGTTTAACTATTTCAAACAGCTCTTTGCCCAGGTTACCAATCCGCCCATTGACTCCATCCGGGAAGAGATTGTTACCTCTACTACGGTTTATGTGGGTGAGGAAGGAAACATTCTGGAGGAGACGGCGGAAAACTGCAAGATCCTGAAGGTCAATAATCCCATTCTTACCTGTACGGACCTGTTGAAAATTAAAAATATGAAGAAGCCTGGCTTTAAGGTAGAAGTAATTCCCATTACCTACTATAAAAATACATCTCTGGAAAAAGCAATTGACAGGCTGTTTCTGGAAGTAGACCGGGCGCACCATGATGGCGCGAATATCATCATTTTGTCTGACCGGGATATTGACGAAAACCATTTGCCCATCCCTTCCCTGCTTGCGGTATCGGCTTTGCAGCAGCATCTGGTAAAAACAAAGAAGAGGACTTCTATAGCGCTTATACTGGAAAGCGGAGAGCCAAGAGAAGTACATCATTTTGCCACCTTGCTGGGATATGGAGCCTGTGCCATTAACCCCTACCTGGCCCAGGAATCCATCCGTTCCCTCATTGAAAAGGGCATGCTGGATAAAGATTATTATGCAGCCGTAGAGGATTATAATGCGGCAGTTCTTCATGGCATCGTAAAAATTGCCTCCAAGATGGGAATCTCTACCATACAGTCCTACCAGGGAGCCCAGATTTTTGAGGCAATCGGAATTTCAAAGAAAGTGATTGACAAATATTTTACCGATACGGTGAGCAGAGTGGGAGGAATCACCCTGGATGACATAGCCAATGATGTGGATGTCCTTCACTCAGCGGCCTTTGATCCCCTTGGACTTGACGTGGATTTAACCTTGGACAGTGTGGGAAGTCATAAGGAGAGGGCAGGGCAAGAGGAACATTTATACAATCCTCTTACCATCCATCTTTTACAGGAAGCGGCCAGGACCGGAAGCTACGAAACCTTCAAAGAATATACCCATGCCTTGACGGGAGAGGGGCAGACGGTTAATTTAAGAAGCCTTTTGGACTTTGATTACTCCAAGACAAAGGAAATACCTTTGGAAGAGGTAGAAAGCGAAGAATCCATTGTTAAACGGTTTAAAACAGGAGCTATGTCCTACGGATCCATTTCCCAAGAAGCCCATGAAACCCTGGCGATTGCCATGAACCGGATTCATGGAAAATCCAACAGCGGTGAGGGAGGCGAAAGCTTAGATCGTCTGATAACAGGTCCGGACGGTGTAAACCGGTGTTCTGCCATTAAGCAGGTTGCTTCCGGGCGCTTTGGCGTAACATCAAGGTATCTGGTCAGTGCCAAAGAAATCCAGATTAAAATGGCTCAGGGAGCGAAGCCGGGAGAAGGAGGTCAGCTTCCAGGCGGAAAGGTATATCCATGGGTTGCCAAAACCAGGCATTCCACGACAGGAGTAGGCCTTATTTCCCCGCCGCCTCACCATGATATCTATTCCATTGAGGATCTGGCCCAGCTGATTTATGACTTGAAAAATTCCAATACCAATGCCAGAATCTCCGTAAAACTGGTTTCTGAGGCAGGTGTGGGCACAGTAGCCGCCGGTGTTGCAAAGGCCGGTGCACAGGTAATCCTCATTTCCGCCTTTGACGGCGGAACCGGAGCGGCTCCGAGAAACTCCATTTATAATGCAGGGCTTCCATGGGAGCTTGGCGTAGCGGAGGCTCATCAAACCCTGATTATGAATGGGTTAAGGGATAAGGTGATCCTGGAGACAGACGGGAAGCTGATGACAGGGCGGGATGTTGCCATTGCCTGTGCCCTGGGAGCGGAGGAGTTCGGCTTTGCTACAGCCCCTCTTGTGACCATGGGTTGTGTCATGATGAGAGTCTGTAATCTGGATACTTGTCCGGTGGGCATTGCCACCCAGAATCCGGAGCTTAGGAAGCGCTTTAAAGGAAAACCGGATCACGTGATCAACTTCATGAAATTTATTGCCAGAGAGCTTCGGGAATATATGGCAAAGCTTGGTATCCGCACTGTGGATGAACTTGTGGGAAGGACGGATCTGTTAAAGAAGAAAGCCAGTATTCCTTCAGAAAGAGCTGGAAAGGTGGATTTTTCCGCTATCTTGGGAAATTCCTATGCTGGGCAGAAGCTTTTAGGATACGATAAGAAGCAGGTGTATGATTTTGAACTGGAGAAAACCATAGATGAGAAGATCATCCTTAAGAAATTAAGAGATGCTCTGCGGGCCGGTCAGAAAAAGAGCCTTCATATCGATATTTCCAATACGGATCGGGCCCTGGGTACAATATTTGGCTCGGAAATTACCAGACTTTATCCGGATGGGCTTTTGGAGGATACCTTTACCATCAACTGTACGGGCAGCGGCGGTCAGAGCTTTGGAGCCTTTATTCCAAAGGGCCTTACTTTAGAGCTGGTGGGCGACAGCAACGATTATTTTGGAAAGGGACTTTCCGGCGGCAAGCTGGTGGTTTATCCGCCTCAGGGCGTTAAATTTAAGGCTGAGGATAACATTATCATCGGAAATGTAGCCTTGTACGGTGCGACAAACGGAAAGGCATTCATCTGCGGGATCGCAGGCGAACGTTTCTGCGTACGGAACTCTGGTGCGACCGCTGTTGTGGAAGGCGTGGGAGACCATGGCTGTGAATACATGACAGGCGGGCGTGTGGTGGTGCTGGGCCCCACCGGCAAGAACTTTGCGGCGGGAATGAGCGGCGGCATCGCTTATGTTCTGGATGAAAAGAGAGATTTATATAAGAGGCTTAATAAGGAAATGGTTTCCTTTGAAGAGGTCTCCAATAAATACGATGTTCTTGAATTAAAAGACATGATCAAGGAACATGTGGCTTACACCAATTCAGCAAAAGGAAAAGAGATTCTTGATAACTTCGGAGAGTATCTTCCTAAGTTTAAGAAGGTCATGCCTCATGATTACAGGCGCATGCTGAACACCATCGTTCAGATGGAGGAAAAAGGGTTAAGCAGCGAACAGGCACAGATTGAAGCATTTTATGCAAACACAAAAAAGTAAGGAGGAGCTGATCATGGGAAAGCCAACAGGATTTTTAGAATACAGCAGAAAAACAGGAAAAGCGGTAGACCCCAAGGCTCGTATTAAGAATTATAACGAGTTTCACCTGCCTCTTTCTGAAAAAGAACAAAAAAGCCAGGGTGCGCGCTGCATGGACTGCGGCGTTCCCTTTTGCCAGTCCGGCGTGATCTTAAAGGGCATGGTTTCCGGCTGTCCCCTTAACAATCTGATCCCGGAATGGAATGAGCTTGTATACACTGGGACATGGCAGCAGGCCTACAACAGGCTGAAAAAAACCAATAGTTTTCCGGAATTTACCGCCAGGGTGTGCCCGGCTCCCTGTGAAGCCGCATGTACCTGCGGGTTAAACGGTGACCCGGTGAGCATCAAGGAAAATGAGTATGCCATCATTGAACGCGCTTATGAAAGCGGCATAGCAGGCCCGATCCCGCCAAAGATCCGCACCGGGAAAAAAGTAGCCGTCATCGGTTCCGGCCCTGCTGGTCTGGCGGCAGCCGATCAACTGAACAAACGCGGGCACAGTGTTACCGTATTGGAAAGAGAGGACCGAATAGGTGGTCTGCTCATGTATGGGATTCCCAACATGAAGCTGGAAAAGCATGTGATAGACCGGAAGGTGGAGATCATGAAGCAGGAAGGAGTGACGTTCCTGACAGGCACCGATATCGGAAAAAACCAGAAGGCCAAAGATCTGTTAAAGGAATATGATCGCATCATCCTGGCTTGCGGGGCTTCCAATCCAAGGGATCTAAAGGTTCCGGGAAGAGATGGGGAAGGAATTTATTTTGCAGTGGATTTCTTAAAGTCCACCACAAAAAGCCTGCTGAATTCCAATTTACAGGATAACAGCCATATTCCCTCAAAAGGAAAGCATGTCATCGTCATCGGCGGAGGCGACACTGGAAACGACTGTGTGGGAACGGCAATCCGCCACGGATGTGCTTCTGTCACCCAGCTTGAGATGATGCCAAAGCTGCCTGAAAAAAGAACTCCTGATAATAGCTGGCCCGAATGGCCGAAAGTTATGAAAACTGATTACGGCCAGGAAGAATCCATCGCCGTATTCGGAAAGGATCCCAGGGTGTATCAGACAACGGTAAAAGAGTTTATCAAAGATAAGTCCGGCAAAGTAGTCAAAGCCGTGCTCATGGGACTGGAGCCTAAAACAGATGATAAAACCGGCCGTATGAACATGGAACCAGTAGCCGGCAGTGAAAGAGAAGTTCCCGCTGATATTGTTTTAATTGCAGCAGGATTTCTGGGCGCCCAGACTTATGTCGCTGATGCTTTTGGTGTGAAATTAAACGGCAGAAGTAATGTGGAGACAGAAGACGGGAAATATAAGACGAATGTAGATAAAGTGTTTGCAGCCGGTGATATGCGCCGGGGACAATCGCTGGTAGTCTGGGCGATCAGAGAAGGCCGGGAAGTGGCCAAGGAAGTTGATAAGAGTTTAATGGGGTATTCCAACCTGGCATAGCCGTAAGGGATCGATCAATAAAAAAGAATGAAGCTTTTGCATAGTAGCTGAGGGATCAGCTATAGAGCAAAGGCTTCTTTTTATTTTAAAGGCACTAAATATACTGGAAATTTTAGATTAATAAATCAGTTTTATTTCACTTTTGCTAAAGTCATCTTCGTAAAATTACATATAAACCGTTAATAATTACATGATTGCGGGACCTTTTCAAAAATGTAGTATATTGAAAGGTAATAAAGTTAGTTGAGCGTTTTTTGCCTTTTAATGAAGATCCTAATCCTCCAGCTGTGAAGCAATAATACTATTAGGCGTGAATCCTAAACGTTCCGGGTATTCATCAAGCAGAAAAAGGACAAGATTGCGCAGATCGTTTTGGAAGGCGGAGGCAGTGTGTAATCATGCAGGGGCTGCCGAAAATGTGGCCCCTTTTTAAAAGGAAAGATGAGGAACAAAGTTGTGACGGAGTATATTACATGCAGTGAATTAAAAATCAAATGTAACATCAAGATAAGTCGGTTAAGGCATCTTTCTATCAAAGAAAGCATTGGTACCCATGCCATGGCCGAGATCACGGCAGATATAGAGCCGGGGAGTCTGGTTCTATCCTGCGAGGAGCTTAATAACCAGCCGCTCATGATCTGTTCTGTAAAGGATCAGAAGGAACTCCTGATTTTTTCCGGAGTAATCGGTAAGATCCGCATAGAGAAAGAATCATCCTATGACCTTTTGTACCTTTCAGCCTGTTCCTTATCCTGGCTTATGGATCTGAAAAGGAAAAGCAGATCGTTCCAGGACTGTAATGATTCGGTTATAGGATTGATCCAAAAGATAGTCCGGGAATATTCTTTTAATTTGCTGTGTTTTGCGGAAGATAAAGCCGTCACAAACCCTTTGATTCAGTATGAGGAGACAGACTGGGAATTTCTCCTGAGGCTGTCAACTCACGTGCACGCCCCATTCGTTGCAGCAGGTGATTATGAAGGCAGGGGAATATATCTGGGTTTCCAGGAGAACAGGGTCCCCCTGGAATTAAGTGTAACCGGTGAAAGATGGCGTATGGATTCAGAGTGTAAAAAATCAGTAAATTGGAGGACCAGAGAAGCTGCCTATTATGAAGTGGACACTGTCCAGATCCTTCATCTGGGACAATGTGTCAGTTACAGGGATGAGATCCTGTGGCCGTATTATGTAAGGCTGAATCTGCAGAATGGATATCTTCGTTGTACCTGCAAGCTGGCGGGGAAGAACCATAATATGTTTCCAACTATATATAATCCTTATATTAAAGGCATCTCGCTGACCGGCACAGTACTGGAACGGAAAGAAGAGGCAATCAGAATCCACCTTGATATTGATGAAGAACAGGATGCTGTTCTGGCTTATCTTTACCCCTGGTTCCCGGAGAATGGGAATATGGTATACTGCATGCCGGAAACCGGCAGCAGAGTTCGCCTTCTGATCCCGGGGGAGGATGAACGGGAGGCGGTCGGGATCCACTGCGTGCGGCAGATCAGGCCGGTGTGTGAGGAGACGCAGAAGCCGGATAACCGCTGGTTTACCACTGTTACGGAGAAAAAGATGGCACTCAAGCCGTCTGATATTGAATTATCTGCTGATGGCGGACAATCAGGGATTTCCATACAGGACGGTATCGGGGACATCATTCGCAGCAGCGGTGAGGTGCTGATTCAAGCAAGAGGAAAGGTAACCATGCATGGTGCCAGGATCGAGCTGAAGGCGCCCACTGAGATTACGGCTATTAAAAGGCAGCTGGGAAGTCCAGCCGTGGTGAACATCTGCCATAACCTGGATGCCATGGGGGAGTACAGCTCATTTAAAAACTTAAATGAATTAAAGGCGGACATTCCAGCCATAGGATCCGGTTTCCGAAAAGAAAATCAGGTAAAATCAAATAATATGGATGAGGAAAGAAGGAAGAAAGAAAAAGAAAAACTACAGCTAAAGTTAAAGGAACTGTCAGAGAAGGATAAAGAAGGTACCTATGAGCTTGGACCGTCGATTCTTAATATCATCTCCTCTATACCGCAAAGCATAGAGCAGGACAGGCTGTCTCAGATTGCTGTGGGATTCCGCCCTATTGCAGGAAGAATGAAAGGGGAATGAACATGTCATATTCCGTTATAAATGGAGCAGTGGGAAAAAGCCCGTTGATTGATAAGGTGAACCAGTTGCCTGTTTGCCAGATTAAAAGTAGAGTGCCGGAGCAGATGGAACAGCTAGTATCGGGACATAGTGAAATGATCTATCAGCCTGTCCAACTTTCGTTTGGCAGGTGCAGGGAGGAAATAGAGAGACAGCTTGGTGAATTAAAGCAGAAAACGGAGGGGACAGATGGGAACCGCTGAAGAAAAAACACTCCTGTTTGACGGCCGGCTGGCGGTGGGCATTCCGGACTTCTTCCGGACGATGGACAGCAGCAGGGCGGAATTGATGTACCCTTATGAGGACAGGCCGCAGATTATTTTGGAGGATACGGATACTTGCAGATTTTGTACTTTTTCCCTGTTGAAAGAACAGAAGCTGGCCGGGATACAGGTGGAGTACGTGATTCGATCCATCACTGAAGCTATCGTCAGTCTTTATCCCTCCTGCCTGTTAAGCGAGCCGCAGCTTTCAGTGAGAGAGGAAGGGGCCTGCGGCTGGTTTTCCTTCCATACATCTGGTAGGGAAGGGCAGCTGCAGAACTTCATGTATGTCTTTCCGGTAGATGGCTGTATGATGCTTGGCACTATGGGGTGTTTTGTAGAGGATGAGGAAGGAAAGAGACAACTTTTACAAATAATGGAGTCACTGGAGGTTCCCCCCAGGGCACCAATCTATGCGAAAATCAATCAAGGAACGCTATACAGGTCCGGAGGCTAACAAGGAGAAATCATATGAAAAAAGGGAACTATGTGGATGAAAAGCTTATCCGCTTACAAGATTTTTACCAAAGAAGGACAAGTTCCTATGATTTGCTGACAGATGAAGTTCCCATTCGCGGAAAAATGGTGCGTTTTGTCCCGTTTCCATTATTTGAAGGAAAGGTAAACGCTTTGATTCCGGAGGACTTTATGGAAATGCCGGAGAAGATTGCAAAGGTCAAATACATAAGCAGTTACCGTCCGCCAGTACTGCTGACCAGTGCGGGATACGATGAGAATTTTGGCTTCCACCTGCTAAGGCGGGAGGATATTTTGGAGTATAACCTGGACGGACTTATACGTCAGATGCAGAATACGGTCCGGCTCCATGCACCTGAGACTGTATTTTATGGTAAAGGGAACATCTGCCCGAAAGGGGCGGAAGGCATGTGGTTTGAATATAAGAATTTTACACTGGATGATGAGACATACAACCTGCAGTTCCTGATTGGCTCAGACATATATTTGCTGGCTGGGACATTCAATTGCAGGATGTGCTTTTATGATGAATGGAAAGTGCCGGTGATAAATTCGCTGGAGTATATAGGATTCGGAGGAAAGGTGGAGCAAACAAATGAAGGCTGATAACATACATATTTCTCATTTTGATTTTCTGACGTTGGAAAGCCTGGAGATAGACCGGGCGGTCGGGGAACATGCAACAGCTTTTGTCAGCGGTTATATTCGTGATGGGGATACAAAAGTTTACAGATGGAAGGTATTGGAACATATATGGGTGACAATTACCGCTGAGGATGAAGACGGGGAGACAAGGAACCTGATGACAGGGATAATCGCAGGTTTTTCTTTAGAACCTCGACCTTTTGCCACCCATCTTACCCTGATACTGAAGAGCGGGACCTACCTTATGGATGCCGCAGTCCATTTCCGGTCCTTTCAGAATACCGCCATGACCTATCTGGATGTGCTGAACGGTATAAATCAGCCTTATGGCGAAGCTGGAGTAAAGGAGGAGGGAGAACTGGAGACGGCGCCGATAGACTTTTTATTGCAGTATAAAGAAACTGACTGGGAGTTCATCAGACGGATTGCAAGCCGCTTCGGCAAGGCCGTCACACCTGCAATTACCAGGGAGGGAGCTTTTTATTATGTGGGAAGCGCTAATTATGACACCTACCAGATACCTCCTTCCACAAACTGCAGTGTCAGTAAGCATGTGGACAATTTTATGATACAGGGGGCAAATACCCTTGGGTCGCTCATGGAACAGGATTATCTGGAATACCATATCCCGTCAAGGGATATCTATGATCTATGGGACAGGCTTATGCTTGAGAACGAAGGCGGATATGTCTGCAGGATACAAAGTAAATACCAGCATGGGGAGTTGATGAACACCTATACCCTTCGGCCGCTGAATGGGATGGGGGTAATGCAGATGTCCAATGAATTCCAATCAGGCTGCTCCTTCCTGGCAACTGTGAGGGAAGTGATGAGTGATATGGTAAAAATAGAACTGACAGGGGATGAAAATTCCGGTCAGGAGATTACCAGATGGTTCCCTTATTCCACCGGATATTCCTCACCGGATGGATCGGGTTGGTACTGCATGCCGGACCCCGGAGACCGGGTACGCCTGCAGATTCCGGATCAGATAGAGGAGCATGGATATGTTATCAGTTCCGTACATATGGAGACCGGGAATGACAGGAAGAACCCGGATCATAAATCCTTTAAGACAAAGTATGGGAAGGAACTGCTGTTTACTCCAGACAGCCTGGAGCTGACGAATAACCAGGGGATGTCCATCAAAATAAAGGATGGGGAGGGAATACAGATCATAAGCAATAGGGACATATCCATCACCTCAGGGGGGAATATGACTCTTTCCAGCGAGGAGGCCTCACTTGTCATAGCCGGAACGGAACGGGTGGATATCAGACAGGGCGGGGCTGGCCTTCACATGGATAAGGATATCACCTTTACCGGCGGAAAGTTCAGAATACAATGAAAAACCGAAAAATTGACCGAAAAATTGAATTCATGGAAGTAAAAAATCTGGTCATGCAGGAACAGTTTTCGAAAAGCAGCAGGCGTATAGTCCTTTCCTGTGAAGAGAACAGCAGAGAAATGGTGCATTCATTCGTGGAAGCGTTCAAAGTGGCGACGGAACAGGCCGTGAATCTTCAGGACAGGAAGGAAAAGGGAAATGTAGGCTACATCCTTTTTTCTCATTTGTATAGCAGTATGTTTTTGAAACAGTATCTTATCAGGATAGACCTAATGGACCGTGGTTTTTACAGTGATACCGCCCAGTCCATGTCTTATTGGGATGCCGGAAGCATATATCATCTGTTCGAGGAGGATGTGGAAGCTATCAGGAAAGAGTTAGAGAGGGATTTTCCGAGAATCCGTGAATACGAGACAGATTCTATCCGCTATGCCTATGCAACCTATTATCATCGGCTGGCTAAGACGTTCATACAGGCGATACTTGAAGAAGCACTGCCGGAAAAAGGCTTTCTTCCAGAGCAAGCCAGGCTGGAAAACCGTGTAAGTATTCTGTTTGGAGAGTACATGGGAGAGGCGGATGTACTCTTTACACTGGGAGAGGAGAAAACAGCAGATGAGATATTTTAGGATATATGCGGATGAAAGGAATCCCCAACCCCGTTTCCTAAACTGGTATAACAAGATAAGGCCGGGCAGATCGGATTGTCTGGTGTATGAGGACTTATCCAGGCAAAATCATTTTCAGGTGGAGCTTAATGAGGAAATACCGTTCATGGATATCATTTGTCATCCCTTCTTTTTGGTTTCCAAGGAATTTGCGGAGCTCATCCGTCTATACAGCCCGGAAGTCCGGTTTAAATATGCCACCTTATTCGATAAGGATAACAAGCGGACTGCTTACTACCAGATTCCTGATTTACCGGAGCTGGACTGTCTGGATGTGAGAAGTAAGCTGAGCAGAGACAAAAGTGAGATCATAACGGGAATCCTGAAGGAAGAAAAGATACAGACGTGCCCGATCTTCAGGCTGGGAGTGGTAAAGGGACGATACATAGTGGGTAATCTGAAATTCGTGGAAAGCGTTTATCGGAGGGAAGTGACAGGTATGAGGATCGATGAATTTATGGTAGAATGAGAGGAGAAAGCGTATGGGTTGGTTTTCCTGGCTGTTTGGGAAAGAGGAAGGGCCACCGGAGCCCTTAGTATTAGGGGCAAAGTTACGCTGCCCGTATGGTTCTCATGACGGATATTTATATGTAGACTCGGAGGATATTGAAGTCAATAACCTGCCGAAAGCATGTGTGGACGACTGCAAGGCATTATATAATATCCAGCCGTTAGGGAACTGTTATGCGGGAGGAGCCTGTGAGCTCTTAATGGACTTAGAGGAAAAGTGGGAAAATCCGGAGCCGCAAAGTGAAAAGATAAATGGGAAGGAAATCATAACAACAAAATCGCTTCTTTCATGTAGCGGAGAGGATAGAGACAAAGCCATTTTATAGATGGCAGGAAGAAAACAAGCTGTTTTTGAGCGTAGCAGCAGAAGGAGTAACTAATTTTGCGTATGGAGCACTAATGTATTATAGTGCGGTTGCTGGAGCGGGAAATAACCAGAGCAGGGGTAATAAACCTGCGGCTGAGGAGATGGATAAGGGGGGATCTGGTACTAAGAGTTCGGGGCAGGCTGATCAGTCAGCGAAAAGTCCTATGTTTGGAGAGGACTGGAACACTTATTTTGGAGAAAAATACGGACAAGGAAATGTAGCGTGGAAACCAAATAGTTTAAACGATGTTATTCAAAATCCCCAAAGATTATATGGGGCGACTCAAAATGAAGTTGCTAGCATGCTTGGTGAAGGATGGACAGCTGGAGCTTATGGTTCTAGTAAAACTGGTTGGAAATTTACTAATGGTGACGGAATGGTATTTTATCATGCTGGAGGTGGAATGCATGGTGGTTCCTATTATGGATTTTCTTCAGGTGCAACTGGCAAAGTAAAAATAGTTGGTAGTGATTATATTCCATTAGTTGGAGATAAGGCAACTGTAATATATTATAATGGAGGTAACTAGAGTGAATAAAATAACCGTTGGTAAGTTATTTGAGCTATATCTTGATACATTGGATAAATGTAGTGAAAGTACAAAAAATCTATCAGATGAGATGATAGAATATAATATTTTTGAAGAGTTTATAGTAGGAGTAACATCATTTTTGGCTAATAACAGCTTAAATGATTTATTAGATAATGGTCTAATTGACGAGCAGTTATTCTCTGACAGTAAGGAATTAAGGAGGCTTACTTTGAAATTAGATGGCTCAAATCAGTGGAATGTCTCATCTTTTAGAAATGCAGAATCATGGAAAGATATTATTGCATTATCGGACAAAATCAAACAGCAAATTCAACAAAAGTGGAATGAAAAAGAGATTCAAGAAATATTTGAATTGTAAAAAATATTTCTTATTAAACACATCTATCTGAATCGACCTTCCATCAGTTAGATTTTTGGTCTAATTTTTGGGGGCGATTAAGATAGATTAAATTAAAAGTTATATAATATCTTTAAAATGCTTACACCGTCCATAAATCCATGTTGATTCAAAAAACTTTTTCTAAAGCAAGTTCGCATATAAGGGAGTCAATGTAAATTTCAACCTAGTTTCTCTTTGGCTGGTAAATTTTTAATAATAATTTTCCTGTACAGTTTTGTCAGGCCCATTTTTATGGAATGCATCAATTAACATGCTGCTATATATGTTTCCCAAAAGATAAAAGAAGCAGTTGAAAAAATAATTGGGCAGGTTTTGAATTTTATAAACAGTCTTAAATATATTAAAAGGATAAGAGAAGTAGTCTCACAATGCAGTAAATTGAAATCCAAAACCAAGAGGAAATAGTTTTTCCTGATAAAACTTTCCCTTTCCAAATGTAACTTTAAAATGAATTTAGTAATTTTCCCACCCGTATACCGTCAATAAAGCTATAACCAAATGTATTATATAATTTAGGTATACGAACTGAAAATGCATGGTTAGAATTAGGAGATTATTATTTTACTCCGTCAGGATATGTAGATGTAACTAAATCTAAAATAATTGTAGAACAAATAAAGTGAGGGAAATATTATAAAAAAATGAGTAAGGAAATATTTTCTCAATATTTAGATCTAGCTCTTGAGGAGATAAAACAAAACGAAGGTATAAGATCAGATAATTTATCTTCATTATTACCCCTATTTTTGAAGAAGGCAAAGTGTTACAGGGTAAGGATGAAGTAATGAGGCTTAACATATTAAATAAGGAATATGTTACTGGACGATTCTTTTCCAAAACAGATGTTGTTTCAATGTTGATTTTTTTAGCCCTTTTGTGCCGATTTGGGTTGATATAGAGACTGTTTAAAGTGATCAGGAGCAAGTGGTTTTTGAATTAAAATGTAGCTTGAGAATTCGAAAGCCTTCGTTACTTAGAAACCAAGAATCAGGGCATCCACCCTTTAGAACCATTATAAAGAAAAACACCTAAACTTAAAAATACTCTTTGATTTTTGCTGTGTTTTAAATTAATATCAAGGATAGTTTTTAAATGGAATTTTCGAATAAATATAAAATGTATAGGAAAGGCCGAGGAAACAAATGATAAAAATACAAAAACGTAAACGTATTTTGGTAATAATAGCAACTTTTTTAGTGCTGACAGGCATTTCCGCCTGCACTTCCCGGGAAATATCTGCACCCCAGACAGAACATCAGGAAGTATCTGAAATACAGTCTGAATTGTCTGAGACGGCAGGATCCCTGAAGGAAAGTCAGACAACGGAGCCGGTGGGGTTTGTTTCGCCTCAAAGCGCAGTTAAAGCTTACCTGGAGGGGCTTAAGTCCAGTGATTTTAAACGCATGGCAGATACCTTTGCGGAAGAAATGCATTTAGAAGATATTCTGCGCCAATACACAGTCCTCTGTCAATTGGAGCTGAACCCGGATAGTTACATACAATTAAAAGAAGATGGGGACGCAAAACAGTTTATGAAAAAGCTGACGGGGCAGATAAAAGCGGTGGATTTAGCAAGCATGAAATTGCTGGGATTTATGCCTTCGGAATTGTACCCAGATATGTATAATTCGGATACGAATAAAAAAAATATGGTAAAACGGGCGGAAAAATTTGGCGGAGACAATATAGAAAACTGTGCAGCATTTATTGAACTGGGAGAGAATAAGTACGTCCTTTTCTTTGAAGTAATAGAATTCGATAGCCAATGGTATAATCTGGAACTGGGTGGGCTTTTAGCCAATATGGCAGATATAGATAAGGGGGCAGCTGGAACCGCGCTGGTGGACAAAGAACGCGGGCAGGAATTTAAGCAATTGATAACCGATTCTTCAAAGGACTTGTTCGAGTCCGGAACAGAAGTACCTATTGCAGAGGAACCTGCAGAAATCATTTTTGAATCAGAAGGATTTGATTCCCCTCAATTGGCTGCAAAAGCCTATCTGGAAGGTTTTAAGGCTCATGAATTAGACCAGATGATAAGTGCGTTCTCCATAGAAAGCTATGTGGATCATTATGATTTACAGGCAAGCTTAGAAAATGTCCATGGATATGTCTTTATGCATCAGGAATTCAATCTGCCTGCTGTAAATGATTTTTCAAGAGGCTTTAATATCCAAAGCAGAAAAGAAGAAATCTTACGGGATACGGTAAAGCAATATGCTGCCGTTTATAATATAAATGAAGGATACTTCAAAAATTCCACTATATTGAAAGATGAAGATATTTCTGATGAAAATATCTCTTCAAAATTAATAAAATTGTTGGATCAATTGGATTTGAGTTCCATGAAAATCCTGGGGTATATCCCCGCTGAGGAACTCTCAGAGGAATATGGTTCCAATGGCAGACTGGATATCAGAGCCCAGCAGACAAAAGTTTGCGGTGCAGAGAACGTGGAAAGCTGCGTTGTCATTTTTGAATTAGAGGGGAATAAGTATTGTTTCTGTTTTGATGCAGTACAATACAAGGACAAATGGTATATCAGGCGGCTTGGCGGCAGCATTTCCACATTGTTGGATATACCCTTCGATTTAGCAGGAATAACAACAATTGATTCATTGGAAAAGTCTGAGGTTGAGAAATTGATTATCCCTATCACGTGATGGAAAATCATATGGGAACATAAGACTATATCTATTTTAATAAAGAAAATTCAAATTATGGGTCGGTAGATTTTCTGATCCGATGAAACCTAATAATATTTAAGAATTTATTATCGAAAAAATTATCATGATTTTAAACTTTCTGGGCTGTCGTAAGACAGCTCTTTTTGACAACCGGAATCTGCTATATAATGTAAATAAAGGGTGACGACCGAAAGACGATCTCACCCATAAAAACTAATAATAATCTAATATCAATTTTTAACATTTACAAAGACTTCGAAGCAGTTTCATTAAGCATAAATCGTCGGCAGATCAAGCCGCTGGCGCGTCATGCCCAGTAATCATTTCTTCATGGATCCGTGTCTTTGGTCAGAAAAAATTACATCTGGATTTCATATAACGAAAATATGGAATATCATAAACGATAATTACAACCTATAAAATAATAGCATTCCTTATTATAGTATTATTAGAAGATATCAATTGTTTTCTACTTGGAGGGATGGGAAAAATATGAGTAAAAAACTTAGTGAACGGTGTTACCGGAATTACGTTACTGGCTTCAGGGTCAAAACGGCTCTATTCGTATCGGTTCTTATCGTATATATCATATCCAGATGGCTTTGAATCAGGTACGCCAAATAATAAGGCGTGTGCTGCAAAACGTTGATTGATACAATAAGCATGCGGGATATTTGCCGGAATTTCCTAATGGAGAAGGGAGGCCTCTTCGCTAAGATATTTTTTTGCCAAAGGAATGAGGCTTCCTCCTACCAAATTTCCTGCAGAGATAACCAGAATATACAGGAATGCATTTGCATTCCAGGCATTTCCCATAGTAAAATAAAACATATCTGCAATGCTGTGTTCATAACCGGAAAGAATAAATACCATGACCGGCATGACTAAAGCTAAATATTTTCCAACCCCGTCTTTTATGGTTTGATAGCCAATCACTGCGATACACATCATAATACCGCACATGACTGCCATGATAAAAGTGCTGAACAGGGTATCTGCCAGCTTCATATTCACTAGTTCCATTGTGTGATCTATGAGCTTGGCCAGTTTGGTATGTCTGAATACAATCCCAGATCCTGCAGTTCCTATAAAATTCCCTATGTATACAATAAGTATTGTTATTAAGTAGGACGGTCTTTCGTTAACAATATAACACACCTTTCCTGTGAACAGATTAAATCCAAAGGTATAAATGGTAAATAATCCGATTGAAAATAAAAATGAACCAGCGATATGATTTTCGAGAGTTAAATAAATCACTCCGCCTATACTGATGGCAATCCCGGCTATTATCGCGTTAATAAATGTTTTCATTGGTGAATACTCCCTTTTCTTTATATAAAAACTTCTGCCTTAACTGCAAAAAGGTCTTTTGCATGGCCACGTCATATTATAGCATAAGAAAAGTGGTTTACAAGAACAATATCTTTATTGACATAATTTATCAGCCATTCTGACCTGATGGTTTTATGGATAAGAAGTAAAAGAATAAAAGAGGCCAGCGCCTTCCGGCGCTGACCAGTATGTTCCGGTCTCTGTTAAGTGACCACGATTAAATATTTTCTATACATTAAAGCGGAACAGGACAACATCGCCATCCTTAACCACGTATTCCTTGCCTTCCAGACGAACCAGACCTTTTTCTTTCGCTGCGTTGTAGCTTTTGCAATCCAGAAGGTCCTGATAATTTACAACCTCTGCCCGGATAAAGCCCCGCTCAAAATCAGAGTGTATCTTACCGGCAGCCTGGGGAGCTTTGGTTCCTTCTTTGATGGTCCATGCTCTTGTTTCAGTAGGACCGGCAGTTAAGTAGCTGATGAGCCCCAGTAAATGATAACTGGCTGCGATCAGTTTTTCCAGGCCGGATTCTGTAAGTCCCAGATCTTCTAAGAACATCTTTTTCTCGTCTTCTTCTAATTCAGCGATTTCCTGTTCAATCTGCGCGCAGATAACGAAAACTTCACTGTTGTTGTCTTCTGCAAATTTACGGACCATTCCCACGTAATCATTGGAAGCTCCGTCATCAGCTAAGTCGTCCTCGCAGACATTGGCAGCGAAGATCACAGGTTTAAAGGTGAGAAGATTAAGGGTGGAAATAAAGTCTCTTTCATCCTCATCCTCAATTTCTAAACTTCGTGCCAGATTTCCATCCTCTAAATGGGCTTTGATTCTCTTTAAAATCCCCAGTTCCTTTGCAAGAGACTTATCATTCATGGCGCCCTTGGTGGACTTGGAGATTCGGCGGTCTAAAATTTCTAAATCGGAAAAGATCAGTTCCAAATCTATGGTTTCAATATCACGCAGAGGATCTACGCTTCCGTCTACATGGATTACATTGGTATCCTCAAAGCAGCGTACCACATGGACGATGGCATCTACTTCACGGATATTGGAAAGAAACTGATTGCCCAGACCCTCTCCTTTGGAAGCTCCTTTTACAAGTCCTGCAATATCGACAAATTCGATAACGGCAGGGGTGATTTTTGCGGAATCATAAAGGGCGGCCAGCTGACCTAAGCGCACATCCGGAACAGGAACTACTCCTACATTGGGATCAATGGTACAAAATGGATAGTTCGCAGATTCCGCACCGGCCTTTGTAAGAGAATTGAACAAGGTGCTTTTACCTACGTTCGGCAATCCGACAATACCTAATTTCATAGCAATTACCTTCCTAATATTGTTAATATTCATAGTTGATTTT
>DEYX01000091.1 GCA_002365025.1 Hungatella sp. UBA3147 | reverse complement strand
CCTTTGCAAGGGATGGGGGAAAACCGGCTATATCAGATGGAACGATTACCTGGACTTATAATCAACTCAGATTAAAGACAGAGGGATTGAAACAACAGTATGAGAGAGCGGGGATTAAAAGTTTAGATCCGGTGATTGTATTAGTCGAAAAAAATATGGAATCTATAGCCGCAATAACTGCAATTGCCTGGATTGGTGCGGTATTTATCCCTGTTCCCAAAGATTATCCGGCAGAGAGAGTGGAATCCATAAAAAAGTATGCAAGGGCAAAATGGGTGATTCATATAAGAAGAGATGAAATCATGGAAATTAAGTCCTTAAATCAGGAAAAGCGTACATCTGCAGCGTTATGTCAGCCAGACGATGTTGCCTACATTATTTTCACTTCCGGCAGTACCGGTATGCCAAAAGGAGTAGCCATCACTCATAAAGGCGTAATGAATACCATCATTGATATAACGCAAAGATTTTCTCTGTCATCCAGTGATTGTATTCTGGGCCTTTCAGCATTGAATTTTGACCTTTCTATTTTTGATATTTTTGGAAGTTTCTATACAGGGGCGATGCTGGCGGTCATTAAAGAACCCAGAGATGAAGCGGAGATCAGCAGTATGCTGAATCAATATCCTGTGACCATATGGAATTCGGTTCCGGCGATTATGAAATTGTATTTAGATGAAATTCCGGCAGGATATAAAAATGAGAAGATGAAATATATCTTTTTAAGTGGTGATTGGATTGGAACAGAGCTTCCGGACCGGATCAGGGATGTCTTTGTTAATGCCAGGGTTATTAGCCTGGGTGGAGCTACAGAAGCTTCTATCTGGTCAATTTATTATCCGGTCGAAGAGGTCCGGACGGAATGGAATAGTATACCCTATGGTTATCCTTTAGGGAACCAGAAGATATACATTTTAAACCAGGAACATAAAATCTGCCCGAATCAGGTTGTTGGGGAAATATATATAGGTGGGGAAGGTGTTGCCCGGGGATATGTAGGCGATGATGAAAAAACAAGCCAGTCATTTATGGAGATATCACCTTTTGGACGACTCTATAAAACAGGAGATTATGGGAAGTTTGGGGAAGATGGCTATGTAATTTTTCTCGGCAGAAAAGATGGTCAGGTAAAAGTCAATGGTTACAGGATTGAGCTGGGAGAGATTGAAAGTATTTTGTCCCGGAAACCGGAAATCAGGTCGGCAATTGTAGCAGCCGATAACAAGAACCGGCTGATTGCTTATTATGTAGGTGATAAATTCGAAGACACAGCGTTAAAGCAGTATTTGGAACAATATCTACCGGCTTATATGATTCCATACAAATTTGTGAATATGGATAAGCTGCCATTAAGCAGCAATGGGAAATTGGACCGGAAGGCTCTGCTTCAAATACCGGTTGAAACGAAGTTTGAACATCATGAGAGGCCTTTAAGCTCCGCAGAACAAACGATTACTAATATATGGCGGTTACATCTGGGTGTGAACCATGTGGGGCTTAATGAAAATTTCTTTGCTCTGGGTGGAGACTCAATGACAGCACAAAAAATTGCCCAGGAATTATCGAAACAATTTTCAGTAAAGATTCCTTTTGTTAAGATCGTAGATTTAGGAACTGTAAGCAGCCTTGCCGATTATGTGGAAGAGCAGCTTTGCATTCAGGAAAATGACAATAAAGTCGTTGAGGGGCAGAATCAGGAAAATACGAAACTGGAATTAGATGATGAGTTTGAGGCCACCAATATTCAAAAGGCTTACCTTACTGGCAGAAATGATTCATTTGAATTGGGTCGTTTTAATGCACATTACTATTTTGAAGTAACCTTTCCCTATGAAGTGGCAGATTTGGAAAAAAGCATCAGGCAGTTATTAGAACGTCATGAAGTACTTTGCAGTGTCTTTCTTAAAAAAGGAAACCAGAAGATATTATGGGATCTGCCAGAATATCATGTGACGGTTGTCACGGCTGAAAGTATGGCGGATTTTCACTTAAAAAATGAGCAGATCAGAAACCGGTTGTCACATAAAAATTATGATTTTAGCGTATGGCCGCTGTTTACTTTTGAAGTTTTAAAAAACAATGATAATAAGGAATGCATTCTGTTTGGAAGTATGAATCTGTTGATATGTGATGGAGACAGCCTAAGGATATTCTTAAAGGAATTAGCTGATGGGATAAAAGGAAAACAACTGCCGGAGCTTAATTATTCTTACCGGGAATATTTATGTGCTTTGACTGATCATAGGAATTTGGCAAGCTATGAACAATCAAAAACCTATTGGCTTGAACGTTTGGATGAGTTTCCGGAGTTTCCTCGTTTGCCTGCAAAAATAAGTATGGCCCAGTGTAAGGAATATAAAATCAAAAGGAAGTCTGCCACCATTTATAAGGTAGAGTGGAAACTGTTTAAAGAGATTGCCAAGAAACATGAGGTTTCGGCGTCCTCCCTATTGTGTGCTATTTATGCGAGAGTACTTGCAAAATGGAGTAATCAAAAGGACTTACTGTTAAACATGACAGCTTTTGAACGGCTGAATTTCCATCCGGATGCAGGGCGGATCCTGGGTGATTTTACTAAGATTCTGCCATTGGAAGTTCATATTGACAGCAATGATATTTGGCAAAATGCCAAGGCGCTGCAGAAAGAAATCCTGGATAATTTAGATCACGTTGATTTTGACGGAACAGAAATCATCAGAGAGTTGAGCAAAAAACGTAATTGTATCGGAAAGGCCATTATGCCGGTAGTATTTACCTGCGTTTTATTTCAGTCACCTGAAAATTGGTTTGAACAAATCGGAAGATTAAGGTATGCGGTTTCCCAAACTCCACAGGTTATGCTGGATAATCAGATTCTTGAGATGAACCAGGAGCTTTATGTATCCTGGGATTATGTGGAAGATTTATTTGAGCCAGAGGTGATGACCGCAATCTTTGAAGATTTTATATGGGGAATCAGAAATGTGGGGACCAGGGAAGAATTTGAGATACCGTCCCAAGTGGAACTCGAAGAAATATGGAATCAATATAATGGAGTAACGGAACCGGCGGCACAAGATACCCTACAGGCATTTTTCGAGAGTCAGGCAGGCCGGGTACCGGATCAGACTGCCTTGCTTTATAAAAATGAAACATATACATATGGTTTCTTAGAAAAGAAAGCGAATCAGGTTGCCAGATATCTGTGTGAACAAGGGATTTGTGGAGCCAATATCCGGGTAGGAGTAAGCGGTGAGCGACGGCCAGAGACAATTATATCAATTTTAGGAATTCTGAAAACCGGGGCAGCTTATGTCCCAATTGATCCGGGATTTCCCAAAGAACGCCAGGAATTTATATTAGCGGACAGTGGCTGCAGGTGTCTGTTAACGGGGGAGTTATACAGTACCGGAGAATTAAATCGTTTTGATGATACCCCTATTGGAATCAAGTCCTTGCCGGATTCTTTAGCCTATATTATCTATACATCCGGAAGTACCGGTAAACCTAAGGGAGTCATGATTCAGCATTTGGCGGCTTGCAACACGATTGTTGATTTAAATAATAAAATTGCATTGAATGAATCGGACCGGCTGATTGGGATATCTTCCGTATGCTTTGACCTGTCCGTATATGATATCTTTGCAACATTTTGTAAAGGGGCCAGTTTGGTGCTGGTGGAAGATCCAAGAGACTGCAGTGAAATAGCTGCTTTGCTGGATCGTTATAAAGTTACCATATGGAATTCCGTACCGGTGATTTTTTCCATGGTGACCCGTCATCTGACAGAACGAAAGGAACCGCACAAATTTGGGCTAAGGCAGGTTTTGCTAAGCGGCGACTGGATTCCGGTTGATTTATGGGAAACGGCCAGGGCTGTATTCGGAAAAATGAAAATGATGAGTTTGGGGGGCGCTACGGAAGCTTCCATCTGGTCCATTTATTACAACATAAACGCTGTTGATCCGGGATGGAAGAGTATACCATATGGGATGCCGCTGAAGAATCAGACAATCTATGTACTTAATTTTGCATTGGAATTATGCCCGGCAGATGTAATTGGTGAGATATATATTGGTGGAGCAGGAGTGGCAGTGGGGTATTGCAAAGAGGAAGAAAAGTCCCGAAATGCTTTTATCTGTCATCATAAGCTTGGCAGAATCTATAAAACCGGTGATATGGGGATTTTACGGAAAGAGGGATATATTGAATTTTTAGGAAGAGCTGATAATCAGGTTAAAATCCGTGGCTACCGGGTTGAATTGGGAGAAATTGAGAATGCCATGAACCGGGTGAAGGGAATCAAAGAAGCGGTGGTATCTTTTATTACAGGGGGAGCAGGGAATAAACAATTGGCAGCTTATTATGTTCCGGACCAGGATGAGATTGCTGTGGAGGTTATCAAATCTTCCATTGGAGAATTCCTTCCGGATTACATGATACCACAATTTTTTGTTCCAATCCAAGGTGTCCCATTATCAGCCAATGGAAAGATTGACCGAAGTAAATTGCCGGTCCCCAACGTTCAAAAAAGAGATGACAGCGAAGCGGTGAAGGTATTAAATCCAATGCAAAACACGTTGCTGAATATCTGGAAAAAAGTATTTGGTACTGAAGACATTCACATGACAGATGATTTCTACAGTCTTGGTGGTGACTCCATTATCTTAATGCGTATGTTGGATGAAATAACCTTAGAAGGTTTCGATGTGGTTGGTATTGATGAGATTTTAGAATTTGACACGGTTGAAAAACTGGCGGCTCATGTGTCAGAAGCATTAGGCGAATGAGGAGTATGCTATGATTGGGATTATCGGAGGATATGGAAGCGTAGGACAGTGGGCAGTTAAATCATTGACAGAGCATATGGAAGATATGATCAGAGTGGGCGGCCGAAGTAAAGCAGGATATGAGATGTGTGCAGAGCGACATCAACTGAAGCATACTGAATTTGCCAGGGTGGATTTTACTGATTTTGATAGTGTCAGGCAGTTTGTCAAGGGCTGCCGCTTGATATTAAATTGTGCCGGTCCTACCTTTGGCCGGTCATTAAAAGCCGCAGATGCTGTTTTGAGTATGGGGAGCTGTTATGTCGATGTGGGATTTGACAACCATATGGATGAATTGTTTAAACAATATAATAATAGAAATTTACTCTGCAAAGCGGGAGCTATTCCAGGACTGTCCGGTTTGCTGCCCCGGTATCTGGCAAAAACGTTGCGGCAGGCAGATAAAGTAGAGGTTTATTATTCTGCATTAGGTAAATTCTCAAAAACGGCTTCGGAAGATTATTTAAACGGTATTTTTAGAAACGGCAGAGCTATCCCTGGGAGAAAAAGAGAAGCGGAAAGGAAATTTCTTCCTCTTTCTCACCAGGAATCTTATTTATATCCGTACTATGACTCGGAATGTGATTATGTAAGCCGGTCATTACAGCCTGCTGGCTGCAAATGGTTTATGGCCCTGGAAGGGGAAAGCACAAATATGTTTATGTCAAATGCAGGAGAGATTTATGGGAAAAATCAGGAAAGTGCAATTGAAAGCCTATGCGATGCATCCTATGCTGATACATTGGGCAGAAATGAATATGCAGGTTTTTTAGTCCAGGCTGCGGGAATCGGCGGAGATATGGAGATGAGCCGGACATTATACTTGAAAGCTCCGTCTCCGGAATATTTAACTGGTACTGCGGCAGCTGCCGCAGTACTCCTGACAGATCAATATCGGGGATCAACAGGCGGCAGTGAGCTTAGCATGATTCAGGATGTGGACGGTTATCTCGATATATTAAAAGAGATTGGAACGGCAATAGAAATAAGAATTGAAACGGGAACGATAGCAGATCTGCTGACTCAGGAAGAAGGGGAGATTTAGATATGAAAAAAATACGTGCATTAGTGTGTGGTACAACCTTTGGAATATTCTACCTGGAAGCGTTAAGCCGGATGAAGGACCGGTTTGAGATCGCGGGGATATTGTCCAATGGAAGCGAGCGCTCCCGGAAAGTAGCTAGGAACTATCATACAAAACTGTACACGGATATTACAACTGTGCCGGAGGATATAGACCTTGCTTGTGTGGTTATCAGAACAAGGGCGCTGGGAGGGAAGGGAACGGAAATCGCCGCATATTTTCTGGAACAAGGGATTAACGTAATCCAGGAACAGCCAATTCATCCCAAAGACTTAGAAGTGTGTTACCGGGCGGCCATGCAGTCGGGAGCTTATTTCCAGACAGGAGATGTTTATCCGCATTTAAAGGAAGTTCAAACGTTTATTTTGAGTGCTAAAAAGCTTAATGAAATACATGGTGCCCCTTTGTATATTAATCTGTCATGTGCACCACAGGTCTCTTATCCGGCAATGGATATACTCATGCAGGCCCTACCTGACATCCGCTTGTGGGAGTTTTCCCAGAATATAAAAAATGGACCATTCCAGGTGCTGACTGGAACTTTAAACCGGATACCAATTAGTTTGGAAATTCATAATGAAGTTTTTCCAAAAGATCCGGACAATAATATGCATTTGCTGCATAATATTGTATTTGTCTACGAAAGCGGCCGGCTGACATTGCAGGATACATTTGGTCCGGCTATCTGGAATCCACGGCTGGAGATCCCAACAGAATTATACAATAAAGGTAGATTAAGCGGTGATGTACCAGATTTTATGCATGAAAATACAGCACAAATTTTAGGTGGATATCAGAATGTCACTTTTAAAAATATTATTACAGACATATGGCCGGAAGCCGTTGGCAAAGACCTTCTGCAGACCGCTGACGGAATCGGAGATAAAAAGAAGTTCCGGATAAAGGCACAAAGGGAATTGATTTGTTCCAGGCAATGGAATGAGATGACGAAGGCGCTGGGGTATGCGGAGATAATGGACAAAAAGCCTGTGAAGATGGCACTGACCGATACATTGGAACAATTGATTTTGGAAGCTAATGGAGGATTAATATGAGGACAGCAGAAAAAACCATGAAGATTTTAGGATCATTTACAGACAGGGGGATTACTTTGTTTGTTGAAGCCGGGAAGTTAAAATACAGAACCCCAAAGGGAAAACTGACCCAGGAAGATATGGAGCTGCTAAAAGCGAACAAAGAATCTATCATCCAATATTTAGGGGAACATGATTCCGGAGTTTGCATAACGGCAGCCCCGGAAGACCAATATAAACCGTTTCCATTGACTGATGTGCAGGCGGCATATGCCTTAGGAAGAAAGGATACCTTTGAGTATGGCGGCGTTGCCTGCCATGTTTATATGGAATTAGGCTATGAGAAGTTAGACGCCGGGAAAGTGCAGGATGTCTGGAATCAGCTGATTGTCCGGCATGAAATGCTGCGGGCGGTGGTATTTGAAAATGGAATTCAACAGGTGTTACCAGCCGTAAAAGAGTTTCGGGTACAGGAACATGAATTATATGGGGCTGATGAGCCGGAAGAACGATTATCAGAGTTAAGGGATCAGATGGGGAATGCCAAATATGAGTTGGGGAACTGGCCAATGTTTGGTATTGCGGTCAGCCATTTAAATACTGGAGCTATCCTGCATTTTTCAATGGAATTCTTAATTGCCGACTGGAAAAGTATCTGGATGTTGCTGGCAGAGTTTGAAACACTCTATTTTAGTCCGGAACAGCAGCTGCCGGAAGTCAATGTGTCATTCAGGGATTATCTGATAGCCGAAAAGAAATTAAAATCAACAGAGCGTTATACGAGGGACCGGGAGTATTGGCGGAGCCGGATTGATACTTTGCCAGGAGCACCGGGGCTTCCGCCAGGCAGATCTATGGATATGACAAAGCCCCGGTTCACCCGGTATTTTCTGGAACTGGATAATGAAAGATGGACAATGTTTAAAGAAAATGCCAGACACTTCGGTATAACGGCAACAGCAGCAGTTTTAACAGTATATGCACAAGTCTTAGAACGCTGGAGCCGGACTTCGGAGTTTTGCCTGAATCTTACTGTTTTAAACAGGGAGCCGCTTCATCCGGAAGTAGGAGAAATCGTTGGTGATTTTACGTCAGTGAGCCTATTGGAAGTCACAATGAAAGAGACGGATATTTTTGTTCATAAGGCGAAAATAATATCCAGGCAGTTGTTTGAAGATCTGGATCACCGGCTTTTTAACGGTGTTGAGGTTATCAGAGAGATTGCCAGAACAAGAGGAAGAGAACAGGCACTTATGCCAATTGTATTTACAAGTGCTATCGGAATTTCTGATAAGAAGCTTAAGGGAGAATTCCACGGGAATGGTATCAGCCAGACACCACAGGTTTTTATTGACTGCCAGGTAATGGATGGAGCATATGGTCTTCAGGCCGACTGGGATGTGAGAGAAGGTGTATTTCCGGATGGATTGATTCCGGATATGTTTCGGGCATTTGAAGAGCGTTTGGTGGAGCTGGCGGATAAG
>DEYX01000092.1 GCA_002365025.1 Hungatella sp. UBA3147 | reverse complement strand
ACTACGGATTTGACCTCCGGGCGATTCCGCATTGATAACAGCCGGGTGTCTTATACCATTGATTTGGAGACCCGGTATGAAAACGGAGATACGAATTTTGGAGGAAATAATTTAACATTTCGCATCCTTCAGATGTTGAAAATTAAGATTTTACGGGCATTGGGATATTTGGAGCAGGAATACTCCTTTGATTCGCCCGAGGGAAATTACGGACAGAGGCTGGAAGAGAATTATCACAGGGCGGAGGGATTTCTTCCGACCCGGTTTAAGGAGTATGAAGAGAAAAGCAGAGAGCAGTATTTTCATGTGAAGAACAACTATTATTATCTGTTTCAGCTGGCAGAAGAGATAAAAAAGTCTTTTTTTGGACCAAGGTTCCAGTATGAGCTTTGGATTGAAACCAGCAGGGAAACGTCAAGCAGGGGAATGTTTTTGGATAAATGGAAGCTGTCGGTACTTGATAAGGCCGGTTTTACCCATATTGACCATGAAATAAGCTTTCCCTTGTATTTAAATGAGATAGAGATGATCTTAAGACCGGATATTTATCATTTGATGGAGCGTTTTCTGGATCAAAAATTTGAACAGGGAGAATTACAGGAATATGAAATGATAAAGCTGACCGGTCAGTCCTGCAGATCCGGTTTGTTTATGGAGGCTTTGAAGCAGTATGTTCCAGGTAAGCTGATCCAAAGTGCTAAAAAGGGAGAGGATGAATCGGAGCTTAAAATGTGCTGTTTAAAGGGGGCACTTGCTTACTTTATGAACTGCAAACGCGGTTATATGAAGGTGAATCAGGATTATCAGGTACGGACTCTTCCTTATGAAATCGTGGCACATACCCATGAGAACCAGGAAAAGATATTGATCCGCAGCCTGGATCCGGAGGAACATATCGGATGCATTTCCCGCTTCATGATTGGAAAGCAGCTGGACCTTTACTTAAATGATGATAAAGGAAAACGCCTGAAATCCTATTACTTTGAGTATGACACCGAAACATTTGAGCGGACGACACAGGATGAGATTGATAATCAGTATGGAGGAAGCGTGATTCAGGAGGAGACGGATACCATACTGGAAGGGGAAATGAAGTTCTTTGTATGGGTATCACGAAAGCGCTGGGGGTTTGTGGTGCTTCCGGTATTGCGGGAAAATGAAGTGCTTTATAAGGGGGAAGAAACCTTCTTTGATTTTGAGGATGATACATGGGAAGAGAACTTTTTTGACGGGAGAAAGTAAGGAATTTCTAAATATAACAGGAGGATTATTAATGACAGAAGAAAACAATATTTTAGATGATTGGGGCATTGAATTATTCGTGGGAAATAATAACGAATATTACAAAAATAAATGGCGTGACAAACCGGAACGTCAAAACTTTGCAAGCTGGAACTGGCCTGCCTTCTTATTTCCGGTTTACTGGCTGGCATACAGAAAAATGTATTTTGAGGCTTTATTATATGGAGTGATCGCTCTTTTATCAGTGATCATTCCTGGGAGCGGACTGATTCTTCGTATAGTTGTGGGAATATATGCAAATTCTTATTACCGCAAAAAGGGAATGAGAATCATAATACAAACCTCCGGAATGACAGATGGGGAGGCTGGGATGTACATAAGCAAGCACGGCGGTACAAGCGTTTTAAGCATTTTCATTACCATACTAATTACTGTCTTTCTTGCTATTGCGGTGATAGCAGGAATTGTATTTTTTCCGACAGGAGAGAAGGGAATTTATTCACAGAATGCGCAGTCTGAATCTTTTACAGCAAACGATTTAGTATTTAGTTTTCCTAATGATTGGAAATTATATGAAGAGGAAAATCCTTTTGATTTGCAGTGCGTTTCACGTTTTGAAGACTATTCAACAGTAAGTTCGTGCACAGCGATTCAATAAATCAGCTATTCTCAAAATAAGGAGGTGAAGGAAAGATGGATCATTTAGAAGAAATGAAATCAATGATCAGGGATGAGATCCAGTCGATTAACAATCTGGAGGAACGGATCGTATTTAAAAGTTTAATGGAAGGCGTGTTTTTAGAATTGTATGAAACAAACGTAAAGATGTACCGGATGTTAGAGGAGCGGGTAATGAATGATCTTGCGTATGACATCAACCGTTATTTAATCCGTACGGGACTGATAGAACGTACCTATCTGGACAGATCCCATCATTTAATGTCTCCCATCTGCGAAGAAGATTTAGAAACGGCCTCCTATAAGATTTCCGATGTGAGGAAAAAGCTAAAGGATGAGGGGAAGTTTTGTCTGGCTACCGTATTTTTGGAATGTGATGCTTTGAAGGTTGAAGAGATATTAAAAAACCAGGAGGACTACACGGGGATTTTACGGGCAGGCAAAGAGTATCCGGTTAATATCCGCTTAGAGCGGAGTGAACGCTATGGGAAAGAAATAGAGCATCTCTATCACCTGTTCATGAAAAATGGTATCCCATGGAAAACCGTCAATGCTCCCTATCTTTTTAAAATGGCGGACATTTACATTACCAGCCTCACGGATGAGGCGAGAGATGAGGAGTCTGTGACAAATTTCGGAGCCGATTTCGGGAAGTATAATCGGTTTGTCCATTACGGCATGATTCCCATATGGAATGTACGCCATTTGAAGCTGGAAAGCGTAGGTTTTCCCATTGCCTGCAGTGATCATGAAAATTTTGAACACGTTATATCCATCCGGTATTATGGAACGGAGCATGCTTATCTTGTAGAAGATAAGGCAGGTATTCGAAGCGTCCGGCAAAGCGGAGATAAGCTTTTGGTCACCGGACAAGTCGAAAATGCAAAAAAGTGGGACATTTATATGATACGAAGCGGAGGGGACCATAAAATAGACCGCTATACATATCCGCTTATGGAGAACTTAAGAAAAGACGGGTTTGCGGAGCGCTTTCAGAGGAAACTGGGGCAGGCGGTAAAAACAAAAGGAGAACTGGAACGGTTTATCCGCGGATTTGACCTGGAGGATTTTATTGAGTACCAGGATTGTGCTCTAAAGGAAAATGGACTGGAATTACTGGAAACCTACTCTATGAACTTTTTTATAGAGGATGAGATCCGGGACAGGGAAGGAAAAAAGCAGCTGATCCTTTATTTTAAGCCTAAAGGAAAAGAAACATGGCTTTTGCGGGATTTGGCAAGCTTTATTGCCTCTGAGGTTCAGGAGTTTTTTCCTGAGTACGAATGCGGAGGAAAGCTTGTATGAATTATCTATGGGAAGTCATGTTGGCGTTAAAAAAGAGTGGGGTGCCGAAGAATAGCATTCGGTTTCAGATGCCCCTTGATTTCAGTGCCTATATGGAACTGTCTGGATCTTATCTGAATCAAAAGGAGATAGAAGAGGGAGATATCATTGAAATTAATCCCTACTACCGGTTCTACAACATATTTAAGGATTTCTTCCGGCCAGATCAAAAGGAATTTCCCAAGCTGAAAGAAAACCTGTTTCATTTGATCTTTCATCAGTTGATGCAGAATGACGGGGTTTCCGGAATGACAAGGGAAGAGTATTATAAGAAGCTTCTTTACCAGGATCTGACGAACCAAGCGTTTGGAACACAGGCGCGGGAGGCCATGGCTCTCTTTTGCCGGGAAGAGCAGGAAATTCTTTTAAGCGGCCTGCTAAAGCAGTATGAGACGGGGAGTTCCCTGGATATGTTTAAGGACATGATGGAGGCACTGATTCCAGGCAACATTGTATATCACAGCAACCAAAACTCCTATGAGATCCTGATTTATATCGGACAGAAAAAGGAGAAAGAAATTGTAAAGAAAATGGATTTTTTAACCAATATGTTTTTGGAACTGCCTTATCATGTGGATATTTATTATGAATACCATTTTGGAATCATTGGAATGGCAGATACCATGGAAATAGATGAAATAATCTTGTGCTGACGGAGGAAATAAAATGTTTCAGTATGATTATCCCCAATTTGAAAAGAAGCGTCTTTTAAGGGCCGAGATGCTGGATAAGCTGAGGGACTATCCTAAGGTTTTTCTGGATCTGCAGTTTCAGGGATTTGGTGACGGAATTATAAATGGTTGTAACATTGTCTGGGATGACGGACAGCTGACCATATCACCGGGCATGATTTATTGGAAGGGAAAGCTTTATTTTATGGAACAGCCCTATATGATGGAGTGCAGTGCCCAGGATAAGATCCGGTATTTAAAGGTGCAGTTTCTGACTGAAATCAGGGTAACAGGAAAGATCATGGGAAATACCAGGATTTTTCTGGAGGATAAGAAGCCGGACCCGGCCTGTGAAATGGAGCTGTGCAGATTCCGGCTTCAGGAAGGGGCAAGGCTCCGCAGCTGCTATGAGAATTTCCAGGATTATTCCACAGAGTATGACACAGTGAACATCATTCATCAGCCCTACGCAGCGGAAGGGGGGAGTACGTTAAACCCCAGGATCATCAGGCAGTTTTCAAAGGAGATCATGAGAAGCAGACCTTTAGATCCACTTGATGCAAGCTTTTCCATGACGTCCCTGGCCGTTCATGGAGTTGTGACGGTTGACTGCATCCGGGAATATCTGTTTGTTAGATTGGGAGAGGATTATGGAGACAGAGGTAATGGAGGGCTCTATAGGGGGCTCATGGAGATATTAAAAAATCAGAGGAATGGGGAAGTGAGAAAAGGTGAAGTTAGCCGGGGGAAGAGAAGTGTTATGTTGTTATAGACGGGAGGGAAATAAATGAATCTGGATGAGAAGATTGCACTGTTGGAGCGTGCCAGAAGACAGAAGGTAAGAGAAGAACAGGAACAGGAAGAGCAACGGAAGGAAGAGGCAAAGACATTGACCTTAAGCGATGCTCTTGATGGAATCATGGCAGAAAAGATGAGGCTTGAGAATGGAGATTTGTTTGAGTTTGAAACGCGGAACTATTCGGACAAAAATATACCTCTTATCATATTTAAAAACTTTTATCAGGCAACTCAGGAAGAAGACGAGGGTGTGATCCATCTGAACCGCGCCCATGAAGTCAGCCAAATCATATCCTGGCCCAAAGAACGGATAAAGTCCATGACTTTGAATCAATGGGCCAATATGCTTGTGAATGGCATGGCAGCAAATGGGATGCATGTAAGAATCGGGAAGAAAGAACAGCTTGATCACGTGGAATATATCTGTTTTGACGTACCAACAGGAAAGGGCTGGCTTTATAACATTGTGTTCAGGGTCAGAGAAGGACAGCTTACGGGAAATTATAATTGCATGAAGGCGGAACAGGACACTTATGGAACCTTCCTGGAAGCAATGGTGATAATGTTTAATAACTGGCTGGCTGGCAAAGAAAGGGGAGACTTAAGTGGAGAGTATAGCAAGGAGCAACCATCAGAACGATAAGGATGCCGTTACTTACAAGGATATCTTTCTGGGGTCAGTTGGAGTGGTTTATTTTCGCAGGATCAAGATTACGGAAAAGCCGGGAGAACATGCCTCTCTGTATGTAGAAGCCGTCTTAGACAGTGATATGAACGAAAATGATCTTCATGAAATTAAGGATACTGTTTCCCTGATGTACCGGAAAGAAGGGAAAGAATATGTGCTTTTTTATGGTGTGGTGGATAAGGTTTTCATGAATAAGGATGGTGGAGAATGGGTGATCAGGCTGGAAGCCAGGGATGGAACCTGCCAGATGGATGTGGAACCAAGAAAGAGGATCTTTCAGAACCCTCAAATGAGTGTCCGCCAGGTAATCTCTAAGGTCATGGACAGTTATTCCGGGTCTGACCACATGGTTCACCTGCCGGATGAACCGGTCGGACAGCTTCTGGTTCAGTATGAGGAAACAGATTGGGAATTTTTAAAACGTTTCTTATCAAAATACAAGGAAAACATATATCCTGATCCAGCCTTTCCTGATATCCGGTTTGAAGCGGGATTGTCTCCAAAACCTGAAAACCAGAGTTGGGATAAACTTCCCTATAAGCTTTCTCAGGATTTTATACGGCTTGAATCCATGAAAGAAAATGGAATTTATGAGCTTACAAGATCTCAAAACACAGTTTATCAAATAGAATCCTACGACATTGTTTCCATCGGAAGCCAGATTACATATAAAGGTACTCCCTGGTATATTGAATCAGCGGAGCGGAGGCTGAAGGACGGCTTGCTAAAAAATCGGTACTGCCTTAGACAAAAGGAAAGTCTTAAGGTACTGCCCTACTATAACGGGAATATTACCGGGATATCCATTGACGGTAATATAGCTTCTGTAAAAAGAAGCCAGGTGCAGGTGAATATGGAGATAGAGGCAGGAGATGGAGATAAATACTGGTTTCCATTTTCTACTGTGGCTGCCTCCTCAGATGGAAGCGGCTGGTATTGTATGCCGGAAAACGGGGAAAGTGTCAGGGTTTATTTCCCTATAGACGATGAAAAGGAAGCCTATGTAGTGACTAATGTAAAAGGCCATAAGCCGCAGGCAGGAAATTCCTCGGATTCCATGGGAAATCCAAACCATAGAAATATCCAGACAGCTCAAGGGAATCAGGTTCAAATGACAGGTGAAGGCGTTCTCATTACAGCAGGCAATGGTCAGGGCAGTATCTTCTTAAAAAAAAGCGGAGAAGTGGTTTTGGATGCAAAAAAAGATATCACGATATTAGCTGCGGAAAATCTAAATATTACGGCTAAAAATGATCTGACAGTTAAGTCACAGACTTCCATCCAGGTTTCCTGCGGATCAGGTGCTGATATTGAAGTGAAAAAGGGAACAGTGGGACTTCATGGGAAATTGGTTTACGAGAATTAGGGAGCAAATTTGAATGGAAAGAAGAGCAGAATGACACGAAAGGAGTTGCTGCCTGTACTTTTGAACTACCACCAGAATACCGCGCGGAAGTGGAAGCAGAAGTAGGAGGTGTTCATGAAGCTACGACGAATTATTATTTTATTATTAGTGTCTTTATTATTTATAGTAGCACTGTCATTTTTAATATCTGGGCCTAAGGGACCTGCTTATTCGTTTAACGTATACTGCGATTGGGAGACAATAAAACCAGCATTAAAAAATGCAGTGCCGGAAAAATACGGATTATATAACAAATCAACACCGCCTGAATATGATTCTGAATGGGATCGCATAGAGTTTACTAATTATAGGACCATTGAAGAAGAGCGGAACACAAAAAATAAGACAATGGTTAGTGTTTCGTATGGGGCAATTTTTTCCCATAAATTGAAAGCTCAAAAACAACCACCTAAGAATGCAGTTGATATATATTTCGGTTGCTATCCTAGACCCATGATTAAACTTATAGTAAGTAGATCTACTGATGATGATCATAATTATTATGAGGCTATCTATAACCTGAAGGGAAAGTTAGTAGAGGAAAGCGGAAGCTGGTTTTTAGAGGAAGACAAAGATGAATATTGTCGCTATTATTTTGATGCCATGCTTGAAATGATTGGGAAGAAATAATGGCTGTAAGGAGGAGATTTAATGGCATATGGCTTGGAACAGATCATAATAAAAGGAATTCCGGTAAAGAATCTGACAGAACTTAAAATAGACTGCTTACCAGGCGATCACGGGAGTCTGAAGCTTTGCGGTTATCTGGCAGCGGAAAGTGGGGAAGAGACATTATTTGGTTTTTCGGAGAATGACTCCATAACCGTATATGTGGGAGAAGGAAAACCCGTATTTTCCGGAATATTGACTAAGGTCAGTGTGGATGGAGAGGGAGACACGGTAAAAATATCGGCGGAGGCCAAAAGCAGGAGCATATTGATGGACCAAAAAAAGAAGTCCCGGTCTTTTCAGGATGTTACCATGACTTACGGCAGGCTGTTTCAGGACATCCTATCCGAATACCCGGGAAGTGATATCAAGCTGTCCATACCAGACAGGCCTCTAGGGGAAATTGCAGTTCAGTATAAGGAAACGGACTGGGAATTTCTAAAACGCATGCTCTCCATGCTAAATGCGGTTTTGGCGTGCCGTCCGGGTGAAGAATCCATGAAGCTGTACGGAGGGGTTCCTGATATTCCGTCAGGGGAGTGGAAGTATAAAAAGACAGGATTTCAAAAAGAAATGGGAGAATTCAGTTATTGGCTTATGCAGGGGGCAGTGGTTAATGATAATGATTTTCTTGTCATGAAAATCGAGACCGGGCATGTGCCGGAACTCTTTGAACAGGTAGTGGATGAAGGCAGGGGATTTGTTCTTCGAAGGTTGTCTTATGAAATGGAACGGGGGCTGCTTCACTGCCGTATGGAAATGCAGAAGAAGGAAGGAATACTGGCCAAAACTGAGTATCCCATGCATTTAATCGGAACCGCTCTTTGCGGAACCGTTCTT
>DEYX01000103.1 GCA_002365025.1 Hungatella sp. UBA3147 | reverse complement strand
ATCCATCTGGGAGCCACCTCCTGCTATGTGGGTGACAATACCGATTTAATCGTCATGACAGAAGCATTAAAGCTGGTCCGCAGGAAACTCATCAATGTGGTGGAAGAATTGTCCCGGTTTGCTGATTCATATAAGGACTTACCGACCCTTGCTTTTACCCACTTCCAGCCGGCTCAGCCCACCACCGTAGGTAAAAGAGCGACGCTTTGGCTTCACGATCTGACCATGGATTTAGAAGATCTGGACTATATCCTAAGTTCCATTCGCCTCCTTGGCTCTAAGGGCACCACAGGAACACAGGCCAGCTTTCTGGAGCTGTTTGACGGCGATATGGATAAGGTGAGAAGGGCAGATTCCATGATTGCTGAGAAGCTGGGATTTGCAGGCTGCTATCCGGTTTCCGGCCAGACCTATTCCAGAAAGGTGGACAGCCGGGTGGTCAATGTTTTAGCAGGCATTGCCCAGAGCGCCCATAAATTTTCCAATGATATCCGCCTTTTGCAGCATTTAAAGGAAGTAGAAGAACCTTTTGAAAAGAGTCAGATCGGTTCTTCCGCCATGGCTTATAAGCGCAATCCTATGAGAAGTGAGCGGATGGCTTCCCTGTCCAATTATGTCATGGCAGATGTGATGAACCCAATGTTGGTTTCTTCTACCCAGTGGTTTGAGAGAACACTTGATGATTCCGCCAATAAAAGATTAAGCATTCCGGAAGGGTTTTTGGCGGTTGATGGAATTCTGGATCTTTATCTGAATGTTGTGGATGGGCTTGTGGTATATCCCAAGGTAATAGAAAAGCACATGATGGCAGAGCTTCCCTTTATGGCCACGGAAAATATCATGATGGATGCGGTAAAGGCCGGCGGGGACAGACAGGAGCTTCACGAGCGGATCAGGGAACTGTCTATGGAAGCAGGAAAGAATGTAAAGGTCAATGGCCTTGACAACAATTTGCTGGAGCTGATTGCAGCAGATCCATCCTTCAACCTTTCTTTGGAAGATTTAAAGAAAAGCATGGATCCCAAAAGATATGTGGGCTGCGCTCCAGCCCAGGTGACTGCTTATCTGGAAGAAGTGGTTAAGCCTCTTCTTGAAGATAATAGGGAACTTCTCGGGATGAAAGCAGAGATTCACGTATAAAGGCTTGAAGGCAGACGTCAGAGATTATGAGAGGTCTGCCTTTGTTTTTGATTTTTCATATCAGGAGGAAGTCATGAGCAGCAATTTAGAGTATTACAAGGTGTTTTATTATGTGGCCCAGCTTAAAAGCATCACTTTGGCGGCTGAGAAGCTGTGCATATCCCAGCCTGCCGTGAGTCAGGCTGTCAGGCAGCTGGAAAAAGCTCTGGACAGCCAGCTGTTTCTGCGGACCTCTAAAGGGGTTCGTCTGACCCGGGAGGGTGAATTTTTTTACGGATATGTAAAATCAGGTTTAGAAAACATCTGGCATGGAGAAAGTATGTTAAACAGGCTAAAAGATCTGGATACGGGCGAGGTTCGGATCGGAGCCAGTGATATGACGCTTCAGTTTTATTTACTGCCCTATCTGGAGAAGTTCCATGAGCTGTATCCTGGTATCAAGGTAAGTGTTTCCAACGGGCCTACGCCTGAAACACTCCGGTATTTATATGACGGCAAGATTGACTTCGGGGTGGTCAGTACTCCCTTTGAGGCAAAGAGCGAGGTCATGCGGACCGATGTAAAGGAAATCAGGAACGTGTTTGTGGCGGGTGATAAATTCCGTTATTTAAAGGATCAGGAGCTGGATTATGATATTTTAAAGGAACTGCCTTGTATATTTCTTGAAAAGAATACCAGCACAAGAACATTTATGGATGAATATCTGGCAGGCCATGAGATCGTGGTAGAGCCGGAGTTTGAGCTTTCCACCAGTGACATGATCGTTCAGTTTGCCATGCGGAATCTTGGAATCGGCTGTGTGATGTCAGGGTTTGCACAGATGGAGTTGGAGAAGGGGAGTCTTGTGGAGCTTAAGTTCCGGGAAGAAATGCCTAAACGCCATTTTACCATTGTCACTGATATCAAAACGCCCGTATCTCCAGCAGGAAAGCGCCTTTTACAACTGATGACAGATGATATAATTTAGACTTATGTCAAATATAAATAATATTAATTTTACTTATGCATATTCATGAGTTATCATAGGTAAGTAACAGGCATTTTTTCACTCGAAGGAGGAGCAATCATATGGTAAGAGCAATTGTAGGAGCCAACTGGGGCGACGAAGGAAAAGGTAAGATCACAGATATGCTGGCAAAGGAATCGGATATCATCATCCGTTATCAGGGAGGCAGCAATGCCGGACACACGATCATCAACAACTATGGAAAATTTGCCCTTCACCTTCTGCCATCGGGCGTTTTCTATAATCATACCACCAGCGTCATCGGCAATGGTGTGGCATTAAATATCCCGTTCCTGGTAAAGGAAATTGAGGAACTGGTAAGCAAGGGTGTTCCAAAGCCTGATATTCTGGTTTCAGACCGTGCCCAGATCTTAATGCCATATCACATTCTGTTTGACCAGTATGAAGAGGAACGCCTAGGCAAAAAGTCTTTTGGTTCCACAAAGTCAGGGATTGCTCCATTTTATTCAGATAAATATGCAAAGATCGGATTTCAGGTCAGTGAGCTTTTTGACGAAGAATCTTTAAAGGAAAAGGTTGACCGTGTTTGTGAAACAAAGAATGTTTTAATGGAGCATCTCTATCACAAACCGGCCTTGGATCCGCAGGAGCTGTTTCAGACTCTTCTGGAATACCGTGAGATGGTGAGGCCATATGTATGTGATGTGTCCAAATACCTTCATGAGGCAATCAAGGCGGGCAAAAATATCCTTTTAGAAGGCCAGCTGGGATCTTTAAAGGATCCTGATCATGGAATATATCCTATGGTTACATCATCCTCAACACTTGCGGCCTACGGCGCCATTGGAGCAGGCATTCCGCCCTATGAGATTAAGAACATTACCACTGTGGTAAAAGCTTATTCCAGTGCGGTAGGGGCAGGAGCGTTTGTCAGCGAACTATTTGGAGATGAAGCGGATGAACTGAGACGGCGCGGAGGAGACGGCGGCGAATATGGAGCAACTACCGGAAGGCCAAGACGTATGGGCTGGTTTGACGCAGTTGCATCCAGGTACGGATGCCGGATCCAGGGTTCTACAGAGGTTGCCCTTACCGTTCTTGATGTGCTGGGTTATCTTGACGAGCTTCAGATATGTGTGGGCTATGAGATCGACGGAAAAGTTACCAGAGATTTCCCCACAACCGTAGAGCTTAACAAAGCAAAACCGGTATACAAAAGCCTTCCCGGCTGGAAATGTGAGATCAGAGGAATTAAAAATTACGAGGATCTTCCGGAGAACTGCAGAAATTATATTGAATTCATAGAGAAAGAGATCGAAACGCCCATAACCATGGTTTCCAATGGACCGGGAAGAGATGAAATTATCTTTCGTTAATGATTATTGTAGCCCTCCCGCTGGTTTTACACCATTTATCCATTTGAAAACGAGCTAAATACAGAACTACTTTAAAGAGGGCAGCAGGATTAATTTTCCTACTGCCCTCCTTCATCTTTCCTTTTCTCAAGCAAACACCTCCCTCATATCGGCTTTGTATGGTGCGGACATCTCAAAAGACGAGTTAACAATAAGGAATAATCATGTTATTACAAGGAGTTTTTAACGATAATCCTTATTTATTATCACTTTTTGTCGGCGATATCCGGTTCATCTTTATTCTGCCTGATCACCCGGGCGACAAGCTGAGCGGCATAAAGAATGACGGGGACGAAGACAGAAGAAAAAATAGCGGCCGTCAGCCAGTTTTTTGCTTCCGGATTATGGGAAAAGGCGGATATAATGGCAATTACGTACATGGAGAGAATTAGCACTACTCCGGTCATAGCCAGAACACGTTTCCATTTCAAAAGTATTACCTCCCTTTTTAAACATTTTTTATAATTATAACCTATAAAAGGTAAAATAGAAAGGAAGCTTCTCTTTGTTAATAAAAACTTTAAATTTGAAACCTGTACTTTTCTGTGGAAATATAGTACTATTTTATTATAAATAATGGAAGGCCTGGAAGGAGTGCAAAACTCTTGAGGAAACGATGGATATCGGCAGCAAGTATCATTCTCATTATGGGAAGCATGATGACTTCCATGGCAGCGGAAGAGAAGATACAGGAAGAGGGCGAAAGCCAGCAGGCGTCAGTATCGGACTGGCAGTGGCAGGAAGATTCAGGCGGCTGGAAATATGTCAATGCCGAGGGAGAATTTAAGAAGAACCGCTGGGAAGAGACGAATGGATATTGGTATTACTTTGACAATGAAGGGTATATGGTTTCTGATTGGACAAGGGTTGGCGGAATAAACTACTGCTTTTCTGAGACAGGGGAGCTGCAGCTTGGCTGGTGCTACAACGATGATGAAGAGAAGTGGCATTATTATAACGAAGACGGCACTGCCCAAAAAGGCTGGTATCAGGAGAAAGACGGAAGCTGGTACTGGTTTTCCACAAAGGGGGAGATGGCGTCTTCCGGCTATAAAAACGTAGCGGGAAAACGATATTATTTCTTTGATAATGGACAGATGGCTGCAAATCAGTTTGTAGGCCTTTTCTACATGGATGAAAACGGTCAGAGAAACAGGGAGTTTGATATTAGTATTGACGGGAAGAAAACTTCCGCATCCGTGTCCACTGAGGTGAAAGATGCTTTTACAGAGGCAGCAAAGAATATTCCCAGAGATTGGATCAGGAAGTTCAAGAATCAGGGCTGGGAGATCATCTACTATCCCGGAAAAAAGTATTTTTCTGCGCCAATGACAGAAAACGGTATTTATTACGTATGCTATAAACTGGATACAAATTATAAAAAAATCAAAATATGCCAGGCGGAAGAGTTTACGGCAGCCTTTGGGGAGTACATCGGATATGCCTCCGGCTGTTATGGCAGCACCAGCCAGGATGCTACGGATCTGCTTATGAGCAGGGATTCTGTGGAGGATTTTGTGTACATCCCAGATTATTTTTCCGATGATATGAGGTTTTATTTTGGAAAGCTGGTTGCAGCATATGTAGAAAGTCCCTATACAAGGGGAGAGATGGAAGAAGAAGCACCCCGGGTGACGGAAATATTAAAAAGGATATTGTATACATATTGAGCAGCCGAAAGGGATTTTCTCATAAGCATAATTTTTGCTTTTAATTTTTGCCGTAGGATTTAAGTCTTACGGCTTTTTTTATTCTCAATGAAGCCTCTTATGATCTTAAGAGGCAGTACCCGAATAGCAGCAGTGGCAAAATGCAAGAAAAATATAAGGTTTTTTAAAAGCAAAGTATGTTAATATAGAATATATTTCTCCTTATGCAAATAGCGGTGTTTCACTATTTGCGACTAATTATGCCAATGGGGAATGCCAGGTTAAAGAAGTTTTTTCAGAAAGGGAGGTATCTTATTGAATAAAGCATCCCTCTTAAACGACCGCATGAAAAAGTATGCTCATTGTGATACGGCAACTTTATATAATGATTTAGGTATTGAACGAAATGGACTCCGGCAGGAGCAGGTCGAGGCTATGAAGAAAAAATATAGGGACAACAGCATTGTTGCCAGAAAATCGGATACTTTTTGGTTTCGGCTTCGCCGGGCCTTTGTAAATCCGTTTACTGTGATTCTTTTCGTATTGGCGATTGTATCATTTGTATCGGATGTTTGGTATATAAATGGTATCCATAGTAAAGCAACTACGGTGATTATTATCAGCGTAATGATACTTGTCAGCGGTGCTGTCCGTTTTATCCAGGAAATTCGCTCTAAACATGCCTGCGACCGATTGGACAGGCTCGTGCATACACATGTAAACGTCAAAAGAGATGGTGTCCTGATTAATGTACCTGCCGAAGAACTGGTAGTTGGTGATTGTGTTTATTTATCTGCAGGTGACCATATCCCTGCGGACATGCGCCTGACAAATACTAAAGATCTGTTTGTTTCTCAGTCTGCCATTACAGGTGAAAGCGGAATCCAGGAAAAAAGCAGTGAAAAACATAGCTATACTGAGCAGAAAGCCTTTTCTGAATATAAGAATCTGGCTTTTATGGGAACGACCGTAGTCAGTGGGAGCGGAGAAGGCATTGTATTAGCCGTCGGAAAAGAGACTATGTACGGCAATTTCATTCAGCCCAACACTCTTACTTTTAGCGGTTTTGAAAAGGGCGCGAATTCCATTGCGTGGGTTTTATTCCGGTTCATGGCAGTATTGGTACCCATTGTCTTTGTTGTTTCCGGCATTACAAAAGGAAACTGGGTAGAATCATTCCTCTTTGCTTTATCCGTAGCAGTTGGACTGATTCCGGAAATGCTTCCCATGGTCATAACAACCTGCCTGGCAAAAGGCAGTATTTCCATGTCCCAAAAACAAACAATTATTAAGGACATCAATGCCATGCAGGGCTTTGGCAGCATGGATGTTTTATGTATGGACAAAACCGGGACACTGACCAATGTGGATATTCTTCTGGAGTATTATATGGACGTCCTTGGCAATGAGAGCAATGACGTCCTTCGTTTGGCTTATTTAAACAGTCTATACCATTCCGGAGTAAAGAATCCGATTGATCATGCAATTTTAGAATGCCGCAGCATGCCGGGGAAAGATAGATACTATGAGAATCTGGCCGGGCAGTATCACAAGGCTGATGAAATTCCTTTTGAGTATTCCCGAAAATATGTAAGCACGCTTATTGCAGACAATGCAGGCAATCACCAGCTTGTAATGAAAGGAGATGTGGCTGCAGTTTTTTCACGTTGTGCGTTTGTGGAGTATCAAGGAATTGTTCAACCTATCACGGAAGATGGTAGAAACAGCGTGGCTGCAGTGGTAGATGATATGCTGGAGGATGGCATGAAGGTAATTGCTGTAGCCAGAAAAGACCTTGGCAATCAGGATGCCGTATCCCTGGCAGAAGAATCTAATATGATTTTGACCGGATATCTTGCTTTCTTTGATGCGCCGAAGAAATCGGCTCACCAGTCTATTTCAAAACTCAAGGAACTGCAAGTCAAAACGAAAATTCTGACTGGGGATCATCGGCAAATTGCGCGTTCCATCTGCAGCCGAATCGGCATTGTCTCTGAAACCATGCTGACGGGAGAAGACTTAAACGGGTTATCTGATAAGGATTTGCAGCTGGCCGTAAAAAAAACAGATGTTTTTGCTGAATTAACCCCAAGTCAAAAGGTCCGTATAGTAAATGCCCTTCAAAGCAACGGTCATACCGTTGGTTTTCTTGGTGATGGAATGAACGATATTCCGGCGATCTGCGAAGCAGATGTGGGAATATCCGTGGATACTGCTGTGGATTCTGCAAAGGACGTAGCCGATGTTATATTACTCCAGAAGGATTTGAACGTTCTGGAGGAAGGAATTTTAGAAGGCAGAAAAACGTTCATCAATATGTCCAAATACATTAAAATAACCGCTAGTTCCAACTTTGGCAATATTTTATCCATCGTATTAGCCAGCGCCTTTTTACAATTTTTGCCAATGGCCGCCATTCAGCTTCTTCTGCTGAATTTGCTTTATGATATCCTTTGTATCGTACTTCCATGGGATCATGTTGATCCGGAAGATCTTTCTCAGCCCAGGGAGTGGTCAGGGAAAAATCTTGGACGTTTTATGCGTTTTTTCGGTCCGATCAGCTCCATTTTTGATGTTATTACCTTTATGTTTTTGTACTTCGTCCTTTGTCCGGCGTTTACTGGGGGACTGACCTACACACAGTTAACTGACCCTGCTATGCAGCTTCATTATATCGCATTATTCCAGACCGGATGGTTTCTGGAATCCATGTGGACACAGGTTTTGATTCTCCACATGCTGCGAACGGATAAAATACCCTTCCTGCAAAGCAGGCCGTCATTTCCTGTTATGTTGATTACCGTAATCGGCATTCTGCTGTTCACGGGACTAACCTTTACTCCTATGTTTCGGGTTTTGGGACTTACGGTTCTCCCTCTGTGGTATTTTGGTTTTCTGCTTATGATAGTTGCCGGCTACATGTTGTTAACCACTGTATGGAAACGTATTTATATAATGAATTACGGCGGGCTGATTTAGAAAGGGGGAAATGATTGAAGAAAAATGCGAGTTTTATCATGATGGATCCCTCTCTTGTGAGAGCCTTGTATGATACCCTGGGCATGCTGCAATCCAACTCGGAATATTCAAATGAACTGCTTCAGGGCTTAAAGGATTTGATGGAAGGTGAAGTAGCCACACTGGTTCTGGGGCTGAACGATACTGATAAGGGCTTGGTTCAGGTTCCTAATGATGTTATTTCTGCCGGTGCGCTGGAAATATACCCCAGGAGCCGTAAGGTGTTGTGCAATGGAACAGAGGTCAGCCTGACTCCAAAAGAATTTGACATCTTATATTTTCTTGCAATGAGCAAGGGGGAGGTATTCACCAAGGAGCAGATTTATCAGGCGGTCTGGGCAGAAGATTATCTCATGGCGGATAGCAATATCATGGCTTTTATCCGAAAGCTGCGAAAAAAGATTGAGCCAAATCCAGATGCGCCGGAATACATTCTGACCATATGGGGAATCGGTTATAAGTTCACGGACAAGATATAGAATAATGGGTTGATTTTCATCGCAAAACCGGATGAATCCAATCCGTTTTTTCTTGCTGTTTGACAAGAAAAACGCAAGAATTCAGTCATATGATTTAATTTTAAATGTAGCTATACTAATGTTGTGCTGCTGCTTTAAAGCTGTTCAATGCTCCTCTATGTATTGCGTTTTCATAAATTATAGATAATTCACCGTGAAAGGGGGCAAAATAGATGGAATCCGGCAAGAGTATTAGTTGAAGCAAGAAAAATCTCAGAGAGTTTAACTCGTAGGTATCGTTTGAAAGAAGGGAGTTGTCCGTATGGCAGTCTATGATTTTGTATTACGCTTGGGTGTCTCACTTGTGCTTGGGTTTATCATCGGTCTGGAGCGCCAGTTTACCGGACACCCCGCTGGAATTCGGACCAATATCCTGATTTGTCTGGGAACCTGTCTGTTTTTACAGCTTCCCATGGTAATCGGGCTGGATTCTGAAATAGCCCGGATAGAGAGTTATATTATATCAGGGGTCGGCTTTTTATGCAGTGGAGTAATTTTTAAGGAAAGCGGAAATGTAAAGGGTCTTAATACTGCTGCAACGCTTTGGTGCAGTGCGGCGGTGGGGTGCTTTGCAGCAACAGGAAAAGTTTATTTTGCGGTAATGGCCGCTCTTGTCTTACTGGCTGCCAATGTATTATTTCGTCCTATTGCAAACCGAATTTACCCATTGGCCAACTTTATGGAATCTGATAAAAGCTATGCAATCTCTGTCGTATGTGATGAACGAAATGAGGGACGTCTGCGCGCTTACTTGATTAATGTGGTGAAAGATAAAAAAATGTATTTGGTCAGCCTTGACAGTAATGACCTGCCCAACGATAAAGTTGAGATAACTGCAGAATATACCTGCTTTTATCGGAATTGCATCCCTGTTGTTGAGCAAATTACAGCAAACTGTTTAAGAGACGAAGATAAGGTTTCCGCTAAGTGGGAGCAAATTTAATAGCGAGGTGATCTCTATAAAAAATCAGCGATTTAAAATTATTTACTCTCAAAATGATCAGGTTTACATAATCTGCATTTTAGAGGACATAGAAACCGGAAAACAATACTTATGGGTATCCGATGGGTCAGGTACGTCAATATGTCCTTTATAAACGTGCACCGTGCCGGACTGGCTGCCAGAAAATGCAGAAAAGGCCGCCCTTTTTACAAAGGACAGCCTTCTCTAATTCTTTATTCGGCCAGGTCTTCCCACAGCTCATACAGCTCTTCCAGCCGCAGCCGGATCGTTTCCTTTTCGTTATTAAGCTCCACTAACTTTGAGACATCAGTAAAAATCTCTTCCTTACCAAGCAATTCATCAATCTCTCCGTCTCTGGTTTCTAATTTGTGGATCTCATCCTCTGTTTTCTTTAATTCATTCTGGCGTTTACGAAGACGGGCCTGCTCTTCCTTTTGTGCCTTCCAGTCCAGCTTGGTCTCGGTAATCTCCTCCGGGGCTGCAGCCTTTGCGGAAAGAGGGGCTGTATACAAGCTGGTCATGATCTCTTTCTTTTCCAGATAGTAATCATAATTGCCGATGTAATTGATCAGAGTTTGATTGGTTAAATCCAGGATTCTGGTTGCTGTTTTGTTAATGAAATAACGGTCATGGGACACGTAGAGAATGGTTCCCGTATAGTTGACCAGGGCATCCTCAAGGATTTCTTTGGAGGTAATATCCAAATGGTTGGTAGGCTCATCCAGTATGAGGAAGTTAGCTTCAGAAAGCATCAGCTTTGCCAGGGATACCCGGCCACGTTCGCCGCCGCTTAAGTCTTTTACCCGCTTGAATACATCGTCTCCGGTAAATAAAAAAGCGGCCAGGATGTTACGGATCTGGGTATTGTTCATGGAAGGGTAGGTGTCCTGCAGTTCATCAAATAGATTCTTTTCCATATTCAAAACCTGATGCTCCTGGTCATAATACCCGATATGTACCTTGGAGCCTAAGGAGATTTCTCCTTCATCCGGTTCTAAAATACCGTTTAACATTTTAAGGATGGTGGTTTTTCCGGTTCCGTTGCCGCCGATGATCGCTACCCGTTCTCCTCGTTTGATTTCGAAATTTACATTTTCAAAGAGTCGGTTCTGATGGAAGGCTTTCCCCAGCCTGCGGACCGTGAGCACATCATTTCCACTGATGATATTGGGTTCCAGACGGATCCGCATCTCATCATTTATTTCCATTGGTTTTTCCAGAACTTCGATTTTATCCAGCATCTTTTCCCGGCTTTCCGCCCGCTTGATGGATTTTTCCCGGTTAAAAGATTTTAATTTGGCAATGACCTCTTCCTGATGCTTAATTTCCTGCTGCTGGTTTAAATATGCTTTCATCTGGGCTTCCCGGATCATGGCCCGCTTTCCGCTGTAATCGGTGTAATTTCCCTGATATACGGTCATAAGGCCGTTATCCAGTTCCATAATTTTCGTGACTACCCGGTCAAGGAAATAGCGGTCATGGGCAACGATGATAACACTGCCGTCATAATTGATCAAATATCCTTCCAGCCATGCAATGGATTCCATATCTAAGTGGTTGGTAGGCTCGTCAAGCAGGATGATATCTGGCTTGGTGAGAAGGAGCCGGCCTAAGGATACCCGGGTCTTCTGGCCGCCGGATAATGACATGACAGGTTTATGGAATTCTTCTTCCGTAAAGCCAAGTCCTTTTAGTACTCCTGTTACTTCGCTTTGATAGGCATATCCGTTTATCAGCTCAAATTCGTGGTTGAGCCTGCTGTAGGTGGTAAGCATGGCTTCCAGCTCCTCGCCTGTGGCGTGCTTCATATCCACTTCCAGCTGACGGATCTTTGCTTCCATTTCCATGACAGGCCGCTTGGTCTCCAGGACTTCTTCATAAACGGTCCGCTCACCGGACAAATCCTGGTGCTGCGACAGATAGCCGATGGATTTCCCCTTGGAAACAACCACAACTCCTTCATCGGGGGGAAGCTCTCCGATGATGATTTTTAACAGTGTGGATTTTCCGGCGCCGTTAATTCCTACAATGGCGGCTTTTTCATGGTCCTCTATATGGAAGGAAGCATGCTTGATCACTTGATTGCTTCCAAATGCTTTGCTTATATTATTGCATGATAAAATCATGTTTCATTTCCTCTTTCCTGCCTGTTTTATGGCATAAAGGCATACCCGGGGTATTTCCTCTTTCCTGCCTGATTTAGGGCATATAAGTATATCCGAAGGGTATTTTCTTCCTGTATAAATGTAAGGCAATAGAAATAGTATAATATAGGTCCTTCCTTTTTTCAAGGATACAATGATAAAACCCGTTTGACATTATTTTGTCACGCAGTTATAATAATGTTAGTTAGATTAAGTTAAAGAAGGTGAAGAAGTGTCAGAGAAAGAAATTTCCAAAGCAGTGATTACCAGGCTTCCGAGATATTACCGGTATCTGGGCGAATTACTAGAAGATGGAGTGGAACGTATTTCCTCCAATGATTTAAGTGTACGAATGAAAGTGACCGCTTCTCAGATCCGCCAGGATTTGAATAATTTCGGCGGATTCGGCCAGCAGGGCTATGGTTATAATGTAAAGTATTTATATGCAGAGATCGGGAAGATATTGGGAATAGACAGGCAGCATAATATCATTATCATAGGCGCTGGAAATTTAGGACAGGCAATTGCCAATTATGCAAACTTTGAAAAGCGGGGCTTCCTTATTAAAGGAATGTTTGATATCAATCCGCGTCTGATCGGTCTTGTGGTCCGCGGGATAGAGATCCGCAGCGTAGATGATCTGGAGCAGTTCGTAAAAGATAATGATGTCCAGATCGCAGCTCTGACCATTCCAAAGACAAAGGCGCCGGAGATTGCAGACCGCCTTGTGAAGGCAGGAATCAAGGCGATCTGGAATTTTGCCCATACGGATCTAAGCGTGCCGGATGATGTGGTTGTTGAGAATGTCCATCTATCGGAAAGCCTGATGCGGTTATCCTACCGGGTATGCAGTATACAGGACAGCGAGGAAGAAAGAAACAGACAATCAGAAATAATGGAGTAACATGCCTGCCGGCAGGTGAAGGGAAGTCTCTTCGCTGCCGGTAGTTTTTCTATAGACCTTTATGCCCCAAAAGCGCGGGCAGGAAAGCGGAAAGGTGGGAGATATATGAGATATCTGGTTACAGGAGGACAGATGAAGCAGGTGGACCGCTACACCATAGAGAATATAGGAATTCCCTCTCTGGTGCTTATGGAACGGGCATCCCTGGCGGTTACAGAAGAAGTGATGAAGCATGGGCAGAAAACGGACCGGATATGGATTTTATGCGGAAACGGCAATAATGGAGCGGATGGGGTCGCGGCTGCCAGAATGCTGCATTTGAAAGGATATAAGGTTTTTGCCTTACTGGCTGCCGGAAGAGACAAGGGAAGCAGTGAATATCTGACTCAGGTTTCCATCGCGGAACGTACAGGGGTCAATCTTGCTGGATTTTCTGATCTCATACCAGGTACCTGCGATATTCTCATTGACGCACTCTTCGGCGTGGGGCTGGACCGGGAGATTCTTGGCAGATACCGGGAGATCCTGGAGACAATCCTCCGCTGCCGGCCGAAATTTACGGTGGCCGTGGATATTCCTTCGGGCATTCATTCGGATACGGGCCAGATCATGGGGATTGCTTTAAAGGCAGATATAACCGTCACATTCGGCTATGAAAAGCTGGGAACCATGCTTTATCCCGGAAAGGAATACAGCGGAAAGGTCCTTGTAGCTGACATCGGTTTTCCGGAGGAGAGCTTAGACCGCCTTAAGACAGAGTATTTTACTCTGGATCCGGAAGATGAGAAAATGCTTCCAAAGCGCCCGGCTTATTCCAATAAAGGGAGCTTTGGAAAGGTTCTTGTGGTGGCCGGATCTAAAAATATGAGCGGAGCTGCCTATTTAAGCGCCCTTGCCGCTTACCGGACAGGAGCAGGTCTGGTGAAAATTTTCACAGTGGAAGAAAACCGGACCATCCTTCAAACCGGACTTCCGGAAGCCATCATTACCACCTATGAAGCCGGGGAGGCAGAAGCAGGGACGGAAGGATTTAAAAAGCTTTTGGTAAAGCAGTGTGAGTGGGCCACCGCCATTGTTCTGGGGCCGGGACTTGGGCAGGAAGCCTATGTAAGGAATCTGGTGGAAGAGGTCCTTGCCAATGCCTATGTTCCCATTGTTCTGGATGCAGATGGGCTTGGCACCATTGCTACAAACCCGGAGCTGACCAGCTATTTCACGGAAAACATCATTGTGACTCCTCATTTGGGAGAAATGGCGAGGCTTACGGGAAGCGCTGTGGAAACCATACAAAAGCAGCTGATCACCACTGCCAGAGAATATGCGGACCGGTTCGGTATCACCTGTGTGTTAAAGGACGCGGTGACGATTGGGGCCTTAAAGGATCAGAGAACCTATGTCAATGGAAGCGGCAATAGCTCTATGGCTAAAGCAGGGTCTGGAGATGTGCTGACCGGGATCATAGCCGGGCTTCTGGCTCTGGGTCTGGAAGAATCTGATGCAGCGGCTTACGGCGTATGGCTTCATGGCCGTGCCGGAGACATGGTAAAAGAGAAGCAGGGAGATCACAGCCTTCTTGCCAGGGAACTGGCGGAAGAGATACATTCAATACGTTAAGAACAAATGCCTGTAGAGATAAACGAGGTGATAAAGTGATGAAATTATACAGCAGGGTTTATGAAACAGTAGATCTAGATGCCATCCGCCACAACATGGAGGCCATGAAGGCAAATCTAAAGGAAGGGACCAGGATAATCGGCGTTGTAAAATCAGACGGATACGGACACGGTGCGGTTCCGGTAGCCTGGGCCATGGATCCTTATGTATGGGGATATGCGGTTGCCACCGTGGAAGAAGGCGTGATTCTAAGAAAACATGGAATAAAAAAGCCTATTTTGGTCCTTGGCGTAGTGCCCTATGAAGGATACAGTCTTTTGGTGGAATATGGGATCAGTTCATCCATATTTCAGATTAAACGGGCGGAACGTCTTTCTGCTCTGGCGGAAAAGGCGGGAAAAAAGGCAGTGATACACCTGGTGGTGGATACAGGCATGAGCCGGATCGGATATCCGGTCACAGAGGAGGCAGCAGAGGAAGCGGTGAAAATCTGCGGCCTTCCGGGAATTGAAGTGGAAGGGTTGTTCACTCATTTTGCAAAGGCAGATGAAAGGGATAAGAGCGCCACAGATAAACAGATAGAAAAGTACCAAACGTTCGTGACCATGCTTTCTGACAGGGGGATCACGATCCCTGTCCTTCATTGCTCCAACAGCGCCGGAATCCTGGATCTACGGAGGGCCAACTTTCATGCAGTACGGGCCGGTATATCCATCTACGGCATTTATCCGTCAGGAGAGGTTGACAGGGAAACGGTCAGGCTTCAGCCAGCGATGGAATTAAAAAGCTTTATATCTTACATAAAAAAAATAGAGCCGGGAACTTCTGTAAGCTATGGTGGAACCTTTACCGCTGACCGGGAGATGACGATCGCGACGATTCCCGTAGGATATGGCGACGGGTATTCAAGAAATCTTTCCGGCAAAGGGGAAGTGCTCATAAGGGGGCAGCGTGCCAGGATATTAGGACGTGTTTGCATGGACCAGTTCATGGTAGATGTGACCGGAATAAAGGGCGCAGAGGAAGAGGAAGAGGTGGTTTTGATCGGCAGGCAGGGAAACGAAGAGATTACGGTAGAAGAGCTGGCTGCGGCTGGAGGCGGCTTCCATTATGAAATCGTCTGTGACATAGGCAAACGGGTACCCCGGGTTTACCTTGAAAACGGCCGGGTCATAGGTACGAAAGATTATTTCAACGATTGTTATGAAGGGTTTTGCAAGGTCTGATAACAAACACCATGTCCAAAACATATGATAAGGTATGCGGCGGAAAAACTTAAGTGAATACTCGAGTCAAAGAAGGTCAATACTAGACTTAGGCATAATTTGTTATGAAGGCAAAGGTCATATACAGCCTGGATTTGGCAGATTAGCCGTTCGGTGAGCTTAGGCGAATCGGACTTCCTAAATAATTGACGGAGTGTGAGAGTGTGATTATCAGACGTGGAGACATTTATTATGCAGATTTAAGGCCGGTGGTAGGCTCTGAGCAGGGCGGGATCCGTCCGGTTCTTATTATACAGAACGACATAGGCAATAAACATAGCCCTACCGTGATCTGTGCGGCAATTACATCAAGAATGAATAAGGCAAAGCTTCCCACCCATGTGGAGCTGGATACAAAAAAATGCGATATGATAAAAGATTCGGTGATTCTTTTAGAGCAGCTTCGCACCATTGATAAGCAGAGGCTGAAAGAGAAGATTTGTCATATCGACGATGAACTTCAGCAGGAAGTGGACTGTGCATTAAGGGTGAGCCTGGAACTGGATACATAGTTCACCATTGACGGAATGCTGATAAAATGGTATATTTCTAAATAGTTACGAGAAAAAATACGAATGATAAATAACAAAAGGAGTAGATTTTTAGAATGGACGATGGCAATCCGCTTATACGCGTGATTATTTTTATTGCTTTTATCGTATTGGACGCTATTTTTTATGGGTTTGGATCAGCAATCCAAAACGTGAATACAAGCGAACTGGAGCATCAGATGGAGGAAGGAAGTAAAAAGGCCGGTCAGCTGTTACATATAGTTAACAGACCGACCAGATTTGTAAATACGATACAAATCACTACAAATTTAATCGGTATGGTAACCGGGGCTTTTGTTTTAGAGCAGCTGGGAGCAAGGCTTGGGACCGTCTTAACAAGAGACGGGGCTTATCCCAGCCAATGGATATCCCTTTTAAGCCTGTTGTTAGTTTCTGTTGTACTGATCGTGCTTTTGATCAGTTTTGGTATCATTATTCCAAAACGCTGCGCGGCAGAGAAGCCTGAAAAATGGGGTTATCGTATGCTGCCTGCAGTATCCCTCATCATGATACCCCTTATCCCCTTTACCTGGCTGGCAAATGTGGTGGCTTACTTTGTCCTGAAGCTGTTTGGAATCGATATGGCATCAGATAATGAGAACGTTACGGAAGAAGACATCATGTCCATGGTGAACGAGGGCCATGAACAGGGCGTTTTAGAGGCCAGAGAAGCGGAGATGATTACAAACATCTTCGAACTGAATGATAAGGAAGCCGGAGATATTATGACCCACCGAAAGAATCTGGTCGCTTTGGACGGCGAGATTACTCTTCGGGAGGCAGTGAATTTCATCCTGAAAGAGGGATTTAATTCCCGTTATCCGATTTACAAAAAGGATGTGGATGACATTATCGGCATCCTT
>DEYX01000125.1 GCA_002365025.1 Hungatella sp. UBA3147 | reverse complement strand
CTGTTTCAGAGCGGAGTTTTCCCTCCAGATGAAAATCCAGAGTGAGCTGATGATAATTTTCTATAATGCCGTTATGAACCAGAGTAATCCGCCCGGCCTGATGGGGATGGGTATTCTGAGTCGTTACACCTCCGTGGGTAGCCCATCTGGTATGTCCAAGACCACAATGGGATACCTCTGTGATTCCTTTGCATTCTTCCTTTAAATTAGATACTTTTCCTATATGTCTGATCAGACGGGTATGAGAATTCTCCATAAAAAGAGCAATACCTGCGCTGTCATACCCCCGGTATTCCAGCTGGGACAATCCATCAAGCAATATTCTTTTAGAGTCTAATGGTCCTGTATATCCAATAATTCCACACATAATTTCACAATCTCCTTAAATTTTCATTTTATGTCTGCACTCGTCTTTAAAAATGGCAAACAAAAAACAAGCTGTCTTGCTCCAATTTTAAAAACGGCAGCTTTTTTATTACATTCTGTTTTAAGTCCCCGGTTCCAACGCGTTTGTTTTGCAGTTACCTGCATATTTCACGTAGGATACACGCCCGGAGGGCATGGAAGGGCATCCGCCGAATATTCGATAACCCTTCACCTCGTCAACCCTTGATGCCATTTTTCCATGGGAAAATGTTCACGATCGCATCAACTGGTGCATGGCGCTTAGCTTTGCTATTGTTATTTATGCCTCCTTCATAAATCTAGTTTATTATAGCCTTTGATCGTTTGTGCGTCAATACCATGATTTACATTCATTTTACGAAAAGCTTCTTTTTCATTTTACATCAATTCTATAAAATGAGTTTTAGATATACAGAAAGGAATCGTGATCTATGGCAAGTTTGTCTTTTGTAAATGTGTGCAAAACCTATAAAAACGGACTCACCGTTGTAAAGGATTTTAATCTTGATATTAAAGACAGGGAATTTTTGATCCTGGTCGGACCATCCGGCTGCGGAAAGTCTACAACACTTCGAATGATAGCAGGGCTTGAAGACATTTCTTCCGGTGAGTTGTGGATAGACGGACAGCTTATGAATATGACAAGCCCCCAAAGCAGGGACTTATCCATGGTATTCCAGTCTTACGCTCTTTATCCCCACTTAACGGTCTACCAGAATATGGCCTTCGGTTTAAAAGTACATAAAGTCCCGAAGGAAGAAATAGAGAAACGAGTCGGCCGCGCGGCGGAAATCCTTCATATCAGTCACTTGCTTGACCGGAAGCCTTCTGCCTTATCCGGAGGGCAGAAGCAGCGGGTTGCCATCGGAAGTGTTATTGTCCGCCAGCCTAAAGCATATCTGATGGACGAACCTCTATCCAATCTGGATGCAAAGCTGCGGGCACAGATGCGTGTAGAGCTTGCTAAAATCCACAGAGAACTGGGTGCAACCATCATTTACGTTACCCATGACCAGGTGGAGGCAATGACCCTTGGCACCAGGATCGTAGTCATGAACAGCGGGGTGATCCAGCAGGCTGCAGCTCCAAATGACATTTACCAGAATCCGGTCAATAAATTTGTGGCAGGCTTTATCGGTTCCCCCTCCATGAACTTCCTGCCTGTCTGGGTAGAGCGGAGAGAAGAGAAGATCTGTCTGGAATTTGGCAATAACAAACTCTTTGCCAATGAAATCTGCGCAAAGCGGCTGGTGGAAGGCGGTTATGTGGGAAAGCGTGTGTACCTGGGGATCCGGCCTGAGGATTTCCATGATGAAGGACCAGAAGAACAGAAGCTTCTTTTGGATGTGGATATGAAAGAAGTCCTTGGGGGGGAAATACTTTTCCATGGCCGTATTAGCAGGGAGGAGATATGTGTACGGTTAAGTCCCAATGTTAAAGCGGAATCCGGCGGCAGTTTACCGGTTTATGCGGATATGGACCGAATCAAGCTGTTCGATATGGATACGGAGCAAAATATTTTATACGTTTAAGGAGCCTTCTTATGAACCTGAGAACAATTGTAAAGAAAGCAGGGCCTTATGCCTATATGGTCCCGGCAATGGCAGTATTTGCAGTATTCCTGTTTTTCCCGTTTTTCAAAACGATATATTTAAGTCTATATAAAACCAATAAAATGGGCCAGGCCAAGCTTTTTGTAGGTCTTTTAAACTATACGGACCTTTTAAATTCATCGTCTTTTTTCAACAGCCTTCTGGTAACCGCAGTATTTGTCATAATTGTCGTATCAGTGAGCATGCTTTTAGGGCTGGTTGCCGCAGTTCTCTGCAGCAAAACCTTTCCAGGGATCCGGATCTTCAGTACTGCTTACGCACTTCCAATGGCCATTGCTTCCAGTTCCGCTGCCATGATATTTAAAATCATGCTTCATCCTTCCATCGGAATCGTTAATAAGATCCTGGGATTTCATATCAACTGGATCAGTGATCCCAAGTATGCCCTGGTCTGTGTCGCCCTGCTGACCGCCTGGCTGAACAGCGGAATCAACTTTCTTTATTTCAGCGCCGGGCTCAGCAACATTGACGAGACCATTTATGAAAGAGCCTCTGTGGATGGGGCAAATGCCGTTCAGAGATTTTTCTTCCTGACACTCCCTGGCTTAAGCCCTATCATGTTTTACACTCTGGTGGTCAACATCATTCAGGCATTCCAGTCCTTTGGCCAGGTCAAGATCCTGACTCAGGGCGGGCCCGGAGAATCTACCAATTTAATCGTTTACTCCATTTACCGGGATGCCTTTTTTAACTACCGCTTCGGCAGCGCAGCCGCTCAGTCCGTGCTGTTGTTCCTCATCATCATGATCCTCACCTTATTCATGTTCCGCTTAGAAAAGAAGGGGGTAAGCTATTGATGGAATCCATTATCACCGCAGCCTCCAAAGATATGAACCGGGATGAGCTGGAAAAGCTGAAACAGTCTGCCAATCAGAAGGCACTTTTCCGCAGAAGGGCGGGTAAACTGGCCCTTGTAATCATAAACCTGGCAGTGTCCGTCTTTGTTTTGCTTCCGCTCTTGTATGCGGTGAGCATTGCATTCATGCCTTCCAGTGAACTGTTCACAACTGATATGAACTTAATCCCAGGGGATCCGACCCTTGAGAACTTTCGTCAGGCCATGGTTAAAATCCCTTTAAACCGGTTTATTGTCAATTCCTTTTTTGTGGCGGGCTGTATCACATTCGGACAGAACTTATCCTGTTCCCTT
>DEYX01000336.1 GCA_002365025.1 Hungatella sp. UBA3147 | reverse complement strand
GGTCGTTCTCAAGTCCCGTTTCCTTATAGGGCATAGCAGTCATATCGGACTTTAAAAGATCTACCCTGGTTCCGCTGCCCGTCTGCGCCGCACTGCCGCCCTGAGAACTCCTTGTCTGGGCATAAATCAGATCTGAAAACACACTATATTGAGGTTTAAAGCCTGTTGTATTCACATTAGCAATATTATTGGATACCACATTAAGCTTTGTCTGCTGATTTAAAGCTCCCAAAGCTCCAATATAAAAAGACTGGTTCATCTGCTATTCCCCCTTATACTCTGCCTATCTCAGTGGATACCTTGCCCATGAGCTGGTCATATATCCGAAGAACCTGGGCAGCACTTTGAGTTGCCCTTTGGCTGGTGATCATCTGAGTCATCTCATCAATAGGGTCAATATTGGATCGTTCCAGTGACTTCCACTGGATTCCTCCATCCACTCCATTCCCGGCAGCTGCCGTGGTAAAGACGCCGTTATCTCCCTTTACAAGCTGGGAGTAATCATCAAAGTCTACAACACGGATTTTTCCTAAGAGGACTGGTTCCTGTTCCTCTGTATTCCCGTCGTCCTCTCCGTTTTTCAGTCCTTTTATTGGCATTTCATAAATATTGCCTGACGGATCCACTGTAATATGGTCTGATGGAAGTTCAATGGGGGTTCCATCTTCCCCAAGCACCCTACCTCGGGAAGGTGAGGTAAGGTATCCTTCTTCATCAATCGTAAAAGAACCGTTTCTGGTATAAACCTGATTTCCTGTGGTATCCTGAATGGCAAAGAACCCTGGTTTTGTCAAAGCAAAATCCAGGTTTCCTCCAGTTTCCTCCACAGCCCCCTGATTATGGCTGGTCACTGTGCTCCTGGAAGCACGTATCATTGATACGGACCCAATCTGAACAGGATTGCTTTTGTCACGATTTCCGCTCCGGTAAAGCATTTCATCCCGAAACGTGGTGCTGACCATGCGGTCAGGCTTAAACCCCGGTGTTGCACTATTGACCATATTATTTCCGATTACATTTAAGTTCCTGGTCTGATACAGCATTCCTGATGCCAGATTGTAGAATCCTTGAAACATTTCTTTTCTCCCTTCCTACTACTCATTTATGAAATTAGTCAGATTCAATCTGAGCTTTTGAAGCGCATTGGAATGAATCTGGGAGATCCTTGGCTCGCTGACCTTCATGATCTGTGCAATCTCCCTCATATTTAATTCGTCCATATAGTACAATGAAATAACCTTTTGTTCATTTTCTTTTAAATCATTTATGGCAGAAACCAAAATTTCCTTAAATTCCTTCTGGAGATAATGATTCTCAGGCTGGTCATGTTCGTTCATTGACGGAAGCTGCATTGACTTTTTCTCTTCACTTCCCGCCTCCAGGACCATGTCCAGGGAAATGATACTGTAAACATTAGTCTTACCTAAAGTTTCCTGGTATTTTTCCATGGTGATGTCCATGTAATCCGCCGTTTCCTTTGAAGTAGGAAAACGCCCCAGTCGGTTACATAATTCTACGACCGCATTGTCCATGATCTTAGCATTTTTTCTTACGCTTCTGGGAATCCAGTCCTGCTTTCTCGCCATATCAATAACCATTCCGCGAATCCTCTTGGAAATATAAGTTTCAAACTTTACATTTAATTCCGGATCAAACTTTTCAATTCCGTTCATAATCGTTAATACGCCTTCATTGACAATATCCTCCACCTGTGCAAAGCTTAAATATACGTCTCGCATCTGGAGTGATATGTTCCGGACCATATTTATATACCGCATCACAAGTTCATGCTTGACCCTGATGTCTTTTGTTCGCTTGTATTTAATTAATAAATCTTCATTGGTATATTGGCTTAAATCCTGTTCCATTCCGACTAACACTGCCTTTCTGTAACAAAATCCGGTCAAAGGGTAATATTCCCGATTGCCTGAATCTGAATATTATTTGCAATCTCATTAAAGGAAAGGACATATGCATTGGGATAAAACTGCTCGATCAATCGGTAGAAATAGAGCCTTACAACCTGGCTTGTAAGAATTACCGGCTTCTGCTCTAAATCCGCAAATTTCTTCATCTGTTCTCCCACTTGTCCGATCACAGACTGCATCACATCCGGGCTGAGGGCAAGATAGATGCCCTGTTCTCCTTTTGCCATACTGCCTATAATATTTTTCTCCAGCTCTGCATCCAGGGTGAGTACCTTCATCTGTCCTCCTTCGCAGAACATTCTGGTTATGGTCCTCTTTAAAGCAATTCTGATGTTTTCTGTGATCACATCCATATCCCTGGTGGTTGGAAGAGAATCTGCTATGGTTGCCAGAATCGTTTCCATGTCTTTGACTGGAACCCCTTCCTTCAAAAGGTTAATGAGAATTTTCTGAATGCTGCCATATGTAAACTGGTTCGGGAATAGTTCGTCCACCAGCTCCGGAGAGTGTTTCTTCACATTTTCCAGCAACTGCATAACTTCCTGCCGTCCTAACAGCTCATAAGCGTGCTGCCTGATGGTCTCTGATAAATGGGTCAGCATAACAGAAAGTGGATCAATAACGGTATAACCGTAAATTTCCGCCATCTCCTTGTTTTCAGGCCTGATCCATTTACTGGGAATTCCATATGCCGGTTCCACCGTTTCAATTCCGTCTACTTCACCTGAAATAGAGGGGGGTTCAAGTGCCAGATAATAATCTACCAGTATTTCTCCCCTGGATACCTCTTCACCCCTGATCTTTATGACATACTGATTTGTATTTAAACTGGAACTGTCCCTTAGCCTGACAGAGGGAATAACAAGTCCCATGTCCTGAGCATACTGTCTTCTGAAAATAACGATCCGGTTAATCATCTTTCCACCGCTGCTCTCATCGATCAGTGGAATCAGACTATAGCCAAATTCCATCTCAATAGGTTCTACGTTAATAAGAGCGTAAACATTGTTCACATCCCGGTAGTAGGACTCTTCGTCGGAAGCCCCCTGTGCCGCTTCTTCAGGCGCGGCCATGGCTAACGCCGTTTCCGGAAGGCCAGAGGCTGACTGACGAACCTTATGCCCTAACTGATAACCGGCTATAATAAGCACAGCTGCCATAACAGCCAACTGAATCTTAGGCATTCCAGGCACCAGCATTAATACGATCATAACAAAACCAGTAAGCATAATAGCCCTGGGCTGGGCCATAAACTGACCGGATACGTCGTCATTTAATGTGCCTTCTGATACGGCTCTGGTTACCACCATACCGGTTGCCGTAGCGATCAGAAGAGCCGGAACCTGGGAAACAAGTCCATCTCCTACCGTGGCGATAGAATAAATGGACATCACCTGTCCAAACTCCAGATTTGATTGCACCATGCCGATAATGGCACCGCCAATAAAGTTAATGGCAGTGGTGATCAGGGACATGATAGCATCTCCCTTTACAAACTTCGTGGCACCATCCATGGCTCCGTAAAAATCTGCTTCCTTCTGAACCTTATACCGTCTCAGCTTTGCTTCCTGCTCATTGATCAGACCGGAGCTTAAATCCGCGTCAATGGCCATCTGTTTACCGGGCATGGCGTCTAAGGTAAACCTGGCCGCAACTTCTGATACACGTTCCGTTCCCTTTGTAATAACCAGGAAGTTTACCAGAACGATAATGAGGAATATGATGAAACCAACAACAACATTTCCCTGTAAAACGAAATCACCGAAGGCTTTGATCACCTGTCCCGAGGATCCCTGATTAGACAAAATATTTCTCGTGGAAGACACATTCAATCCCAGACGAAGCAAGGTAGTCAGCAAAAGCAGAGCTGGAAAGATTGAAAATTCTAAAGGTTCTTTTATATTCATGGTTATCAGCAAGATAATCATGGAAAGGGAAATATTTATAATAATCATTACGTCCACAAAAAACGGAGGCAATGGAATAATCAATAGAAGTACGATCAAAATGACAAATACTACTACAGAATTTTTCAGTAATGTCTTCATTCTTTTACACCATTTCTTTCAGTTTCTCTGCTGTTTTTTTATTCTATGATCTTGTTATTCATGCGGTATACATATACCAGGATTTCAGCGACCATACCATAGTATTCCGAAGGAATTTCGCTCCCTACCTGGGTGGCGGCAAAAATGCCTCTTGCCAAAGGTTTATTTTCAATCACATATACCCCATGTTCCTCGCCTATAGCCACAATTCTCAAGGCCAGTTCATCCTGGCCCTTGGCCACCAGAACGGGAGCATTATCCTTCTCTATGTCATAGCGCAGAGCCACCGCAAAATGGGTGGGGTTACGTATGATCACGTCCGCTTCAGGGACCGACTGCATCATCCTGGAACGGGCCCTCTCTCTTTGAAGGCTTCGGATACGCCCCTTAATTTCAGGATTTCCTTCAGTCTGCTTGAATTCCTCTTTAAGTTCCTGCTTTGACATTCTGATCTGGCGTTCATAATCCCACCGCTGATAAAAAAAATCAAAACCAGCAACGGCCAGGAAGATAAGAGAAACCCTGAAGACCATATCCATAATGGCACTCAGCACATACACAGAAGAATCTTTTAAGTCCATATCTATGGTTCTTGCTATAGGCGTTAAATCACCTTTTATGATTTGATACAGAATGATTCCAAGTATGGTAATCTTCAGCAAATTTTTCAATAGTTCTATCAGACTTTTTAGAGATATAATATTTTTAATCCCCTGTATAGGATTTAACCGGCTAAACTTAGGGGCTAAATTACTTTTTGTAAACAAAAATCTTGTTTGTACCCCAGTTCCCAGTATAGCCAGTACAATACCTGCCAAAAGAATAGGGAGAGCTGCCTTTAAAACTGCCCACGCTGTATCTGCAAAAATACCGGCGGAATAATCAGACAAATTCTCCACCCCAGGAGCCAGGCTTAAATATTTAATCATATAATCCCGTATGGTCCGATACATAAAAGGAAATAACATTTTCAGCAGCACGAAGGTTCCAAGTAAGGAAGCTATCATAACTACATCCTTACTGATGGCAACATGACCCTTTTTTCGTTCATCCCGCCGTTTTTTCGGTGAGGCCTTTTCGGTTTTTGAAGGATCCTGCATTGCCGTTCATCACATCCTTTGCATTTATAAAAGTCTGATTATATCCTGAACTGTTAAAAGCATCTGGCTTATCACACCGCCAACATAATCCGTCATAGGAGAAAACAGAAAAATCAGCATTATGAAACCAATTGCGATCTTAGCCTGTATGTTCACAACAAACACATTAATCTGAGGAATTATTTTCATTAAGACCCCAACTGCAATCTCCGTTAAAAATTCAATGGCAATTAAAGGAAATGCGAACTTTACAGCCATAGTAATACACTGAATGAAAATTTCCAGCATTGCCCTCGCCGCACGGCTTCCCAACACGACCTGCCCGTAAGGAACTATTTCTGCTGACTTTATAAGAAGCCGAAACAGTGCCAGATGGCCATCCACAGCGAAGAACAACAGAATAAAATACGCCTGATAAAGCGTTCCCGTAAGAGCAATCTGAGCGTTGGTCTGAGGATCATAGATCATTGCCATGGATAATCCCATCTGAAAATCCATAATTGTCCCCGCAAAAGTTATGACCATAAGAAATAATTCCATGACAAAGCCAATGGTAAACCCTACAGCAAATTCTTTTAAAAGAAGCACTGCAAATTCAATGGAATTCACAGGCTCGGGCACCTGGGCCGAGGAAAAAGAATAAATAAGCAGCGTAAATACCATGATCATGCCGCCCTTGACCTGTGCCGGAACATTTCTTCTGCCCCAAATAGGGTTCAAAAGAATAAAACCTGACATTCTCATAAAAATAAGGGAAAACAGCATCATCTGTCCTATTTCCGGCATCTAAATCTTCCTTTCCTCTTCTTTGACCATGTCTTTTGGACATCATGGAACTCCCGGAAGGCGTGTCCTGCCCCTCTCATCTGAGCATGGTATTAAAAATATTGATGGTAAAATCACTGAGTGTAGTCATCATATGATCACCCATCATCAAAAGCATCAGGCCAATTACAATCAGCTTCGGAACAAAGGTAATGGTTTGTTCATGGATCTGGGTTGCTGCCTGTATTATGGAAATAATGATACCGATGACCATGCTGACGATCAGCACGGGACCAGCCATTTTAACCACCAATCCGAACAACTCATACATTAGGCTGTTCACTGCTACATCCGTCATATTTTACCTCCTGATGAATCAAGCGGATATGCTTGCATATCCAGTTGATGCCCGATAAAGCGGGGCACGCTGTTTGCTAATTCTAGGTTGAAAGTCCTGTCAGTAATGGAAGCTGTTAACCAAATTAGAAAACAACAGCTCCCAGCCATTAACTGTTACAAACAACAGTAATTTAAATGGAAGGGAAATCATCGCCGGCGGCAGCATGACCATACCCATGGACATCAAAGTGCTGGACACAATGATATCAACCAGTAAAAACGGTAGATAAATCATGAATCCGGCCGTAAAGGCCCGCTCCAGCTCTGAAGTCATGAAAGAAGGAATCACTACTGTCATAGGAAGTTCCTCAATGTTCTCCGGCTTATCGGTTTTGGACAAATCTATAAACACATTCAAAGTGTCCGTCTTCGTCTGCTTGAGCATAAACCGTTTCATAGGAACCGTCGCCCGGTTAAGTGCCTCTTTCTGGTTTATCTCCTCCCTGACGTAAGGTTGGTAAGCATTGGTGTTCACATCCTTTAACACCGGGTCCATAATAAACAGTGTTAGAAATAATGCAATTCCAACCAGCACCATATTGGGAGGACTCTGCTGAACTCCCAAGGCATTTCTTGTAAAAGATAAGACAATGATAATCCTTGTAAAAGAAGTCATCATCACTAAAATTGATGGCAGCAGGGAAATGATGGTCAAAATGAGGAAAAGCTCCAGAGTCGGCACCCGGCCGCCATTAATATTAATCAAGGCATCTGTATTCATGGTTCCTCCTTACACATCATCCCTGTGTCTGTCTGTATATTTTTTTAATAATTTTTTAAAGCTTTCATATCCTTCTGCACCTGTAAATTGGGTCTGGACAGACCCACCCTCCGGAATATCTTCCTCCGAAAGTTCAGAAAGAAGGGTTATCTGAGAAGAAGCAATGCCGACAAGATAATAGTGATTCCCTACACGTACGATCGCTACTGCTTTATCCTGCCCCAGAGGAAGCCTGTCCAACATCTGCATACAGGTTCCTCCCCGCTTTAGCCCGACTCCTTTTCCAAGGCTTCTGGTAAATACATAACTCAAATACAGAATTAAAACGGTAAGGAGCAGCGCAGAAAACAGACTAATCACGCTATTCAAATGCAGCCACTTCCTCTCTATTCTCCATTCTTTTTAGTAATCTCTGTAATACGGATGCCAAAATTATCATCTACAACCACAACATCACCTTTCGCAATGCAGCGGCCATTTACATATAAATCAACCTGTTCACCTGCCAGCTTGTCAAGGATAACAAGGGACCCTTTGGTAAATTCAAGAATCTCCTTTACCAACTTTCTGGTTCTGCCGATTTCAACAGACACCTCAAGGGGCACTCCCATAATCAGTTCCCGGTTTTCCTCCTGCTCCTCAAACCGAATGTCTCCGTCTTTTAAGCTATTTTGAGGGATAGGTTTCACATTTATTGTCTTAGGTTCCGGAGACCCTGTTTTTCTCATATTTTGCTGTTCGCTTTGCAGTTGTGATATCATCTGCTGCATTTGACTCATCATCTGCTGCTGCGTCTGTATTTGATCCATCATCTGCTGTACTGCCATCTGGTTATCTCCTGTCATCTGCGGTATTTCCTGACTTCCCCCAGCCGTCTCTCTGTCGGCAGGCTGTTCAGCATTTATTGGCTCTTCGCCTCCAATGCTGCCTGACAACAACTTTTCAATCTCTTCCTGAGATAAGATTCCGCCTGAAGCCGGTTCCCTTAATTCCGTTTTCGTCTCTATGACTGGTTCCGGAATTTGTACTGGCTCCGGAACTTTCACTGGTTCAGGAATTGGTTCAGGCTCCGGAATCGGTTCCAGCATTTCCTGGGGTAAAAATCCTCTAACCAGTTCCTTGGCAAGATCGGGAGTCATTACGTTAATAAATTCACTTTCCAATTGGTCCGCAATTTTTAAAGTAAATCCGACAACAACCATGTATTCATCATTGTCATAATATTTTTCTTTGAAATCATCCACATCACCGATCTCAAAAGAACTGGGTGTCGAAATATTAACAACCTTGCCTAAAAATTCGGACAGTGCCGTTGCAGAAGCCCCCATCATCTGATTCATAACTTCACAGATGGCGCTGATGTTCAGTTCATTTAATTCAAACTCTTCCTCTGGCGTTTCCATGCCCATGAGCATATCTACAATCACTTTTACGTCATGCCTCTTTAAAAGCATAATGTTGCTTCCGCTAAGTCCTGCAATATATGTAATCTCCACCCCTACTGCCGGCTCCAGGTTAGAAATTTCAAATTCTTCCTTTGACAAAACCTTTACCACCGGTGTGGTAATGTCAACTCTGGCATTGAGCATGGTAGATACTGCAGTGGCCGAGGCACCAAGGCTTATATTCAGTATTTCACCTATGGCATCAATTTCAAATGCACTAAAATTCTTTGAATCCATACAACTTTTCTCCCTTTATACTCATTAGCCCTCTATGCCAAGTCACGCTTTACTTTCCAATTTCCAATGCCTTGGAGGCCATCATCTTTATGGCATTAAATGCTGTTATGTTGGCCTCATAGGACCGGTATGCAGACATACTGTCTACTGTTTCTTTTAGCAAATCCACATTAGGCATCTGCACATAGCCGTTTTCATCCGCATCCGGATGATCCGGATTGTAAACGGACTTATAGGGGCTGGTGTCTTGCACGATCTGTGAAACCCTGACGCCGCCTGTGCTCTGCTGCCTGCTTATGCCGGCTGCATTCATCATAATTCTTCGGAAGTTATTTTCATTCCTGGATTCAAGTACTACCATTTTTCTCTGATATGGCCCGCCTGCTTCCGTCCTCGTCGTATCTATATTAGCAATGTTCTCCGATGCAATATCCAGTCGAAGCCGCTGGGCGGTCATTGCCGACGCACTAATATTCATGGAACTTAAAAATGACATTTGACCCCTCCTCTACTGTAAAACTAACCGATAATGCCTGAGACAGTTTTAAGAATTCTGTCCGGTTTAAAGGGTTTTACAATAAAATCCTTGGCCCCTGATTTGATCGCTTCGATTACCATGCTCTCCTGTCCCATGGCAGAGCACATAACAACCGCTGCATTCGGGGATTTCGCTTTGATTAATTTTAATGCTTCCAGACCATCCATGTTAGGCATTGTAATGTCCATGATCACAAGATCCGGTGTAATTTCGGTAAACATCTGCACAGCCTGAGCTCCGTCAGACGCCTCATATAAATCGGTGTATCCGTTTTTAGACAACGTATCCTTAATCATCATTCTCATAAATGCCGCATCATCTACTAATAATATTTTCGCCATTCTTTTGCATCTCCTTTATTATCCTTAATTCTTTATATAATCCCTGACTCAGTTTTCACCAGCCTGGTAATTTCCTTCTTCTACAAGACCTTCAATCCGAACTGCAGTATTCCTCTTGTGAACACCCAGCTGTCCCTTAAACCATGGCTGGTCTTCCACATACAGCTTAATGTCGGATTCTTTAGGCGTGCCTAAGTTGATGACGTCTCCCACATGAAGATTATAAACATCATCCAGAGTAATGACAGACTCTCCTACTTTAGCACGAACCATTAAATCAGTGGCCCTTATGTTGTTCAGGATTTCAAGTTTAGTATCCTGACTGTTTTCTTCATCTCCCATAGCACTGGCTCTACGCTTATCTATAATACTGAATGTATTCATCAGGAGATTTCCTGGAATACAGAGACTTAGTCTTCCAGAGCAGCCTTCCATTTCCACATCAATGACGATGATTACTATAGTTTCATCCACACCGATTTCCTGAAACATGCTTGGGTTTTCTTCCAGCCTCTCCAGCTCAAAGTTAAGATTAATGTAACTTGACCAGGAATCCTTTAATGGCGCTATTACATATTGGATTACTCTGCGGTATAAAGCCATTTCTATTTCCGTATAGGAATAAGACAGGCCAACACTAGTTTCTTTCCCCAAGCCCCCCAGCATGCGGTCGATTAAGCTAAGCATTAATGGCATGCTTGCATTGATTAAAAGAGGCGGATTCTTGGAATGATCCGGCAAAGTCACATTAACAAGGGTAAGGACATCATTATCACTGAGGGCGTTGCTGAATTCATAATACCGCTGCTCCTCTACTGTAACGACTGACAGTTCACTGGAAGTCCGAAACAGACTGTTTATCTGGGATCCCGCAATTCTTGAATAATTGTCGAATATACTTCCTAAAACTTTAAGCCTGTCCTTTGTAAATTTTTTAGGACTGTAAAAATCATATTTCCTATATTTTATTTCATCTTCGTTTCTTTCAATCTCCTGGCTCAGCTCATTTGTTCCCTGCAGGGAATTGAGCAGTGCATCAATTTGATTTTGGGATAATACTTCAGCCATTTGTTTTACTCCCGCTTCATTTTTTAATTAACCGGCACGTTCTGATAATCCTGATATATCTGGTTGTAATACTCTTCCAGGGATTTTTCTACCGTATCATTCTTGGTTATCAATATTTCCACGCGGCGGTTCTGCGCCCTCCCATCTTCCGTATCAAAAGGCGCAATGGGACGGAACTGACCATAGCTGGCGCTCACCAGTTTTTCCGGTGAAACAGCATGTCTGCTTTGAAGAAAGATAACAACCTCTGCGGAACGCTGAGCAGCAAGCATCCTGTCATTGCGGACATTGTTGGGCCTGTTTGGGTCTCCCTGGGAAGTGTGTCCCAAAACCTGTACTTCCTTTATGGAGGAATCCACCTGCGTCATTGCGACAGCAAACTGCTCAAGGATGTCCTTGCCCTCCTGCCGAAGCACAGAACTGTCTCCGTCAAAAAACACTTTATCGCGGAATGAAATAAAAGTGAAACCGTCTCCCCGGGTAATTTCCACAGAATCCTGCATTCCTCTCTCTTCAACCATCTCTTTCAGAGCCGTATATAATGCGTCAAAATCCGAAACCACTTCTTTTGTCTGGTCTCCGCGGAATTCTCCTTCGTTTTCATTGACATTGGACTCTATGCTTTCCAGCGCGCTAGGATTAAAGCTCTGCACCAGTTTCTTCCACTTGGTCTGATCCATGGAGGACATGGAATACAGAAGAACGAAAAAACACAGCAGTAATGTAACCATGTCTCCATATGTATCCATCCAGCTTCCAGTTTCCTCCGGCTGCTTATTTCTCTTAATCATACAACCACCTGTTTTTCACTTTCCTACCCATGTTCTTTTGGCATCAAGGTATGCCCCCCTGGGCGTTCCTCTTTCGCAATCTAATTAGTCAGTATTTACGCTTCCTTCATTAACGGGCTTTTTCATTGTGATTTTTCCCTGCTGCTTCTGAGACAGGTAAGATAACAGCTTTTCCTCCAGGTACTTGGGATTATCTCCCGCCTGAATGGACAAAACACCTTCAATAATAATCTGCTTATATAAAACTTCTTCTTCATTCCGGATACGGAGTTTCTTGCCCATTGGATTGAACAGCAGATGAGCCAGAATACAGCCGTAAAAAGTGGTGATCAAAGCCACAGACATGTCAGCCCCAAGACTGTTTGATCCATTCCCAGACATATCCATACTTTTTAACATATTAACCAATCCTACCAGCGTACCAATCATTCCGAAGGCCGGGGCCACTCCCGATCCCCTGTCATAGATGCTGACATCCTGCTCATGACGGTCTATCATAGCTGCCACTTCGCTTTCCAGCATCTCCCTGATCTTCTCCGCATCCATGGCATCTACAATTAGCATCACGCTTTGTTTCAGAAAAGGATCCTTGATGGTAGCCGCCTGCTCTTCCAGAACCAAAAGCCCTTTTTTTCTAGCCGTTTTGGCCATATCCACCAGGGTATGAATAACGGCTTCCGAATTGTACCGGTTAGAGCTGATCATAATTCCGATGTGTTTTGGAACCTGTGCCAGGGTCTTAAACGGAAAGCTGGCTATCAATGCTGCCACTGTACCTCCCACAACAATGATAACACTGGGCATGTCCAAGAAATTCACCAGCTTATCTGCTCCGATTCCGTAGATAATCAATACGATTCCCAGCACCCAGCCAACGATCAATGATACATCCATAAGTAACCTCCTATATTCCAGGTATTACCTGGATTAAACGTTCTTTTTCTGCGCACGCGCATATATTTGAGCATGGAATTCAATCACCCGGTCAATGATATCATCAACACTTTCTTTTACCACATAATGTTTTCCATTAACCATTATTACATTGGACTCCGGTATGGTTTCAATCCGCTCAATCTGATTGCAATTGATTACAAATTTCTCATCATTCAGCCTTGTAAGACAAATCATGGCTCAACTCCTCTCATATAGGGAAGCGGCAGTTGCCGCCTCCCTGAATCTACATAAGATTATTACCGCTTAATATTAACCAGCTCTTCAAGCATCTGATCTGTAACTGTAATGATTTTCGAGTTGGCCTGGAATCCTCTCTGGGTAGTGATCATATCTGTCATCTCAGTTGCTAGGTCTACCTTTGCCATTTCCAGATAATTTCCCATGATCCGGCCCTGGACGCCACCTGCTTCATAAATGCTGATGTCGCCGGCATTACTGCCTGGGACATAATAATAGCCTGAGGTTTTTTCCAGACCGTTGACATTCTGGACACCTGCCAAGGCAATCTTGCCGATGATAACTGTAGTACCATTCTCGGTACTGCCGACTAAGGTACCGTCCTGCTGGACTGCATAGTTGGTCAGCTTTGCAAGCCCTTCGCCTGCACCAGCATTTCCCACCTCCGTACTGGTAGAATCTTTCTGAGCTGATTCAAGCTTCTTTTCGGCATCTGTCACTCCATTTTCGGCTGTTTTCACCAATGCTTCAGCTTTTTTTGCAGCCTGGTTTGCGGTGTCCCGTTTGCCCTCAATCGAATCAGGTTCAATTTTGCTTAAAGCCGCCTGAAGTTCATCCAACGCTTTCCTAGCCGCATCCAATGCTTCCTTATCTGTTGTTGTACCGCTGGCATTATAAGTAGCTAGAGCAGCCTCATAGGCATCCCAGACGGCAGGCATCTTTGAAGCATTATCCGCCAGTGCCTTCGGCGCGCGAAGTTCCGCCTGGCCTTCAATCAGCTGATATACTGTTTTCTCATAAGCCGTTCTCGCCGTGTCATAAGCATTCTTCAGATCATCAGCATGTGCCGGATCATTTTTCCCATCCAACCATTCCGCATACGCCTTTTCCATGGCTGTCTTGGCATCATCACGATTTGTCGTTAATGTTTTAATATCCAGTGAAGTACTTTTATCCTCATACGCCTTATCTGCAGCAATATATTCTTCTCTTGCTTTCCCCATATCCAAGTTCAGTTTGCTTAAGTTTGCTCTTGCTTCCTCAAGAGCTTTTCTGGCCTCATTTACCCTTTCCGCCGCATCCTTATTACCTATCGTTGCCATATCTGATTCCATGGGAATCCTCAGTGGTTTTAATGATGTGGTATCAAAACTATCACCGCTGGAATAATCGCTGCTGCTATTTGAAAATCCATACACATAATTTCCTGAATCATCAACCAGATAACCCTGATTATCCACAGTAAATTGCCCTACTCTGGAAAGAGACAGACCTTTGGAGGAAATGACATCAGAATCCTCAAGGGAAAAACCCTCTCCGTCCCCCACCATTGGACCTACAATATAAAATCCCGTACCGTCAATATAGCAGTCAAGCCCTCTGGCAGAAGGTGAAGGGCTTCCCATTGAGAAATCATAGGTAATGCTTCCGGTAGTCACGCCATATCCTACCTGATTGGCATTGGTTCCTCCATAACCGCCGGCAGTTGTACTGCCTTTTGAGCTAGATGACGTGTTCATGTACATGGTGTCTTTAAAGGACATGGTGCCCGCCTTAAATCCCCATGTATTCACGTTAGCTATATTATTACCGATAACATCCATTTTGGCCTGGTGAGTTCTAAGACCTGCCACACCTGCAAACATTGATTTGACCATAGCTTTTATTCTCCTTTGTTTTTTACGCCTTCCTCCTGCTGTCAATCGGACACACAGGAAAAGCCTCCATAAATGGTCCAGCTATAATAGGACGGCGCTGTCAATATTAGTAAAAATATTTTCTTTCATTTCATTTCCTGACATGGTTGTTACCACAGTATTATTGGGTACATTGACAATAAATGCTCCCCTGTCACTGATAATCACCACGTCTTTTGCACCTTTTAAACGGGCCTTTTCCACTGCGGACTGCAGATCCTGTAAAAATGAATCCGACATTTCAATTCCGCGCTGATTGACCCGCTCGGTTGCATGGCGGGAAAACTGGAGCCCCTCCTGTTTCTCAATCCTGTTTTGAAGTATCTCATTAAAGCTGCCTGCTGGTTTTGATATTACAGCAGCATTCCGCAGCTTTAGCTGCCTCAGTTCCTCATGTTGATTTATTTTGCCTAGCATTGATCATCACCTACGTATTTTAATCGGTACCGGCATCGGGTTTATCATTTCCATCCGGATCAACAGTTTCATCGATATTATTATCGGTATCCGGATCCTTCACTCCATCGTCCTTGTCTGGATCATCCACATCTTCCGGAGGTTTATGCCCTTTTTCATAAATAGACATAATACTGGAAACCGGATAGCCTGTCTTATCATCGTCATCGATGTAAAGAGTCGGAACACCACCAAAAATATCGACTCTCGTCACAGTTCCCGTGATTTTTTTAATTGATCCGTTCTTTTCCTGGACTCCAACCATAACTTCTTTTCCCATCATGGAGGTTCCATAATTGATTGTATTGACCTGGGCAAAATCTCCCATTGCAGTGGAGAAGTTGTTCATAGCCTGCATCATGGCAATCTGAGTCATCTGAGTCATCATCTCTGAGTTATCCATTGGGTTTGACATATCCTGATTTTGAAGCTGTGCTGCCAAAAGCCGGAAAAACCCCTCTGTTGTCAATTCACTGTTACTGGTGGATTTCGCTCTTTCCTTAAAAGCCTCCAGATAATTATTCGAATTAACTCCATTTACATTTGCCATCATTTCTCTCCTTATCTGTAACCAACGCCGCTTTCTTCAGCGCTTTCTGACCCAAAAATCCCAAGTCTCAGCTTTTGTATAAAGTCCTCGCGGTTTTCATCCCTCTGGCTTTCCTGATGATGTTCTTGCTGCCCCTGTCTGCCGCCCTGTTCCTGCTGCTGGTTTAAATAATCAGGTTCCTGCTTGTCTACCAGAACCTGGAAGGGCCGTTCTAAATTAGATTCCAGAATAGAACCTAAATCGCCCGCTGACTGGGATAAAAGCTTTAAAGTTCTGCTCTCGGTACACAGAAGGGAAACACTGATCTGATTATCCTCATAGGAAATTCTGATCCGGATTTTTCCAAGGTTATGAGGCTCCAATTGGATATCCAGTTCCCCATTTCCTTCACGAATCTGTTTTAAAATCTGTTCAGACAGCTTTGCTTCCAATTCTTTTGAATGATCTGCTCTTGCAGACATATGGACTTCCTCAGGCTTTTCAATAGAACTATTCCAGAAACGTACAGGTTCAATAGACTTTTCCGGAAGGTTTTTCTGGATTTTGTCCTGATCTTCTTCTCCAGGGCTTGGCTTTTCCTGTGAATCGCTCCTAAGAAGATTTACCGTCGGTTTCTCTTCTGCTGAATCTGAAACGATCTCTGCTTCCTTCATTAGCGGCTGCAACGGTAGATTATCCTTTTTCTCTTTCGAGCTTACAGCTGCTTCCGTATTCTCTCCGGCAATATCCTGAATTACAGGATTCTTCTCACCTGTTTTTTGCATTATTGCCCCAGGGAAATGGGGTTCCGGCATTTCCTTTGAACCATTCGTCAGGGTTTCCAGATTTTCATCTGCAAGGCCTTCTGTTCCCATGCTGTTTTCTGCCAGCTTGTGAAAACGGAACCGATCCAAAGCACGGAACGAATTCATTGTCTGAATTTTCACGGCTTCTTCCGGTACTAAAACGGTTTCTTCAGCCGTTCCTATGGTTTCCATAATTTGATCCACCGGCTTCTGTCCTGCCAATTGGAACTTTTCCTCCGGCTCCTGGACTCCTGCCATTCCAGCTGCTACAGCCAAAGCCGCAGCCTCTGACGACACTTCTGCCGCAGACAGCTTATCATCAGAGGTTTCCCCTGATTCCTGACTTTTTCCATCTTTTTTTTGATTGCCGCTTTTTAGCATGGCCTTAAACTCAGATAGGCCGTCAGCTGCCTTTTCTCCCTTTTTCCTACTGCCAGTCAGCTGTCTGGATAACAAATCCACACTGCTGTTTTTTACTTCTGTCATCTTCTCACTCCTTTCTTTTCATGCCCTTAAGCATTTGATTTTATGGTAGCTGCCGTAAGTTTTTACGGCAGGATTACCTGCTTCCATGTACTGAGGTTGTATTGGAAACGAACTCCTCAATGAACAGTTCTTCGCTTCGCAAAACCTCTTTGTTATACTGCAAAAGCTTCTTTTCCTTCAGTTTTTCAATGGAAACCACTTCTTTTCTGGCCTCCACCACTTCCTCCCGCTTTTGTTCCTCTTTTCTTTGCAGTTTCTGAAGAACTCCTTGTTCGGTAAGAATTTTCTTCTGCATGAAGGTAATGTAGGTTTCATATTCCCTCATCATATTAACAGCGATGCCCTTACCTGTCTCTGCCTTAAATCGGGCACAGGCATCATTTCTTCGGTCCGACAATTCCTCAACCTTCTGTTCCTGCTTTACTACCTTATCCACAATCTGGGCGTGTTCGCTTTTTAAATTATCCAAGACCTGGTCCTTATAATTCAAAACTGTATTAAGTGGAAAATCAAACTTCTTCATGCTCCCCTTCCCCTTTCAACATCTATGATAAAATCATCTTCATTCTCTTTAAGACCTCTTCATAACTGGCTTGCTCCTGTATCCCCTGACATAGGAACTGATTGATCTTATCAATTTTAGATATTGCCATATCAAGCTTTGGGTTGGTGCCGCTCTTATAAGCACCAATTGAGATAAGATCCTCATTTTTTTCATAAAGGCTTAATATATCCCGGATCTGGGAAGCTAATTTCCGGTGTTCCTCTGAAACGATGTTGGTCATCAGACGCGAAATACTTGCACTTACGTCAATTGCCGGGAAATGGTTGGCATTGGCCAGCTTTCGGCTCAGTACGATATGGCCATCCACAATACCCCTTACCGTATCGGCGATGGGCTCATTGGTATCATCCCCCTCCACCAAGACCGTGTAGATTCCTGTAATGGAACCTTGTCCAAAGTTACCGCTCCGTTCTAACAGCTTTGGAAACTCCGCATAAATAGAGGGAGTATAGCCTCTTGCCACCGGAGGCTCTCCGATTGCAAGTCCTATCTCTCTCTGTGCCATAGCAAATCTGGTCAGGGAGTCCATCATAAGCAATACATCCTTGCCCTGATTCTTAAAGTATTCAGCTATGGTAGTGGCAACCAATGGACACTTCATACGAAGCATGGCCGGTTGGTCTGAGGTGGCCACCACCAGTACGGAACGTTTCATTCCTTCCGGTCCTAAGTCTTTTTCTATAAATTCACGGACTTCTCTTCCACGCTCCCCTACCAGAGCCACTACGTTAATATCTGCCTTCACATTTCTGGCAATCATGCCAAGCAAGGTACTTTTACCAACTCCACTGCCTGCAAATATTCCGATACGCTGGCCTTTTCCAATCGTATTTAAGCCATCAATGGCCTTGACCCCAAATTCCAGCTTGTCTGTAATGGGCGGACGGGTCATGGGGTTGATATAAGGATTTTCAACGTAATAGTACCGGGGAGATTCAAAAGGTCCTTTTCCATCCATTGGTTCTCCCTTTGCATCGATGATTCGACCTCTTAAAAAATCTCCTACCGGTACCTTCAACCTGCGTTTTGTATTCCGAACAAAGCTGCCCGCTGCAATTCCATTCATATTTTCATAGGCCATAAGCTGTATTTTGTCATCCTTAAAGCCCACCACTTCCACCGGTATCTGTTCCTGCCGGTCTTCATTATAAATATAGGCTATGTCTCCGATACTGGCCCTTCCTCCGGAGGCTTCCATGGACATCCCCACAATGTTTTCAATCTTCCCGATATGGTCGATTGTCTCAGTCTTCGTAATGAGATCCGTCAATTCCTTAAACATGCAGGCTCCTCCTGTTACAGTCTGGCGTTATTAAGTATTCCTTTTATATTTTCCAGCTGCGTATTCACGCTGACATCAATAATCTCCTCCGGAAGCTCAATGATACAGGCTCCGTCCTCCTCATGATCCATAGCAATGATCTTGATATTCCCTGAAATGTGGGACAATTCGCTTAACAGTCCCACATCTCCCTGAATCATCATACCCGCATCTCTTTGGGACACATAAATTTTCATCCACTGGGTTTTCTTAAGCTTTCCCGCAGCAGCCACGATCATGCGTTTAATAATCTCTCCGCTGGAGCGCAGACTGGTCTGAATCACCTTTTCAGCAATCGTCAGAGTGACCTTTTTTAAGTCATCAATATATTTGTCCAGTAATTTTTCTTTTTCTTTCGTAACGCTTTCAATTGCGTTTTTTATGGCTTCCAGGAATTCTTCCTCGCGCGCATCCAGTACCTCTTTATGAGCTTCGTAGGCTTTACGGAAACCATCCTCATATCCCGCGTCATAACCGGCTTGACGGCCTTCTTCCACCGCCTGGATGCGGAGTTTTTCCCCGTCCGTCCTGGCCTGGTTTAGGAGATCTTCTGCATCCGTCCTGGCCTGATCCAGAATCACCTGTGTCTTCCTTAAAGTATCTTCGTACATTTCAGTAGTTTGAAGATACCTGTCATATTCTTGGTCCGCAGACTCCTCCTGCCCACATTCCATTTCCGGATTCCCGTTTTCATTTACCCTGATATCTTCAAATTCTCTGGTAAATCCGTATTCCAGAACACGCTCGGCCATCTGCACAGACTTTATAATATTAGACAATGACATCATCCTTTCCGCCCTTATTGATGATCAGCTCGCCTTCTTCTTCCAGACGCCTAATGATACCGACAATCCTCTGCTGAGCCTCTTCTACATCTTTTAAGCGTACATTAACTGTAACTTCCATATCGGACTGGATGCTTTCCTTCATACGAGTTGACATATTGGAGAAAATAACTGTTGTAATCTGCTCGTTTGCATTCTTAAGGGCATAAACCATGTCACGCATATCGCACTCTCTGATAAAGCGCTGGATAGAGCGGTTGTCCATGGTAATGATATCCTCGAATACAAACATCTTCTTGCGGATGGTATCCGCAAGTTCTGCATCCTTTCTTCCCAGTTCGTCGAAGATGAGCTTTTCGTTGCTCCGGTCTATGTGGTTCATGACGTTTGCTATGTAATCAACACCACCCACACTGGTGTAGTCGGTAGTTAGGATGCCGGAGAACCGTTTCTTGATCTCCTCTTCTACAATTTTAATTCCTTCAGGAGATGCACTCTCCATTCTTGCAATAGACTCCACGACCTGCATGCGCTTTTCAGGAGCAAGCTCTGAAATAATCTGGGCCGCCATCTCCTCATTTGTATAAGAAAGTACCAGTGCAATGATCTGGGCTCTTTCATGCTGCAGGACGGAAAGCAAGTTCTTTACATCGCTCTTCCGAATAAATCCAAAGGATCTGGATTTAAGAGACTGTGTAACCTTTTGAAGCAAGCTGTTGGCCGTACTTTCACCAAAGGCTTTTTCCAGAACAGTTCTTGCATACTCCAGGCCACCGTCAGTCACTACCTTTTGAGTCAGACAAGTCTTGTAGAACTCATCTAAAATGGCTTCCGTCTGCTCTGCTTCCACATGTCCAAGCTTTGCCACTTCAAGGGTTAATTTCTCAATCTCGTCTTCACTTAAATACTTATATACTTTTGAAGCCTTATCCACTCCCAGTGATACAACCACTGTCGCCGCTTTTTGTTCGGGGGTTAGATTAACCATTGTTACCGCCTCCATTCAACCATGTTTTCAGCAGCTGAGCTGATATTTCAGGGTTCTGCTCAGCAAAATCGCGGACGCACTGGCGCAGTTCTGCTCCCCTGTCTTCTTCAGGCTCAAGAATCTCCTGTTCTTCTTCCTCCTTTGACAGTTCCACCATATCCGGCAGTTCCGGAACATCTTCCTGGCTGATTTCCATGGCTTCCATAAGTTCATTTCTCTTCCGCCTGTGCCTTACCGCCAAAATGATAATCAGAGCGATAAGAAGTACTCCCGCCAGAGCTGCAATCAGAATCCACTGATTAACCAAAATGCCCCCGGTGCTTGCTTCCACAGGAGTTTCAGGCGCCTTGGGTACCTCCACAGTATAGAAGGGCGCCGCCACAGCGGTTATTTTTTCCGCACGATCTGCCTGAGGGATTCCAGCCGCATTTCCAGCCAGATCCCGTATGTCGTCAATCGTCATGCTTCCGAATCCTGTCCCATTCACAACGACGGAAACAGTCAGGTTTTCCAAAGCTCCCGGATTGACTTGACCCTGTTCTTTTATCTGGTTTAAAAGATATTTTCTGGTCAGACTGCTGGAGCCATATGCATTATCTTCAGCCGTTCCTCCCGCATTATACTGTGGGATGTCCGCATTGGCCTCTGAACCGGCCACACCGGAAGCATTCTGCCCACTTCCGGAATATTCCTTGAATATGGATTCCTCAGAAGTAAGACCTGTCTTATCTTTTTCATCTATCTTTTCGGGTGTATTGTAGACAATGCTCTCCCGAATCAGCTTATCCATATTAACCGTGCCCTTTACGGATACCCGGACATTGCCGTTTCCGTATACAGGACCAAGGACATTTAATACCTTTGCTGAAATCTGGTCTTCGATCAGCCTTGTGATCTCTTCTCCGGCCTTGCCTGTGTTGATGTCCTCATCATCGGAACCAGTGGTAACTTCCCGTCCGTTTCCGTCAAATACAGAGACATTGTCAATGATCAATCCAGGGATACTTCTGGATATGAGTAGCTGGATGGACTTTGCCTGTTCCTCTGTCGGAGATCCTCCATCTTTCATAACCACAACAGCCTGGGCGCTGGGCTCCTGTGTCTTGTCATCAGACAGTGCATATTTGGAGGATTCTCCCAAAGCTATGGTTACATATGCCTCCTGCACGCCATCAAAGACCTTAATTGTGGAACCAATTCTGGTTTCCAAATCATAAAGTTCAAACCTGCGCCGGTCTGAATCTGTAGTCATCAAGTTTACATTATTTCTGAACACATCATATGTAAAACCGCTTTTTGGATACCCTTCTGAAACAAGCTTTGCCCTGGTAGTGTCCAACTGGGGCGTAGGTACCAGAATGTCACCGTTTTGATACTGATAATCGATTCCGTCTTCCTGTAATTTTCCAATGATCTGTTTGGCTTCTTCGCTGCTGACACTTGGGAACATCACCTCGTATGGCTTCTCCCGCATGGACAGCGCGATCACTATCGCTCCCACCACAACCGCCACGCCAACTGCGCCGATGATTATGGCTTTTTTTACTTTATCATTCAGTTTTTCTAAGAGTTCCTTAATCTTTTCCATCGCTTCCGTCCGCCCTGTTATCTACTTAAACGCTGATTCTTATAATCTCATTGTAGGCTTCCAGTGCCTTATTCCGAAGAGATGATAAAAGTTCTACAGATAACTGGGCTTTTGCTGCCGCTGCAGGCACGGTATGTGCATCGTCAATCTGACCTGTTGACAGCAAGTATTCCTGTTTCGTCAAATCTTCATCTGTGATTCTTACGTTCTGAATAGCTTCGTTAAATATATCACGAAACACCGAACCTCCATCCTGTCCGGTTGTCACTTTCTTTTCGCTGCCTATATTCCCGATGGACTCCACTGGGATCATAGGCCTTATAAACATCTGCTCCATCTCAAATACCTCCCGTTTTAACCTTTAATTACTGTGCGAAGTCTGCTTACTTCACTATTCAATGCGTTCAGCTGATACTGATACTGAAGAGTTGTCCTTGCCAGTTCCACATTCTCTACATCCATGTTGACATTATTTCCGTCCATTCTTGCTGATTCATCCCTTGTTTCATGGGTATAATGTCTGGAACTTCTTATAGCCTCCCCGATGTCTTTTGACGTCCCCTCTCTTCCTGCCAGCAAACGTTTGCGGAATTCGTCCTCAAATGTAACATAACGGGCCTTATAGCCTGGGGTTTCTCCATTAGCAATATTATTCAACGTTACCTGCTGCTTTGACCACAGATAATCCAAAGTTTTCTCAGCCATTGAAATGCTATTCCCAAATATACCGTTCATCCGATTGTTCCTCACTTTCATTCCCCTTGGTTATATGGGAATTATCCTTGGTTACAAAAAAATTACCCCTTTTCAGTTAAATTTCGACAGGTTTTTTAGTTTTTCTCTGTTTTTCTGTAATTTTTCTTACTATATTCTACATTTATTTACAGATTTTGTCAAGAAAGTTGACAGGAAAATTTATTAATATCTTAAGAAAGTGATACAAATTAAAGAATCCTGATTTTGGCAATGATCGTTCTGTTACCAGAACAGAACAATTATCCAAAATCAGGATATCATATTTACAGCAAAGACCTTTCAATTATACTCTTTATTTTGGTAGAGCTTGTCCCCTCTGTATATGGAAAAAACACCAGGTCAGCTCCCTGTTTTTCCAGAAATGTTTTCTCTCCTAGCCAGTCGGGATTATCCATGTAATCGCTTCCTGAGAACTGGCAGTCGAAGTGATACATTTTATAAGCATTTCTAGTTCCGCTGTAGTTATACGGTATCTCAACTGCTTTATCTACATACCGGCAGGAACTGACTATTTCTAATCTTTCATGAAACGGAATATATGGATAAGCTTTTTTATAGTCCATGACACCTTCATCGGTCACTACGCCCACGATAAGATAATCACACTGCTCTTTTGCCTTTTTGAACATATTCAGATGCCCTATGTGAAATAAATCGAATACTCCTGCAATATACCCGGTATGATACTTTTTGGGCAATGAGTCCATATCTTTAGCAGAAGCCGGTATCACTTCCTGTTTTCCAGGATATTCTGTATTCGGATCATATATGCAATAATCTTCCACCCCGATTTGCTGCAGTTGGTGAACAATAGCATTATAATTCTTAATGCATATAATAATCCTGCGTTCCTCTTTCGGTATCTCCTCAATGATATGAGGTGACAAAATCTCAATACCTTCTAGTTTGCTTCCCCACTTTGATCGGTCATTATCAACAATAGTATAAATTTCATAATGGCTTTTAAATTGAGCAAGAAAACTCTTTGTAAAATTTCCTGATCCAAATAGAATCAGCTTCTTTTTTTCTACATTACGGAATATATCTACAAAAATCTTTTGATACTCTGAAGCGGAATAATTGATTCTCTGCCTATTAGTATGTACTACCTCCTTATTTAGCCGGAATCTTTCATTAAAGCTTCTTAATTCTCTTTGATTTCTCAACTTTGTCATAAACTCCCAGGACATACGATACCATAATGCCATTTTCTCCTCTAGACCATACCTTTTTAAAAAGTATTTTCTCGGAATAATTGCCTCTAACTCCAAATCACCAGTATAAAGTGTATCAATCATTCTGAGTATAATAACATTAGCCGGATAATTTTCTTCATAGAATTCCTGATCATAAAAAACATATTTACCATTATCATAAAAGCAATTAAGAGGAAGCAGATCCATATATCCTCTTCGTAACAGAATCCCAAGCCCTTTCTTAGATTCTTCTGCCTCAATATGCTCTGAAGACTGCAAGATAAAATCACGAAACTTATCTACTTCTTCTTTAAACAAATCCACATCTTCTCTCGCCAGACTGCGTAGGTAGGATACTGCTGTCTCACTTTCTATATAAGGCATATAATACGAATGATAATGACATTTTCCCTCCAAGACATTCAGCCCATGATTCCTCAAATCCATCTCATTCTCTTTTAGTTCTCGTAGCTTATATTTTCCTTCCTCATACAAAGCCCGTTTTTCTACTTTATGATTGTCCCTGATAATTGTTGCCATGGCATTCTCCCTGCCCCGGTCCATAGAAACAGTCACATGATTCACATTTTCAAATGTATTGTCTTTCGAACATTCTATTAAGAAAGAATTAGCCATCGTATGAAACATGCCATTCTTAATAATACTCTTATATAGATACTCCTCTTCAAGGAATACAGAATCAGGGTAACGATACATGGGAAAAAGCCTGATATCTAATTCTTCTACTGGAAGATAGTCTTCTGAATAAATTAACTGAGGCAGATCCAGGTTTGGCAAAACCGAATAAAATTTCCTATTCGACCACCCCGACAGATCCAATATACTGCAGATTTCCTCCTTAGAATAATTTCGTCCAGTAAGATTATTACTATCACCGTTCAAAAAGGTCCGGTAATTTTCAATTCCATCAAAGCTCCTATTAGTAAAGGGGTCTCTATCACCGCAAAAATAACGCAGCCCCAAGCGGTTATCCATACCTAATAGCAGCCTTCCCTTACTATTCAGCAAACCTCTCCATGCAGAAAAAGCCTGAACCGGATTGGTTAGACGCTCTGCCTTACCAATTGCGACAATATAATCAAAAGCTTCTCTATATTGGGTTAAAAATTCTTCATTTAAAACGGCAGTCTTATCTACGCAGATGACTTTCTTGCATTTTTCTTGCAAAAGTTCTTTGATACTACTCTCCCTATCCTCAATACAAAGAACCTCTCCTTCCACACAAAAATCATACCAGTTAAGCAATCCTTTAGGCATATCCCAAATTATTTTATCTACCTCCATAGCTGCCTCCATAAAATTCACTGATTATCCTTTATTTTCCAGTACATTCATCATATATTCATGTACTTTGTCTCCACAGGTTCCATCAAGATTAGCGGCCAAAGTGGATAATTCCTCCATCTGCCTTTCTCTGATCTCTTCAAATCTATTATTAATCAGATCCTCAACAAATCCTTCAAATGAGAATATCTTGCTTTCTCTTCGGAAAAATCCACACTTTTTATCCATCTTTTCAAAGCCATCCTCACCTTCTGTCAGTTTTGCGAAGTCCTCTTCTCCGAGGGCAGGATTGTACATCTCATATGTTTCATCCTCCACATGAATCAATGCTGTGGCATCATCATAATGTCTCTGGACTATGATAACATCCCGATCTACCTTTGCACCAAATTCGCAAGATAAGAAAAACTCAGGATTATAGCCATTGGCCTTTTCCTCTGCCTTTTTCCAGAAATCTTCTATCAATAGAGTTGTCTTTCCTGTTATCTTGTCCAATTTCACCATGCAGTTTGAAAATCCAGGTACAGTCACCATCGAGTTTTCCATATCTATCAGTAATATGTGAGCCAAGTTCCTGCTCGGTATCGTACAAGACCAAGAACGGAAGCCCCCAGGCATGGGGAACGTCATGATCTTGCCGGAACGCCTGTCCCATCTAACAATATTGCCGCTATTCACCTCTGTTAGCCATAAGTAACGTTCCTCCGCTACGATTCCTGAGTAGCCACCTCTTCCGCTTCCTACAGAACAAAGTGTATACGTTCCATCCTCCATATTAAAACGCAAGATGCGATTAGTGTAGGTAGCGGTAAGCCACATATCCTTGCCACTTATTGCATATCCCCAAATTACTCCCTGCTTAACAGCTTCTTCTTGGCCCACATCTTCCCAAAGTTCTTGTATGCATTTCGTATGATAGCTCCATTCACCCGTTACTATGTTAAGCTCTGCGATATGATCATCTACAAAAGGGAGATAAAATATCCGATTGCCATAGGGTATAATCCGACCTCGGAATGCACTCTCATCCAAATCCGCTTCCCCAATTAACTTTATCTCGCGAGAATCCATATCATATACAGCAGGACGCCCGGCAATATTTGGGGAAAGAAAAAGCTTTTTTCCCGTTTTTGCAAGAAAGGGATATGCACCATACCATTTAGGCTGTTTTTTCACACGCCCTACATAGTGAACCGACTTTATATCATTTTCCATATATAAGAGGGCGTTATAGCGGTTAGTCGTAAGCCAAATCTTATCTTCCAGCCTTACCATATCCGTAATATGGACTCTTCTTTTCTCTGTAACCGTAGAAACATCTTTTATGTGATTATTCAATATAAAAATAGGTTTCCCTGCCGCTCCAAATAAGTAGATAACTGATGTACCTTCTTCACCTATGTAGGCATCGGATATGGAGACTGCCCTTGAGATATCCGATGTTTCATCCAGTACACCAATCTTATTTTCAATAAAATACTCTTTTAGACTAAGATACTCATCCAGTAAATGAGGCCTCATGGATCTGATCGTTGCTGCAAGAAGAGGATGAGGTCTCCATATAAGCGCCACCTGACTCTGGCATCTTATTACTTCACAAATCCTCTTGATTTTTTGCAGATAAATACTTCCGTCTTGTAAAAAACAACCGATGCTGGTATTCAGCATCAATATTTTTTTTCCATTCAACAGAGGCTTCCACGCATCTGGAATAAGTCCATCTTCCCTACAGAGCCTAATCACCCGGTCCAGCTTAGGCGATCCAAAAGGTAAGATTTTATCATAATAATACATGCCCGAACAAGAATGCTTGCCATATTCTGACTGCGCTACCATGTAGTCCATATGTCTGTAGACAGGAAATGCTAAATGCTCTTTTGGAACAAGTCCACTAGTAATATAATAAGGTACATATACTAATTTTCTGACATACCGTTTCAATTCCCCAGAAAAAAACTTTGAATCTACTCTTGTGACCAAATTACAGTCATCATATGGATTATGAACATAGGCTACATCAGGACAGATCTGCTCCAAGGAATAGTCTTTGTAATGGACAATTGGAATTTCTTCTGAAAATTGATCCCCATCATAGTGATATATCCATCTGTTAGTTTGTGAATCAAACTCGTAATATGGTATAGGCATCACATAACATTCGCACCGATCATCCTCTCTGCAAGCTTGCCAGATGCTCTCCAGGCTATCCCACATAGAAGCCTTATAAGGCATAAAGACTACATGGTAAATGGAAGGTATCTTCGCTAGAAAAACCTTAATTTTATTTGTGAGATTATCTAATATCAATGTTTTCTTATTGTAAATTGTTTCTTCCTGCAATTCTGATACATGAAAGGCTTCCTCACAGTATTCCTCAAGAAGAGAGACAATTAGCTCATGATCTGATGAATCCCTTTCCAAAGCTTCACCTATCGCAACTGCGGCATCCTGACAATCTGCAAGCATATGAATTACTTGTTCTCTGTTCGTCATTGTAGATATCGAACTTTGTAATTGCTCCATAGAATCCAGCAGATCCATGAGCTGTTTTTTTATAAATGTGCGCATAATTCTCTACTCCTCTTTTGCATTTCTATACCTATTTCATAGATCTTTAAAATATATTTACCCGCAGCCTTCCAGCATAATCAGCAAAATATATTCTATAAATGTATATTTCCATAAGCCCTTCATACATGTCTTTTAAGTTATTAACCGAACTTACGTTTATTCATACACTGTATAAGTTTTCATTATAAAACACATTATCTTTCAGACCTCTTGCTTGAAGTACTTCAATGACTTCTTCTGCATTAACCGGATTTAATGCCAACACAATACCAACATTATTCAGCGATTTTTCTATATCTGCCAGCCTATAAACCGGATGGCCCAAAAGTTTGATGTCACTGCCACTAGACTCTGTTACACAATAACCACTGTATGGAATGTTCTCTTCATTAAAATGTTTTCCATATCTTAAAGCTTTCTTACCAGCTCCAAATATGATAATTTCAGGATATCTTTTTAAGAATTTTTTTAAATATTTTCTTCCTTTAAAAGTCCTAAAATATCTCAAAACATTTCTCACGTATCTACTCATAAAAACAGGCATTAACGCAATCATATACAGCTTTATATTAGGTATATCACAAACTTCTTTCCAAACAAATCGATACTGTTTATATGTATTCATATTAAAATATCCATCTTCCCTTAATTTTAATAAATTTAAGGGCTTGAATATGGTATATTTACCATGGTTAACCATAGCTTCTTTTTTATCTTTATAACAACTCGGAAGGGCTTTTATCGTCTGAACCCACCCATGACACATTACATAGAACATTTCTTCATGCCATCCGGATTTTTCTTTAAGCGGTGATATTGAATAAAAAGAAGGATTCAAACTTAAATGCAATGCTTTAAAGCATTTCTTTGTAGCCAATTTATTAAAGTAGAAGCTCACATGTGAAAAATTAATAAGCTCCTCTGAACTATATTTCAACTCATAATCGTTCCAATCCACATCACTCAACATAGTCTTAACATTAAGAATAACTGCTCCAAAAAGGGCAAGATGCCATGCACAATCTCTGAAATAATCATTATGATTGTCATAAACCCTTGTTCCAAGTTTCCCTACATCGTTTGCATTTACTTCAATCATATCGTATTCCAGTGTTACATTTTGTAAAACAGAGGATAGTGCCTTTTCACTAAATCTCAATGAATCTCCGCAAATCCATATGAAATCATATGCATTTATAGAACCCAGTTGCTGAAAAATTTTAAAAACTTTTATATTTGCGTGTATACATGATGGGACACGAATATAGTACAAACCATTCAATCGTTCCTTCCATAGCATAACCATATTTTCTGTTTCATCATTAGTGCTTGAGTCATAAATGTAAATATCAATACCAAAATTCGAATAGTCCACTGAACAACTTTCTAAAAACTCTTTCATTATTTGGCTGCGATTATAGGTAGGTATGCAGACTGCGATTTTAATGTCTTCCATAATTTCTTACTCCTTTTTCTTGCCATACAAGTTTTCTATCATAAAACCAAACATTTTAAATGGATGGAGGAATAATTTCAACATGTTCATAATTGTTATCATTCATTACAATAGCTGCGCGTAATCCTCCTGTATTGCTGCCTATTAGAGAATCGCAACTTGAAAGCAGTTCTAAAACAGTTAAATATTCTAATCCTCTTAAATATGTATCATTTTCTCTTTCAAATTGTACTGAATATAGCCAGCGTCTTTCATTCTTTGAATATCTTTTTTGATTTGTAAAGAAAACTTTATCTGCAAAATAATTTTTAAATTCTACCGTTGCCTCTTCTACTTCCGTTGCAAGAAAAATATATTCATATCCTATCTTTTTCAAATATCTCTCTATATATTTTATATAAGCATCGATTGCCATTGGCAATGTGTGACCAGCAGCTACGTTATAATCCGTTCCACGATAAATAACTCCCAGCACCTTACCAGATTTGGGAAATAAATTTGTATATACATTATCAATATGATTTTTTACTTGAGTCTTCAGTGCTATATCCTTATAATTCATATCGCACTCCATATGTCCATAAATGCCAGTTAATACTATATTTTTACTACAATAAGCATCTTCTAACATATATTCACTTACAGGTTCAAAAAAATCCTCCCACGCATTATGCTTCCCCAACAGCTCTTCTTTCAAATATTGACTTTCTGTGTTTTGCATATCTACCACTGGAATCATATCATGCTTCTTCGCATAAGTAATAGATGACAATACAATTTTTATTATATTTCCAAATCCTAGTGTTGGATCTAAAGCCCCAATAATTAAAAATGTACTATCACTATTATTATTTCCGCCTTTTATTCTTCTGTCACATAGAAAATAATCCTTCCACTCCTCTACTCCAAATACTGCTTCTTGCCTTATGTGAGTAGTAGAGTGAATCCTTTTCCTAATGCTACGCTCATAGCATTCTGTGGCCTCTTTGCTTAATAGTCTAGGAGGACAAATAAAAATTACATCAAACCTATACTTCTCAATGCCATCAATATCCTCTGAATAGTTGATTTCTAAAAAAGTATGCAAGGCTCGATATTTAACCAAATCATAATTCATTCTGTCGCCCATAAATAATACCCTTGTATTATTCCAATATCCTGTATCAATAAATAATCGAAAATAATCATTATGCGAAAGAACCTTCTCATCACTTCCAGTATTCTTTAATATTTGTTGCCTTATCTCTTTTTCATAAGAGTTCATGATAACAACATAATCGTATTCATATTGAATTGACTGGCTATACGAATTCACGCTATAACCATAAAAAGAGAGTTCCCTCTTATTCTCATCATTATCAATAAAGCATTGTATTTCGGAGAAATACTGCATCTGTTTATGGTATCCCAACATATATTTCTTGGCGTATACTCCAGTTCCCCAAATTAAAATTTTTAACATATGGCATTCTTCCTCTTTCTTCTACTTCCTCCATACCATCTCATTAATAACGGAAACATAACTCTGTATAAGCCTGACTACTTTTGTACTTACATTTTCATCTGCATAATCACATACAAGTGAAGGCTTTTGATTATGTTGCTTCATTTGAATTGCCATATCCACAGATTGTATAATAGACTCGGCAGTAATACTACCCAAGATAAAATTTCCGGTCTCTATAGCCTCCGGTCTTTCTGTCGAAGTACGAATGCATACTGATGCAAACGGATATCCTTTCGCACTAAAAAAAGAGCTCTCCTCTGGAAGAGTGCCACTGTCAGATACTACACATTTTGCGTTAATCTGAAGGCTATTATAAGCGAAGAATCCAAATGGCTCCATGGGGGTCACTAATTTGCTGAACTGGAAAGTTCGTTCCTGGATAAATTTCCTGCTTCTAGGATGCATGCTATATATAACAGGGAGAGCATAGTATTCAGCCATCTCATTTATAGCATTCATTAAGGAATAAAAATGTTCTGTTGAATCTATGTTTTCCTCCCTGTGAGCCGATAATAATATATACCCGTCCTTTTTTAATCCTAATTTCTGTAAAATATTACTGCCCATAATATCATCCCAATTTTTTACAAGCACTTCGGCCATAGGTGAACCAATTACAAAGGTTCGTTCTTTTGCTGTACCTTCCGAATTCAGATACCTTCTTGCATGTTCCGAATAACACATATTTACATCTGATATATGGTCAACAATCCTACGGTTTGTTTCTTCAGGTAGATTTTCATCAAAACAGCGGTTACCTGCCTCCATATGAAAAATGGGAATTTTTAGCCTTTTAGCGGAGATTGATGACAGTGCAGAATTAGTATCACCTAAAATAAGAAGTGCATCCGGACTATGCTCAATCATTAAATCATAACTTTTCGATATGATGTTTCCAATTGTTTCACCTAGATTCTTTCCAGCGGCATTTAAATAGTAATCAGGTTTACGTAATCCTAATTCTTCAAAAAACACTTGGTTTAACGTATAATCATAATTTTGTCCAGTGTGAACTAATATATGTTCAAAATATAAATCGCATTTTTTTATAACTTCGGAAAGCCTTATTATTTCAGGCCTTGTTCCTAAAATTGTCATTACTTTTAGTCGCTTCATATTACACATCCTCATAATAAGTATCGGGATTCTCACTATCAAACATTTCATTAGTCCACATGACTGTGACTAAATCCTCTTGTCCTACATTAGTAATATTATGGGTATAGCCGACAGGAATATCCACAACTTCAAAATCAGCTTCTGATACAGAACATTCTATCATTTTACCCGTTATCATATGACGCAATCGTATTAACGCCTTTCCTTTTACCACAAGAAACTTTTCCACTTTTGTATGATGCCAGTGATTTCCCTTTGTAATTCCTGGTTTTGTTACATTAATAGATATTTGCCCTTTTTCTTTGCTCCGAAGAAACTCTGTAAATGAACCTCTTTGATCTAGGTTCATTTTTAAGGGATATTTAAATTCATTTTCAGGCAGATAGCTTAAATAAGTAGCATATAATTTTTTTTCTAATATATTTGATAGGTTAGGTATTTCAAGATTATATCTAAAATCCTTAAATTTTTTTATAATATCTGCCAATTCTCCCACTGTCAGATGGTACAGTTCCGGTATCTCTTGATAAACAACGCCGGAGGCCCTAGAGGATACCAACTGTCCAATGATTGCACGAAGAATATCATCTATATAAGCCAAGGTAATCCTGGCCTCTTTTCGGTCAATTCTTATATCTTCATTGTGAGCAATTTGATAGCAAAATGTGGAAACTACACTGTTATAGTTCGGCTTGCACCATTTACCGAAAACATTAGGCAATCTATAGATAATTACTAAGGCACTTCTTTCATGAGCATATTCTTTTAAAATCTGCTCAGCCTGCCTCTTACTTTTTCCATATGCATTGTCCTTCCCAGCCTGCACAGAAGAAGAAAATAAAACCATTGGAGATTTGGGATTATCCTTTAATAAATCCACCAAAATTCTCGTGAATTCCACATTCCCCCTGTGATATTCTTCCTCCTCTTTTGGCCGATTAATGCCGGCAAGGTGAAACACCACATCGCACTCATCTGTATAGTCTTTTAGCCTCTCTAGTGTAGTTTCTCTATTGCACAAAAGCAGCCTTTTGAATCCCTTGTTTTGTAACTCGACAATCAAATTCCGCCCGATAAAACCATCTGAACCTGTTATGAGTATTTGCATATCTGAGCCTTTCATAACAATCTCCATTCTGCCAGTTCATTCCGGACATAATCTATCATTAATAATTTTTCCTTGATTTGTTCAATATTCAAAATCCTTGTATTATGAGATGTATATGCTTGTGCTGAACTTATCCGATGATCTCCTTCTGTAAAGTATTTCTCATAATTCAAATCCCTCCCATCCATAGGAATCCTAAAATACTCTCCTAAATCAATTGCCTTCATATGCTCTTCCTCTGTCATCAGCGTCTCATAGATTTTCTCTCCATGGCGTGTTCCAATAACCTTTATTTCTGACTTTGAATCAAACAATTCTCTTATGGCCTGGGCCAAGTCCCCGATCGTAGACGCATCTGCCTTCTTAATAAATAAATCCCCTGTATGCCCATGTTCAAAAGCAAAAAGAACTAAGTCTACGGCCTCGTCAAGACTCATCAGAAATCTTGTCATATCAGGATTTGTAACCGTCAACGGCCTCATTTGCTTAATTTGATCAATGAATAACGGAATAACACTGCCTCTGGAACACATCACATTTCCGTAGCGGGTACAGCACATGGTTGTTTTATCTTCTGATATAGTTCTTGCTTTTGATACAATTACCTTTTCCATCATTGCCTTCGAAATTCCCATGGCATTAATTGGGTAAGCTGCCTTATCCGTTGACAAACAGACTACTTTATTTACTCCTGATTCAATTGCAGCCGTTAGCATATTGTCAGTACCCAATATATTCGTTTTGACTGCTTCTAAGGGGAAAAATTCACACGAAGGTACCTGTTTTAGTGCGGCAGCATGAAATATATAGTCTGCTCCATACATTGCATTTTTCAGGCTATCTTTATCCCTGACATCTCCAATGTAATATTTTATCTTCTCGGATTGATATGTGTGCCTCATATCATCCTGCTTTTTCTCATCTCTTGAAAAAATCCTAACTTCCTTAATATCAGTCTGTAGAAAACGCTTTAAAACTGCATTACCAAAAGAACCCGTGCCACCAGTTATCAATAATATTTTATCCTCAAACATCTTCCATATCTCCTATTAACTTTTTATAAAAGCACTGTCCTATATGATATCTATTAAAAGGATGATAAATTGCATTTTTTATCTTAACATAATCCTCTTTGTCTTTTTCATATAGTAGTAATGATTCAATCATCTCGTATGCAAAGTACAAATTACTTTGAGGACTTAGCGCTTCCCTTATAAATAACTCTCTCATTCCAGACAAAATTCTCGCTTCTAACTCTTCTAATTTCCCCGATTCTTCTGCAAGTTTATAGATATCCTTATCTAAAAATGAATTAAAAATTTTTTCTATTTTTTCTTCTAAACTCAATCCACAGCCTTTATTATTAAAAGAACGAAGTTCGAAACTTAATTCACGAAATCTGGAAGACGCTAAATAATGCAATGCTTCATTATCAAAACGATTCCAATCGTTTAAAAGCTTTCTATTTTCATTATAAAAAAGATTAAACATTTCATGCTCATATCCATAATACTTTCCAATAGAAACATTCATTTCATCGGACTTATAATTAAAGTGATCATATACCGCTTCTTTTAATACAAAAGCTGTCTTTATTTCTGGAGCAATGTTTATATTATATAGCCTATCAGCCCCATAAATATCATTTCTAAATTTGTACTTTTTAGCTATGCTTCTTTTATACAAATTAACTTGGTTATTCGTTAAACTACTCTTATTTAAAAAAATCCAATTATCTCGAAATTCATCTGCATCTTCAAAAAAAATATCACTTTCAATTTTTTTATCAAAATTACTACAATCATACTCGATGATCCCTTGATTTTCATTACACTTATGTATTAATACCTTTGTCCATATCACATCCGGATGAAAGCGCTCTACTTTTTCTGCCATATTTTTTAAACTTCCGGGTCTTAATCTGTCATCCGAATTAACAAAATAAACATAATCTCCCTTTGCAATTTGAATTCCATTATTAAGGCTTGCATAAATCCATTGATTTTTTTGGTGGACTACACGTACACGCCTATCCTCTTTTGCAATTAAGTCTGCAACTTGAGGTGTTCGATCTGTGGAGCCATCATCTATAATAATTAATTCTAAATCTCTATATTCTTGTGATAAAACACTTTGGACAGCTATCGGAAAATATCTCTCATTATTATAAACTGGCATTATAATACTAAACATTGGCATGTGGCTATTACTCCCTTTTTAAAACTATTTTACAAAACTAAGATTACTGGATTGCTTAAAGGATCTCTAAAACACTAAAAGGTTCTTTATGTTTTCAATCTTTGCGTCTGTAAACTTTTGTATTTCGTTTATAGATATAATATCTTCATGAAGTGAAACTATTATAAAATCTATCTCTGCTGGGATGTTCTCTTTTTTTACAGTCTTAAACCCCTCTATCCGCACGTCATTGCTATCAATAAAAGCTTTTACTGCAACATTATTTTCCTCTAAATGTCTTGCTAAAATAACCCCTAATTTCCAAGCTCCATAAATCGCAACATTCTTATAGCCTTTATTCCGAATAACAGTATCCCATAATTCACTGTTCTCATTTTCTTCAATCAATTTATATAAAATTTCTTTTTCGTATAACAACATCATATTTTGATTTGACTGTATCAGTGCAAATTCTTTTTTAGCATGAATAGAGCAAATAAAATTCCATATCCACTCCATATTCTCTTTCAAATCATTCTTATCTTCCGATCTCTGTATATAGTTATAGGCAGATAATATCATAGGAAGCAACTCTACTTTGCTTATAGATGCATATTTCTCCAATAAATATCTATATGCATTTATCTGCTTATTCCAATTAGAATTTATTCCTTCATCCAGACGAAATGCATTTACTAGACATTGATCAACATATCCTATCTTAAATTTTTCCGCTATCCTAAGCACAAATTCATAATCTTCGGATGCAAATAATTGTTCATTAAATCCTCCTATCATTTCCACACATTCATGTCTAATTAAAATAGTTGGTGTCCCAACCATATTTCTTTTTAATAGCCTTTTAAAAATATCACCCTGCTTATTCTCTATTGGTATATAACTTGGTGGTACTTGACTTATCCTTCTTCCCTTATGAAAATAGTAAGGACAATATACCATCGCCAAATTAGGATCATTCTCAAATAATTTCAATTGTAATTCAAGTTTGTTTTCCTGCCATATATCATCGCTATCATTAAAAGCAATAAAATCTCCCTGGGCTGCTTTTATACCTATATTTCTTGCATTGGAAGTTCCCATATTTTTAGAGTTTTTTAAATATCTTATACGCCCATCCTTCATTTTCTTAACTATTTCTTCCGTATCATCTGTGGAGGAATCATCCACAATAATACATTCTAATGCACTATATGTTTGTCTCAAAACACTCATTACCGAATTTTCTAATGATTTAGCCCTGTTAAAGGTAGGTATTACTACAGAAATAAAATAATTGCATTGGCTCATCTTTTCCCTCCTGAATGTGCCTATAAAATACCAACCACCATTTTAAATGGCAGTTTGATATTAACTCTATAAGAGCATTTTACCTGCACGCCTAAAAGGCAAGTATCAGAAGCATTATTTCCATCTTCCTATAAAAGAAGCACTCTTCCTTATCCTCTTCCTGTCTCTTAGTCTTCTTACTAATATTGCATATATCTCTATCACGCCAAACTTTTTTATAGTACAAAATTAATACTTATAATTTCTTTTGCAACCAAATACTTCCTCCACTAACAGGAGTATCCAGCGGCCATCTTTCCAAAAATTTATCCATATGTCTTTTTTCCATCATATTTTGAAAAAACAAAATTTTATAATCATTATTGTTTTGCAAAAATGCTCTCAAAAGATATAGTTCATTCCAAATCATTCCACTAAAAATCCACTCCTTGGGATATTCAAATGGATAAAAAATATCATGCAAGTGTATATAAACACCTTTTGCGATTTTTGGCAATATATCAAAAAATAAATAATTAACATCTGACCCAATTTTAGACACATGAGTTGAATCAATAAATAAAATATCTCCTTCTTCCAATTCTTCAAATACACTAAGTGGAACATCTTGTAATCCTATTGGTAACAATTCAATCTCATCGTTTGACCTCAATAAAGATTTCAATAAACTTGGATAGGGTTCAATGAATTTTAATTTAACTTGATTGCTTAAATAAAATTCGTTTGTATCAAGCATAACCGCAGAAGTATATCCCGATCCAACTTCAATTACTCTTTTAGGCGCTAAAATACGTAACATGCAGTGCAAGCCAACTGCATCCCCTGGACTTAGATTCGAGTTGTTATATCTATACCTCAACATACTTGAAATTGCATGCGCTGTGATATCTTCCCATTGAGGTATGGAGTCATATAGAAGGCTCATTTTATGTAATGTTTCTATCTGCTCCTTTTCATTAAAATCTATATCCTTTATATTCTTTTCTTGGGAAAACAATAACTCTTCTCTATTTCTTATCTCTTTAAAGTCAGGATATAATGAATAAAAGTGTCCATAGGGGAAAAATCTTACTTTCTTTTCAGAACATCTCATATTCTCCCAGTATACCACTAATTCCACGACATCAGGTGTCATAACACAGGTGAATCCTTTTTCATTTAAATCTGTTGCAATACCCCAACCGTTATACGGAGAAACTAATATATGATAGTTGTCTTTATTTCCCATAAGTTGCTCGATACCCATAACTGGAATGCCACAAATAATGCTTCCTTGTTTTCTAATATCATTATCACAGAAATATTCCACTTCGACATCATTTTTTTTAAGCATATCAAATAAACGTTGTCCTCGTGTTCCTGCTCCGAATATTACGAATACTATTTCTGAATCCACATGCTTTTTATCAAAATATGCATTAAGTATTTTCTTTAACTCCATATTAATCTTGTATGATACTTATAGAAGCTAAATATCACACTTTACCTTTCTTTTATATTTATGGCTACAATACGTAGACTTTAGATTATTTTTCCGCAGTCAACTACTTGAAAAAGAGTATTGCACTGATTTTTCTGAATTGTTTATCAGTTGAATGTGCCGAAGCCATTTCGGTTCCCGAGTATTTATTTCAATATAGTATTTCACCTCGACTATATATTATGATGGTGAAATATTCATCGAGCCCTTTAGTTTCATAAATGACAACGCTAGCTTTCATAAGCCCCCAATTCCTTCGTGCAGAGCAGCGCCATCATTAGTATACATGGCTCACTATGGCAATAACCTTGCCAAATTCCTTATTTCTATCAACTACAAAGTCTGTGCCATTAAACCTATCCAGACATCTACTATGCTATAAAGTAACATCTACAAAACAAAAATAGGTATGGTATATATCTTCATTTATCATGACCCTCCTTAGCATAAGCTATGTCAAGAGGGGCAATACCCATTCTTCAAGAATAACTTGTCTTCTCACTAAGAGCACACCCTAGTAAAATTAATAATAACCGTTCTGTAAATAGATATCAACATATAATCTTTCTCTATAAATCAATCGTTGAGAAAAATTGGTTCTCCTTTCTGGCACAAAAATTTTTTGACGGAAATACTGAACTCTTTTATTACCATCACTTAACCCCAAAAAATTGTTCCAATAGTATCATCTTGGCTTAATAAAGAGATATTTTAAATGTGCTTTATTATATATAGTTCAAAATTCTTTTAAATCGGTCTATTCGGTCTATATGTTCCTCATTTGTTTTTATATATTCAAAACTGTATCGTTTCATAATGTCCTGACATCTTTGTAAAGCTTTTTTATCTCTTTGTTCATATGCAATCTGTGCAACATTGCTGCTATGGTATGCAAGGAATCGCTTCACTAATTCCAGTATATGAACATCTATTTTTTCCTTTTCAAAGTTATTTATAATCATTTTATAGGCAGTAAGCCAGTCCATTCTTTTATCTATATTCATTGTGTGGCATCCTGAATCCTCTCTTTGAAAATAATGGTAAAATGCTTTATCCACATACTTAGCTTTTTTAGTCTTTAGAATCATTTCCGACAAAAATAAAACATCTCCACCTAACTGCAGCTTTTCATTGAATAAAATGGGTTTATTTTGATCCCATAGAAGCTCACGCCTATACAGTTTATTCCACATATAGGCAAATCCCCTATAAGAATCTCTCTTGTACACATACTCCAAAAGCAGTTCTCTATGAATTACATTTTCTGTAACAGGTAATTTATTCATAATTTCAGTACTTTGTGTTTCTGTATCATTAAACCATGATGATGCTACCATATCAACGTCATACTTATCCATTGTCGCTAATAATGATTCATACATTTCCGGCTCTATCCAATCATCGCAATCTAAAAATCCGATACAATCACCTGTACACCGTAAAAGTCCGACATTACGCGCATTGCTTTCTCCCCCATTTTCCTTATGTATCACAACGAATCTATCATCTTTTTGAGCAAAAGCCTCTGCTATGACTCCAGACTCATCTGTAGAACCGTCATCAATACAAATAACCTCCAATTTCGGATACGTCTGATTGCATACACTTTGCAGACATTTTTCTAAATAAGCTGACGCATTATATATTGGTATTATAATTGAAATTTTTTTATTCATTTTTCAGACTCCAGTTATAATTTTCTAATAATTATTTAAAAACTTTTCTATCACACCTGTAACCCTCTCACTGGCATGCCCATCTTCCAGCACCCCATGTTCCTGCGAAAATTCATCAATTTTCTTTTTATATTCCCCAGCATCAAACTTCGCTATATTTTCGACCAATTCATCATTATCCTTTGCCACCGAAAAAGGCAAAGAATACATATCCCACATCAACCGACCTCGTTCCTCTGTATATTGCTCCAAATCATCCGCATAAAGGAAAACTGGCATATACATATTTATTACGTCAAATGCGGAACTGGAATAATCAGTTACCAACACATCTGAAGCCGCCGCCAGTTCATTCATATCATCAGCCTGACTCACATCAATCATATTTGTAGCTCCATTTGATAAAGGAAACTGATCGAGCTGTGCCGCCAATTGCGGATGCAGACGCAGGAATACAAACCATGTACCGCCAAATTTTCGCTCTAGTGCATTTACCAGCCTTTTAAAATCAATTGTAGATTCTTCCGTAAATACCTGGCGGTTTCCTTTCTGACTTCCTCCTCTGAATGTTGGGGCAAACAATGCTATTTTTGCGTCTTGCGGCATATGATAGCGCTCCCGTATGTACTGATAGGTCTCCTCTCTTCTATTAATAAAGATATCACAGCGAGGCGACCCCGTCTTAATAATATCTCCATTATAAAGCAACATTTCAGGATACAGCTTCGTACACCATTCGGAATTAGAAGTAACATAATCCGCAAGCTTTGAATCATATTCGCTCACCAGATAAGCGATACGAGGAAAAAGTTTTCCTCGGAACTTTCCCACAGGCTTAAACTCCAGTGCAGCATGCCATGTTTGTATATAAAGCTGTTTTTTCCTCTTAGCCGTACCATATGCTTTTCTGCTGTTATCTACCCAGGCTTTAGCCGTTGTCAAATGATACGCCCTGTTGAAAAAAGTATTCTTCACCTTCTTAATACCATTTGGGAACTGCTTCTCCATGTTATTGACTAACCAGATAATTTCAAATTTCTCTTTCTTTTTCAGCAGTTCTTCCGCTAGGTAGCGAGGATTGCAGCAATATCCCCCGTCCCCTTCAAACGTAGTGAAAACGATTTTTTTCTTATTAATAGGGAAAAGTCGAAGTAAATGGTAAAAAAGATTCGTTCTATAGCATTCTCTTTTTCGTTTTCTTATATATCTTTCTTCGCTGCTTAATTTAATCATTTCTAGAACTCCTTCCTTGCCATTTGGATGAGCGAGTCTGGTATCCCAGCGCTTGCTCTTTGATAATCCTGGACAAAGTCTACCTCATTCCAAAAATAACCTCGTGTAGGTAAAGGTTTCACAAGGAAGTTCTGTTCATCGATTACTCTTTGGACCGCTCCTTCAAAATAAGACGCAAATGCTTTCTCTTTCATTAGTTCAATCGCTGCCTTATTCAGTTCTCCAATTACGCTTTTATTGATTTTTGCTATTCCTATAAATTCGCCTTCCGAGGTTTCACATTCCATTGTCTTATTTATTTCTATGACTTTTCCGCCTTTTACCTTTACCTTCATAGCCTCTTCATCACATGGACCATAATCTACGGGTAAGATCATATCGCCATCTTCTTGAAGCATAGCCTCAAATATTTCAGGGGCACATAAGGTATCTGCATGTAAATAGACAAAATCATCATGAAGGAAATCCTTCGCCATGTAAAAGGAACCCAATACATTTACCATCTCATAAAACGGATTGAAAACACAGTGGATTCCTTCTATTTTCTCCGCCAATTCTTCAAACATTTCACTTTGATAGCCTGTTACAATAATGATATCTTTAATTCCAAACGCGTGAAGCATGGAAATATTATATTCAATCATCTTGATTCCTTTAATTTCCAAAAATGATTTAGGCATATTTTCTGTCAGGCTGCCTAATCTGCTGCCTTTTCCTGCTGCCATAATGATTGCCTGCATATTTATACTCTCCCATTCTATAATGACTCGCCATAAATGCTCGATATAATATTCTTCTGTGAACTTAATCTGTCATTGCAAATATTACCCGTTACCTGTTTTGTCAGTTCCGGTAAATCCTCTTTTTTAATTCCTAAATCGGCAAGAGTTTTAAGAACACCTATTTTCCTCATGAACTCAGCCATTTCTTCTCTTGCCTCCTCACCGCTTAATATCTCCTTTCCAGTCAGCCAGTATATAATATCCTTCACTTTTTTTTCATTTACATCATATTGTCTTTGTATCCATGCAGGATATAATGCCGATACACCTGCCGCATGGCTTGTATCCGTCTTAGCTCCCACCGCATACTGCATCCGGTGAGGAAGACATGTTCCTACGCCAGCTAAGTTAATTCCAATGATCATGCTCGCATAGCTCATGGCCTCTCTCGCTTCATGGTTATCCAAGTTGTCCATCAATAACGGAAGATTCTGCCCTACCGTTTTGATGGTCTTTTCAGAGATCATATGTGACCAGCTATTTGCCTTTACCGCAGTATAACTTTCTATGGCATGGGCCAAAGCATCAAATCCTGTTTCCATCGTAATCCCAAGCGGTATGCTCCATGTATATACAGGATTTACAATTGCCGCTTTCGGCAAAACCGCAGCTCCTCTTATTCCACCCTTCATACGATGAGTCTGACTGGATATAATTGCACCCTTGCTCAATTCGCTTCCACTGCCGGCAGTCGTCGGTATGGCTATTATGGGCAGCGTATTCCCGGATGGTTCTATTCCCTCCAACAAAAAACGTTCCAGCTTCTCAGAGGTTCCTATTCCCACCGCAGCAGCTTTTGCCGCATCTATGGCACTTCCTCCTCCAAAACCGACAATCGCTTTTACTCGTCTGTCTATACCAATTTTAACTGCCTCTTCAATTTCCTCCAGCTTTGGATTAGCGCTTATATTATCAAAAATTATGGTTTCTTCTACATTTGGAAGATTGTCCAGAATATTCTTTAGTTCATTCAAATATCCAAATTTCATCAGGCTTCTACCTGTTGTAACTATCATGACATTTCCGGTCAGCCATTTGCTTTCTTTCTTTAAGGCTTCTTCCACATTATTATTTCCAAAATATATCTTTGTGGGTAACTCTAAATTAAATCCTTTCATAGTAAAACCTCATAAATTTTCAATTCTGACTTCTCTGTCATCGACCATCTCTTTAATTAACCTCTTTCTCCTTACATATAAATCTTTGACAGTCTCATAGGTATCTTTATAAAGCTCATACATATACATGTATTTTTGATGATTTATCATATTGGGCTTTATGATCATACGTACGGATACAAACTTTTCTGCTGCCTCTCTTAAGTTTGCAAAATATCCTTTCCCAAGCAGAACCATCATCGCCGCACCCGTAGATGTGGTCTCAAATTCGGATAAAACAAGTACATCCCGCCCCAGAATATCCGCTTTTATCTGAGAGATGAGATTAACTCTTGCCAATCCACCGGATAAACGAACTGAATTAATCTTTGTTCCTGTTTGTTCGATAGCAGCTATCATATCCATATCAATGAAACCAGTGCTTTCAAATACCGCCCTCGTCATATCCTTCCTGGTGTGCATTCTTTCTATACCAAAAAATACACCTCGCGCATTATCATCCCAAACCGGTGCCCGCTCTCCCAACAGATAGGGAAGAAATATTAAACCTCTAGCTCCAAGAACCGATTCTCCTGCTTCTTTTTCCATTATCTCATAAGGATAAATTTCGTTTTGATAATAACATTGTTTTACCCACTCAATCAGGCCTCCGCCCAAATTATTGCTGCCACCTATAATATGAGCGTCCTCTTTATAAAGTGGAAGATTATAGATTAAGGGATTGCTTTTAAGGCTGCTATTTCTTGATAAAGCACGCAATACTGTTACTGTTCCCGACACATCGCTCGCTTCGCCATCTTTTGCCGCTCCGCTTCCTACAAATGAGCAAATCGCATCGTAAGACGAAACAACAATTTCAGCATTCTTATTAATTCCCAGTCTCCCGGCCAAATCCGGGCATATTTTTCCTATGGTATCTCCCGGCTCCATCACCTTTGGTAGTCTTTCCCCTGAAATTCCTAACACATTTAAAAGATTTTCCGGGTAATACCTTTTCTCTGTATTATAGTGATATTTTATCGCATTAAAATAATCCGTGACATATAATCCGCTAAGCATATAAAGCATAAAATCATTGGGCGATAAAAATTTATCCGTCTTATTGAAAACTTCGGGCATGTTTCTTTTTACCCATAATATTCTCGGCAGCATAAGGCTGGCACTCATATCCAGCAATGTTTCCTCATATACCTTATTAAATTCATCCAGTTCGGAAATATATTTGTTTTCTTCTTCTGCCCTTTTATCGGAAACCATAAAGGCCCTCATGAGCGGCGTCCCTTTTTTATCCACGCATACAAGGCAAGAAGCAGATGCCGTAACAGTTATGTAATCAATACATATATCCTTACATTCACAGGCTGCTTTTTCTATAAGCTTCTCCGCACTCTGCCACCACTCCCTCGGATCCTGTTCCACCTTTTCCGCGCTGATAGCAGTCTTAATCGGGATTGCTTCATTAAATAGCTTCATCCCGTTTTCATTAAAAACGATGCACCTTATACTTTTCAACCCCATATTGATAACCATTACATTCTTCATTGCTTTTTGTCCTTTTTCTATATGATAATTCCTAATTTATGAAACGCCAGCTGGTAAATAGCTTCATAAATTGTCTTTTCCACAAGAGTTGCCTGAAATCCATCTTCTTCCAGGATTCCATCTTTCAGAGATTTCATAATTCCCTTCCGATATGCCAGCTTGACTTCCGTTGATATATTTATCTTTCTTACATTTTCTTTTTGGGACAGTTTTCTGATTTCACCGTCTTCCATTCCACTGCCTCCATGTACAACAAACGGTATTCCAGATAACTGTGCCACATAATCTATTAAATCATAATCCAGTTTTGGTTTTCCTTTGTAAATGCCATGAGCATTGCCAAATGCTACAGCAAGCATATCGACTTCTGCTTCCGCCAGAAATTTTCTTATTTCCTCCCGGCTTGCGATGCGGTGCTCCTGTATATCTATATTATCCTCGGTTCCTTTTATCTGTCCGACTTCTGCCTCCACCAGTACACCTGCTTTATGTGCCATTTCTATTACCAGTTTTGTCTTATCAATGTTTTCCTGTATGCTTAAATCAGAAGCATCTATCATGACTGAATCCCATTCCATTGCAATGGCATCCTCAATTATTTTCATATCTTTACAATGATCCAAATGTAGCCATACGCTGATTTTTTTTTTATCAGCATAGCTTTTAATAAATGCTCTCGTCTCCTTGGCATCTATTTGACTGTATATTCCAGACGAAGTCTGCAAAATTATATTTTTTTTTCGATCAGCTGCCGCATCGACTACCGCTTTGGCAGAATTAACATCCCATATATTAAAAGCAAGCAGGCATTCCGCCTGTATATTACTTATCATCTCTTATCTCACTTCCTAAATCAGGTTTGTTGGTTATAATTCCATCCACACCCATATCGCAAAAACGCCGGATTTCTTTTCCGCTATTTATCGTCCAAATATTTATTTCGATTCCTCTTTCACGAAGATCCTCAAATATACCTTTCCTGTTCAAAAGATACCATGCAGGATGAACTGTATTTATTTTGTACTTCTCTGCATAATTTCCAATATCCACAATACCGTCGCAATAAAGAAATGCCACCTTTGCCGACTCCTCTACCTCTCGAAGTTTAAGCATAGACGCATGTGAAAAAGAAGAAAATAATGTTCTTCCAAGCATCTTTTTTTCTTTTACTATTTTCAATACTTTTTCTTCCATACCCTCAGAGGAAAATATGTTATTTTTCAGTTCTATATTAAACAAAAATTCTTTATCACTCTTGGACTTTCTTTGTACAAACTGTTCCAGCACTTCCTCCAGCAAAGGAATTTTAACTCCTTCATATTCCGGATGTGTCCTGTTGAATTGGAAGCCCCTTAGTTCTTCCAGGGAAAAGTCTTTCACATATCCTTTGCCATCAGATACCCTGCTTATCTCCTCATCATGGGTGACTACAAGATATCCATCCCTTGTCATCTGTACATCGAATTCAATCCCGTCTGCTCCCATATCGTAAGCCATCTGAAATGCTTCCATAGTGTTTTCCGGTGCATACTGGCTCGCCCCGCGGTGACCATATATTTTCGTCTGATACCTCATTTTCTCGTCTCCATGAATTTCTCCATAACTCCTGCCATAGCAACGGATTCCTCTTCTGTGAATTTGTAAGAATTTCTCTCTCCATTGTGAATCAACGACACGAATTCACTTAATTCATAACGAAGGCCGTCTCCCAAAAATCTGGCAGTATACTGTTCCTTCTTGTAAGGATTTTCAAAACGGACTTCAAAGGACTTTGTCAACCACCAAGGTGACTCTGCGAGAATATATCCTTTGGTTCCTGCAATAATCAACTGTCCCTCTGATTTTACAGCAACACCAGTTTTAGACAAGGCCATCCCTCTCTCAAAAGAAAACGAGGCCTTTGTATACAAATCAATGCCATACTCACTTTTTATACTGTCAAAATTTACACTTTTATATTGCGTCCCTAACAACTTAAAGATAGGAAGCATCGTATGGTTCCCGAATTCCAGAAAACCGCCACCATAATTCGGATCCTTGCTTTCCCTGGAATCTGGATCTGCAATTCTGGTAAAGCAGGCTTCTACATCCACAATGTTTCCGATGATCCCGCTTCTCGCTACTCCCAGAAGCTGACTGAACCCGGGACAATATGCTGTTTTAATAGCCTCCAGCAGCAAACAGTCGTTGGCTTTTGCCGTTACAAAGAGCTCCTGCGCCTGTGCTATAGATAAGGCCATGGGTTTTTCACACAATACATGCTTTCCCTGGCTTAAAGCTGCTTTGGCATATTCAAAATGTGTCTGATGCAAAGAAGCAATATATACTGCATCTAACGGATCTAAAAATTCCTCAAAGCTTTTCCAATTCGCCTGAACCTCGAAACGCTTAGCAAACCGTTCCGCACTTTCCCTGTGTGGATTGTAGACGCTAACCGCCTCGATACCGCTGACAAATTTCGCTTCAGGTATAAATCGCGCTGCAATACGTCCGGTTCCCACAATTCCCATTTTTATAATGGGGTATTTTTGTTTTCTTATTAAGGTACTTGATATTTCCTTTGTTCTTTCCAGATACACCACTTCACAAAAATCTTTCAGATAGTCAAATTCACCTATCCAATCTGAGCCAATGGCAAATGTATCCACACCGTATTTATGAACATCCTCCACTTTTTGTCCCACGTGGTCTTCTACTATAATTTTATCAGCAAACCCGGTTTTTTTCACATTTTCAATTCTGTCTATAATAGAGTCCACTACGTTTAATTTTCCCCGGGATTCATCATATTGTTCTGTGGTAACTCCCACAATCAAATAATCCCCTAAGGCTTTCGCTCTCTTAAGCAACTTGTAGTGTCCCTCATGAAATAAGTCAAAAGAACCATATGTAATTACCTTTTTCATTTTATCGTCCTGTTCCCTCCTCTAACTCCTTCATCCAATACCTTCCAATATCTGCAATGAGCCTAAGCACACTATCCTGCAACTCTATCGGAAAACACTTCAATGCCCCAAAAGTCTCAAAGCTCAGTACACCACAGTATCCTATTTCTTTCAGACCGTATAGGAAACCGTTCCAATCAGTGCTTACTTCTCCAGCCAATTCTTTCGTGAAAGTAAACGGTAATTGATGTAGGTCACGGATCCCATCATTATCGTGAATGTGAAGCGCCTGTATTCTATTCCCCAAGGTAAGAATCGTCTCCTTCATATTTTTTCCGAGAATATTAGCATGGCCTGTATCAAAACAAAAAGCAAAGCATTCTTCCCCTGCTATTTTATTCAGTTTATCGACATATTCAGCCGCTTGATAAGGGTCTGCGCATACACCTTCGCAGATTCTCCCCCCGAAACCATCATATAAATTTTCCAGACAAATTTTTACACCGTATTTCTTACATGAAGGAATCAGGCTTTGAAAAAAGTCCATATTTTTCTTATGCTCTTCCATTCTTCCCAATGGATAAGACAATTTAAAAGGATGTACGACCAAATATGGCGCATGAAGTGCAGCACAGACAAGAATACTTTTTTCCACTACCATATGTAAATATTCCTTGTCTTCTTCTTTGCCATACACATACAGCGGATATGGAGCATGGGCCTGAGAAAACTCTAATCCCTCTCTTTTTGCCATACGGTAGTATTCATCAAAATGTGCAGATAGTATTTCCTCTGGCTGATCGAAGAAATGATTTATTTTTCCCTTATAAATAAGATTATTAGGCAAAAAACGGTCAAGATTAAAATCAATACAGTCAAAACCGGCGACCCTTATCCTATGAAAATCTTTTTCTTCCGCTTTATCCCCTAATAAAAGCCGGGACTGTATTCCTATCTTCAACATAGATTCTCCCTTTGATTGCTTTTTCCACATTTAAATCGGTTTGCCGTTAAATCTCAGTATTTCTTCTGTCATTACATAGTGATTGATACCCATATCACTCAGTTGTTTTGCTATTTCTTCATAATAGGCATTGCATAGAATCACAATCCGATCTTCTTCCTGAACCTCCAATATAGCCTCCGGATTGCAAATAGGAATACCCATCTTTTCCGTTCCCCAAAGGCTAGCATTATTATCAACTGCAAAAACAGGAGAATATTTTTTTCCATATTGACCCATGTATACATCAAACATCCTGCCAGCCCCAAATAAAATCTTTTTTTTAGAGCCCATCTGATCTAATATTTGATTAAAACATATGACATAGGAAAAATCAACTCCTATCCTGTAAAGGAATTGAAGCAACGAATCTTGCAGCACTCCCGGAAAACCCGTAAAACTCCGGTAAGTTTCAAAGCTAAGAACACCCTCAAAACTTATCTCTCTGAGTCCTAATAAAAAGCCACTCCAATCTGTAGAACAAAGCCCGGTCTTGGTATCAGAAAAGCTGTAGGGTATTTGATGCGAATCCGAGACTCCATCATTATCATGAATATGCAGTACTTTTAAATGAGAACCTAGCGCCCTTACTTCTTCTCTAAGATTTTTCCCGAGCACATTGGCATGCCCTACATCAAAACAAGCACCAAAGCGCTCTTCTCCTGCTTCCTTATTCAAGATATCAATATATTCTACCGTCTTATAAGCTTCGGAACAAGCACCTTCCCATACCCTTCCGGCTCTTCGGTAAGGCATATTTTCAATGCATATCATAACATCATGCTGTCTGGCTTCTACTGCCAATGATC